>CAJUJQ010000259.1 GCA_910586575.1 uncultured Clostridia bacterium | reverse complement strand
AGCTGCGCCTGCACCGCGCCGACGTATTGCGCGGCGTCCTGCCCGGACAGCCCCGCCGCCGAAAGCACCGCATCCGAAGGTGTAAGCCCCATCTGCATCCATTCCAGCGCCTGCGCCAAAGCCTGCTTTTTGCGCGCGTCCTCGCGGTCGAGCGCGTCCTGCTGGCGGTTATAGCCCATTTCGTCGGTATAGCGCGTATCGCCGATGCTGTCCCGGTCAACGCCGTAATCGGCCTGCCACTTGTTCAGCGCCCGGTTGTAGCCGTCCTCGCTCAGCCCGCGAATCCCGGAAAGCTGTTCATTTAACAGTGTTCGGTTGGCGTCCCACTCGCTGAGCGCATCGCTCCCCAGCTGCCGGTAAGCGGAAAGCTGGTCATTGAGCAAACCCCGGTTCGCGTCCCAGGCGGTCAGCGCGTCCGCGCCAAGCCCGCGCAGCGCGTCGAGCTGGCTTGCGTACTGGTTCCCCTCGCCCAGCCACATGTCATAATTCAGCTTATATAACTCCGGAATCTTGTCCGCCATCTGCGCATTGTAGTAGTCCTGCGCCTGGCTGGCTGCATTGACCGCCGCCGTGCTGGACTGCCCGCCGGTGGCGGCGGCGTAGCTGCCGAGCGCGTCCTCGCGCGCCCGCTGCCCCTCGCGGAGGTAGGTTTTCTGGTACTGCCCCCAAATCGGGTCGCTGTCCAAATCATAGGAAAACGGGTCACGGTTCAAATACTGGTCAAGCACCTTGTCGGTCTTATCCTGATAGGGGTTGACGAACGCGCCGTAATCCCGCAGCTGCCCGGCGATATCCTCCAGCGTGCCCTGGTACGGGTTCTTAAATTTCTGTTGATTCACCAGCTGTTCGGCAAGGTCATCCAGCGTGCCCGCGTGCGGGTCGTCATAATTGAAGAAGGTCGAATCCTTCACAAACCCGGAGCCATCCGCCCCGCCGGAGTACCCGCCGTACCGCTTGCGGAAGTCCTCCGCGCGGTCGTGCGCATTCTGCGCCCCGGCGGAATCGCCCCGTTTCGT
>CAJUJQ010000258.1 GCA_910586575.1 uncultured Clostridia bacterium | reverse complement strand
TTGTAGGTGTATTTTGCCGAGAATTCGGTTTCACCGTGGGTAGCGCTGCCGGAATAGCCCGTCGCGCCCATCTGCCCCTGCGTGCTGACCGCGCCGTCCTTCCAAAGGAAATACAGCACTGGTTCGCCGGTTTCCTCCGTCGGGGAGATGAATTTTACAAAGGCAGACATGGGGGACAGCACAATCTTTTGGACCGTAACCGGCCCGCCCGATCTGCAGTATTGGCTGGGGCCACCGGGCGCGGTGGCGTTCACCTTCAGCTTGACCGAGGAAATCGGGTGCACCGGCACCTTGAGCCAAAGCTCCTCCTCCATCAGCACACACCGGACGGAAATACTTCTCGAAAACGGCCATGGAAGCAGCTGCCGTTTGACAACCGATTCATAAACCCCGGTTTCCGGGTCGTATCCGGAACCTTCGCTCCCGGAGCTGTCCCCAAAGGCAGAGGTCTTAAACTCCAGCAGGGCATGCGGTTCCCCTGACTGCATCCGGGCTTTCGCTTCCTCGTTTTTCGCCTTTACATTCAGTGTCAGATAAACATTGTTTTTATCGGCAATCGAGCTGGTGACGGTCATAATATAATTATCATCGCTGACCATGAGCGGCGCGGCGTCCATCATCGACTCCGCAAGCGCCCTATCCTGGGAATCCGGGAAATGGGCGTCAATCACATTGTGCAGGGGCAGCTCCCCCCGGTTCGCCGCCACGGAAAAGGCGGTCAGCAGCAGCACCGCCGCCGCCAGCAGTACCGCACGCCGTGGGATACGCCGCCGGTGTGGTTTGCCGCCGTCAAGCACCGCGTCCACCTTGCCGAGCACGGTATTGGGGTCGGGGCCGGGCGCGCTGCCGCCCAGCGGGACGGCTTCGTCCCACAGCCTTTGCAGACGGTTTTTCATACAGGTTCCCCTCCTTCGGATAAGATGGCTTTCAGCCGTTTGCGTCCCCGGAACAGTTTTTGCTTGGCGGCGGACTGGCTCAGGCCGAGCGCTTTTGCAATGGACTTGAGCGGCTCCTCTTCGTAATAATAGCGGAAGAATAAGCTTCGGTCAGGTTCGGGCAGGCTGTCCACCGCCGCCCACAGCCGCGCCGACCAATCCCGCCGGACGGCTTGCTGCTCCGGCCCCTCCGCCGGGTCGGCCGCGTCCGCCGGGAGCGGCTCACAGGGGCGGTTTGCGCGCTGCCAGTCAA
>CAJUJQ010000257.1 GCA_910586575.1 uncultured Clostridia bacterium | reverse complement strand
GCGCAGCCGTTCAAGCGCCTGCTGCACCTGCGGCAGCACCCGCAGGGGAGCATATTCGTCTGCCTGCTCAAAACCTTCCAGCATCACGCGCTTGACCGCAAGCAGCTGTTCCGGCCTCTGCGCAAGCTCTATATGGGACAGGAATGAATGGCTGCTGTAATTATTATCAAGCGCCGCGAGGCTGTCCAGATACGTAACCGCCGCTTCTGCGGCTTCGGCGGCTTCCGCGTGATGGAGCAGGTTCAGCAGCTGCATACAGCCCGTGATCTCCTGGATGCCCAGCGCATTGTTCAGCGAAACGGAAGCGCGTGCGCAGTCCAGCGCGCGGGATGCTTCCCCGGCCTGTGCCGCAATGGTGGAAAGCATTTGCAGCGCCCGGGAGGCTTCCATAGCGGAGCGGTAAACGCGCTGCTCCAGCAGATGGACGGCGTGTGTCGTGTCGCCCTTCTTCCAATACAGCATGGGGTATAATTCGTCCGGGTCGCAGTCGGTTTTCGGAAGCTCGCCGAGCAGCGCTTCCGCGCGTTCAAGCTCCCCGCGCATCAGAGCGTAACTGGCAAGCGCGCTTGCCGCCGCAGCGTGAAGGCGGCTGTCCCCGCTGTCGTAAACCTCCTGCATCAGCGCATAAATCCGCTCAAATTCCGGCTCAATATTAGCGTCCGGTTTCGTCTGCTGCGTTATAAGGAACCGCTGGTACAGTGCCGAAACACGGAATTTCAGATAGGTGCAGTTGGGATATTCGCGCAGCAGCGCTTCGCAGCGCGCTTTCCCGGCTTCGTAGCCGCTGCTGAGGAAAACCTCCGCGCATTCCGTTTCCAACGTGTTGACCTCCTCGTCATGCAGCGTAGCTGTAAAACCGAGCAGCTCGTCCGCCGTCACCCCCAGCGCCCGCGCAATCGGCACAATCAGCGGCAGATCGGGCAGGCTGGCGCCCGATTCCCATTTGCTGACCGCCGGAGCCGATACCCCGACCATTTCGGCAAGGCGCTCCTGTGTATACCCCTTTTTCTTCCGGTTTGCCTGGATAATGCCTGCAATCTTCATGGTTGTTTCCTCCTTGATATTTTGCAGCGGCCTCTGCTTGTTTTCATGATACCACACAGCGGGCAGGTGCACAATGGAGGCAAAGTTAAGTGATGCTCAATAAAACTTAACCATAAGGAAACCCCCTTCCGGCTGAGAAACAGCCCGGAAGAGGGGATTCTTTGTTAGGTTTTCGAACCTTGTGTAGATAATCGAGATGC
>CAJUJQ010000256.1 GCA_910586575.1 uncultured Clostridia bacterium | reverse complement strand
GGGCAGAACGACGGGCTTTCGGAAGCTGCTGAAACTGTCCAGAAGCTAATGGATGGGAAGGCGGTCAGCGATACGGCGCTTGACCGGGCGCTGTCCTTCCCGGAGACGCGGAAAGCGCTTGCGGAGCAGGCCGGGACGCTGCCTGAAACGCCGTCCCAGGCGCGGAAAGCGGTGCGTAATTGGGCGGCAGCGCGGAAGCAGGGAACGCCTGTCAAGCAGCCCGCCCGGCAGCGCGCGCCTTCCGGGAAGCGGTTCCGGGGGATTGCGGAGGATGTGCTTTCCACCTATGAATCGACTGCCGATACCACCGAGATTTCAGAAGATTTGCGCGAGCTTTATGAAGCGCTCAACACGCCGGGAGAGGCGGCGCTGGCAACGAATCTGCGACAAACCGCAACCGGAATCGCCCGGAAGATTTTGCAGCGGGGCGTTCCGGAAGCGGACGAGCTTTCCGGGCAGTATGCAGACTTGCGGAAGTATCTGCGCACCACGCCGGTCACGCTGAGCAGCGCGGACCGGGCTTCCGTTCCGGACGGATACGAGACGTTCCGGAAGCGGAATATGGGACGGCTGCGGCTTGTCAACGAGGGCGGCACGCCGGTCGATGCCATGCACCAGCAGCTTCAGGCGGATTACGGGGAAGGGTTTTTCCCGGCGAATATCACGCACCCGGCAGACCAGCTGGAACAGATTGGGAAGGTTCTGGCGGACGTTCGGCCAAAGGCCGGGAATGCATATGCGTCAGAAAGCGCTGTGCATGACCTGGCGCTGGATTTGATTGGCCGGTGCGCCGCGCTTCCCCAGCGGCTGCAAACGGCGGAAAGCAATGCGCGGAAGCCGGCCGGAGCTGTCGGCGCTGCCGCCGGTATGGCCGGAGAACAGCGCGCGCCCGGACTGGCAGAAACCGAGGTTTCCCGGAAGCTGAAAGCGGACGACCGGGAATTCCTGGACACCCTCTTTCAGGCGGTCGGTCTGCGCGGGGCGATTGTCAGCCAGACGAGCGACACGGCGAATGCGCAGATTGAAAGCGGGGTCGTCACGGTTTACGCAAACGCCGACGACGCAGCAGAAGCTTACCGGGGAACGGTCCGGCACGAGGTCACGCACCAGATTAAAGCGCTCGGCGCGGAGCATTATCAGGTGTTTGAGGATTTCGCGGTTGCGGCGCGCGCCGCGCGGGATGGCGTCAGCGTGGAATCGCTGATTGAATCCACGAGGGAAACCTACCGCACGCTTGCCGGGCAGGAGCTGACCGACGCGCAGGCGCGGGAGGAGCTTGCCGGGGACTTCGCAAT
>CAJUJQ010000255.1 GCA_910586575.1 uncultured Clostridia bacterium | reverse complement strand
GCGCGGGGCAGCTGGTGTCGCTGGACACGATGCTCAGGAAATTACAGGGCGATCTGGACAAGGGCAAGTCCGGGGTGTTCCTCCAGGTTCCGGACGAGCTGCGGCAGGAGCTGGCCGGTGCAAAAGGCGAGACGGAAGCCAATGCCGCGCTCGACAAGATTTACACCGAGCTGGCGCGGCAGATGCCCAGCACCTGGGCGGACAAATGGAACGCCTGGCGCTATCTGTCCATGCTGGGCAACCCGCGTACCCATATCCGCAATATCCTTGGCAATGCCGCCTTTGAACCGGCAATTTTGGTGAAGAATACCATCGGCGCGGCGCTTGAACGAGTGTTTGTGCCGCAAGGGGAACGCACCAAGAGCCTGTCCGGGCTGCTGCCCGGTACGGGCGGTAAGGCGCGGAAGTTTGCGCAGGCGGATTTCAAGGAAATGAAGGATATCATTACCGGCGGCGGAAAAATGAACCCGACCGACATTATCCGGGAGCGGCAGCGGGTGTTCAAAAACAACACGCTGGAATGGGTCAGAAAGCAGAATTTTAATTTTCTGGAAGCAGAGGACGGGATATTCCTGGAACACCATTATGTGCGCGCCATGACGCAGTACCTCAAGGCAAACAAGGTCGATGTGGACACGCTCGACCCAAACAGCAAGGAAGGCGCGCGGCTGCTGAACCGTGCCAGGGATTATGCCGTCCGGGAAGCGCAGAAGGCGACCTATCGCGATTTCAGCCTGACCGCGCAGACCATCAGCCAGGCGTCGAACCGCGCCGGGAAGTTCGGTCAGATTGTGATTGAAGGTGTGCTGCCGTTTAAGAAAACGCCGGTCAACGTCCTCAAGCGCGGCGTGGAGTACAGCCCCATCGGGCTTGCAAATACGCTGACGCGCGGCGTGGCGCGGGTGGTTTCCGGGAAAATCAGCGCAAATGAGTTTATTGACAGCCTGTCGGCCGGACTGACCGGGACCGGCATTGCCGCCCTCGGCTGGCTGCTGGCAAGTACCGGCGTGCTGTCCGGTGGCGGGGACGACGACAAAGAGCAGGAGTTCCGCGACGCGCTCGGCGCGCAGAGCTGGGCGCTCCGGTTTGGCGATAAGACCTATACCATAGACTGGCTTGCGCCGTCCTCTATGCCGCTGTTCGTCGGCGCGGAAGCGCTGCGGCTTTACGAAAACGGCATGGAGCTGAATGGGCGCAGCGCGTGGGATGCCGCTATGACCCTTGCCGAGCCTATGACCCAGATGAGTATGCTTGACGGGCTGAATTCGATGCTGTCCAGCGTCCGTTATGGCGAAAACCCGCTGAGCGATTTGCTTACCGGCGCGGTGGCCGATTACGTCAGTCAGGCGGTGCCGACGCTGTTCGGGCAGATTGCGAGAACGGTTGACCCCGTGCGCCGCACAACTTACGATGATAAAAACAGCGGCGCGCCGTCTATTATGCAGAAAACCGCGCAGAAGAACGCGAATAAAATCCCCTTCCTGTCACAGCAGTCCGCCGCTTACCTCGATATCTGGGGACGGGAACAAAAGACAGAAGGCGCAGTCGCCCGCGCGTTTCAGAACTTCATTTCCCCCGGCTATCTGAAAAACGAAAAGCTGTCCGATATGGAAAGTGAATTGATTCGGCTCTATCAGGCAACCGGGGA
>CAJUJQ010000254.1 GCA_910586575.1 uncultured Clostridia bacterium | reverse complement strand
CGCAGCTGCTGGCGAAGGCTTCCGGGCGCGGCTCCGGCGGCGGGTCGGGGAGAAGCTCGGGCGGTTCGTCTGGCGGCAATTCTGAGCCGGACTTTAATGGGCTGTTTCGGGACGCCTATGCAAGCGGCTATCCGGAAAATTATATCGCTACGCACTATAAGGATTATGGGTTTAGCAAGAGTACCGGGCTTTCCAGCGAATATAAAAAGAAGTACGGCGAGGAATTTACCGACGCTTACGAGGAAGCGAAACGGCGGGTTGAAGAAGCGGAATACAGCCCGGAGAACGCGGCAAAGTATTTACAGGGGCAAGGCTTCAGCAAGGAAGAACGGGAACGGATCATTAACCAGATTTACAGGAGATGACCATGAGTACAAAACGAAAGTGGCTTGACATTGATGAAATCGAATCTGGGACGGGTACTGCGCGTGAGACAGGACCGGCAGCACGCCGGATGGCCGGTGGGCGTGCGGGGGGCTGGATTTCCATCGATGCGTTGGAGTCGCGGGGCGAACAGCAGGGCGCGGCGCTCCTGCGGCTGGCCGGGGAGGTCGCGGCGCGGCAGAAGCAGGAAGCGGCGCGGGAAGCGCAGTCCTCCCCTATGGAGCGGCTCGCCTCTGAGATGGCGGCAGACCGGCAGGAGCGGGCGCGGCGGACGGCCAGCGCACCGCAGCGGGCTTCCGGCTACCTGACCGGCGGCGGACAGTCGGCGGTGCGGCCCTCCTATGGGCTGCCTGCCGGGACGGTTTCCGCGCCGATGCAGGCAAAGCAGCAGGCACGGCAGATGCGGGAAACCGCGCTTGCCGCGCAGTTGTCGCAAGCGCCGAAATACCCGCGCGGCATGACTGAAATGAACGATACAGCGGCGGAATACCAGGCGAACCATGCCCCCGCCCTGTCACGGATTGCGGCGGGCGCAAAGAGCATCGGGCACAGCCTGGCCGGTTCGGTTCCTGCGCTGGCCGAGCTTGCGGGGCAGTACGACGCGAACCGCCGCGCCGACCTGGCAAACCCGGAACGGCAGACGCTCCTGAAAGAAAACGAGATGCTTTCAAACCGGCTGACCGCCATCCGGCAGGGCTATGGGAATGCCGCCTGGGGTTCGGAAGCGGACATCCGGGCACAGATGGACGCCAACACCCGACGGCTGCGCGGCGAACTTCGCGCCAGTGATACGGCCAGCCCGGACGGCTTCGGTATGCGGCAGATGCGCCGGAGCGCGGAGCAGCAGGAACAGGCGCTTGCCGGGATGACCGGCGCGCCGCGCTTCCTTGCGGGGACCGGCCTCAGCATTGCGAACAACGCGCCCGCGCTGGCGGCTGGGGCGGTTCTCGGCCCGGCGGCAAGCATGGCGCTGATGGGCGCGCAGGCAGCCGCAAGCAAGGGTTACGAGCTGAATGAACGCGGGTTTTCCCCGGAGGAATCGCTGGTGCGCGGCCTTGCATCCGGCGGCATTGAAGCGCTGACCGAGAAATATTCCATAGAAGGGCTGTTGGATATCGCAAAGGGTACCGGCGCGAAAACGGCGGTCAGGAACCTGCTGCGGCAAGCCGGAGTGGAAGCCAGCGAGGAGAGCGCGAGCTATGCGCTGAACTACTTAACAGACAAGATTGCCCGCGACCCGGAAGCGACATTTTCCCTTGCGGAACTGGCGGAATCGGCGGCAGGCGGCGCGCTTTCCGGCGGGGTCTATGGCGGCG
>CAJUJQ010000253.1 GCA_910586575.1 uncultured Clostridia bacterium | reverse complement strand
TCCGGCCTGTTCGCCGCAATCGGGATGCAGGGGCAGACCGGCACGCCGCGTCAGGCCGGCGGCTCCGGCAGCAGCCAGCGGGGCACGGCGGCGCAGGCCTATGACCGCGCGGCAAGCCTCGCCCAGGGCGCGGAACAGCGGCGGCTGGAAAGGGGAAGCCCGGTTTGAGGAAAGGAGAAATTGAAAATGCAGCAGTATATCGGCGTGAAATTGGTTAACGCAGAACCGCAGAAAGCAAAGAAAGACTGCGGCACACACAATTCCGATGATGGCTACCGCGTCCGATATGCGGATGGATACGAAAGCTGGTCGCCCAGAGATGTGTTTGACCGGGCGTATCTCCCGCTGGAGGTCAATACAAACCTGAAAACGGATGCGCCCAGCATTAGCCAGGGCATGGTAGATTCGTTTATACAATCGGTTGATATCCAGACAATGGGCGATAAATGCACGGTTGTCCGTGCAGTGCTTCGTAACGGCTTTGAAATCGTGGAAAGTTCCGCTTGCGTGAGCGCGGAAAATTATGATGAAAATTTGGGCGCGAAAATCTGTTTGAAGAAAATCAAGGACAAAATTTGGTTTTTGCTTGGCTTCCTGCTTCAGACCGCAGTACACGGAATTGATTTGCCATTGCCCGGAGGAGGAAACCTGACATGAAAAAATTGTTTATCTCGCAGCCCATGAAGGGCAAGTCAGAAGACGAAATTTTACAGGAACGCGCCAAGGCGATTGCCGAAGCGGAGCGCCTGCTCGGTGAGCCGGTGGAACCGTTGGAAACCTATTTCGGGAAGGACTACCGCCCGCTTGAGTTTTTGGGCAAGAGCATCATGTATCTTGCGCAGGCGGATGCCGCGTATTTTGCGCCCGGCTGGGCGGTGGCGCGCGGATGTAAGATTGAACATACTTGCGCGGTCGAGTATGGTATTCCGATTGTCGGAGAGTGACATAGATGATTGAAATTGCTTTTGAGCCGCGCAGGCTGATAGCACGGGGGCACGCGGGCAGCTCGGACGGGTGCGCGGCGGTGTCCGCGATTCTGTACGCGCTGGCGGGTGGGTTGGAGAACCTTGCCTATCCGGTGCAGTGGCAGATTGATTCCGGGATTGCGGATATCCCCATCCCAGACAGCTGGGACGCGCACACCATGTATGTCATGGCGGAGGTCGGGCTGAGACAGCTTGCGCTGGTACGGGACGATATCCGCATTTTGGACGATTGACGCGCGGGAAAGACCGCAGATGATAGTAAGGCTCAGGGCGGCTGCGCGGGGTTTGTAATTGGGCCGTCCGCCGGGGACACGTGGAGACACGGACGCGCGGGAACAGACCGCAGAAAGGATAACAGCAGTGTTAAAAATCTTGAAAATTAACCTGTCCGCCTTTGAAGGCGGAGGGGATGGCGCGGCGGCTCCGGCGGCGGCGCAGGGCAGTAATCCGGCGCCCGCCCAGCCGGGAACGGGCAGTAACGCGGCGCTCGCCCAGCCGCAGGCCGCACAGGGACAGCAGTCCGGGCAGGGGCAGCCGTCCGGGCAGGACGGTCAGCAGGCTGCCGAGCCTACCTTTGACGAGCTGGTCAAAGGAAAATATAAACAGGATTTTGACAGCCGGGTACGGGAGATTATCTCGCGGCGGATGGCAAGCCGGGACGCCGAACTGGACGGCATGCGCCCTATTATGGCGATTTTGCAGCAGCGATACGGCGTGGAGGACGGCAAGGGCGCGGCGGAAGCCGTTCGGCAGGCGCTGGAGAGTGACGACGCCTACTGGCAGGCG
>CAJUJQ010000252.1 GCA_910586575.1 uncultured Clostridia bacterium | reverse complement strand
TGCTGCGTCTGATGGGCAGCGTCTTAATTGAGCGTAATGAGCTCATCCAGACCTATTCGGTTCCTTATTATTATCTCAAAATGGCTGCATCAATACAACCCTCTTGTAAAAAGCCCCAAAACAATAGAAAACGCGGCAGTAAAGGTGATTTCACTGCCGCGTCCGTATTTATGGGCTTACTTTTCTGCGGAATCTTTCTTATCCTCCGGAACGGGTTTTACCAGCATTTCCGATGGGGAGAGCGGCTGCGTCAGCCGTTCGTCTGCGGCGGCCTGTTCACGGCGGCGCCTGCGCAGGCGGAGTAGCACCAGCACAATCACAACCACGGCAATCAGGACGAACCACCAGCCATAGACCAGCGCCAGTATGAGATTCTGCACGAAGGATACCAGGCCGCGCGTACCACTCACGGCGGCGGTTTTCAGGTCGCTCAGGAAGGAATCCTCCTGCTGTACAAGGGACAGGTCGCGCACCTCGTCCAGATAAAGCTCAATGGTCGAGAAGGAAATCAGGCGGTCATAGCCGCGCAGCGTACCCGACAAGCTTTCAATCTCATACTGCACGTCGGAAAGCGCGCTTTCCAGCGTAATGATATCCTCCATGCTTTCCGCCTTTTCCAGCAGCGCAAGCAGTCGGTCACGCTTGGTTTCGAGCGCCGTTTTGCGCGCTTCAGAATCGTAGTAGGACGCGCTGACGTTCTCGGTGGAACGGCTGCTTTCGGTGATGTGGCAGTTTTCACCGACCGCGTCAAAGGTGCTTTCAAACTGCTCCCGTGGTACGCGGATGGTGAACGAGCCCCAGCGGTATCCAACGTTGCCGGAAACCGAGCTGTTCTCGATATAGCCGCCCGCCTTGCTGACCTGCTGCTCAATGGCAGACACCGCCGCATCAAAATCGGTGGCTTCGGCAGTGATGCTGGCGCGCAGGATGAGTTTGCTGCTGTCGTAAATCGACCCGGATTCGGAGGGGTCGCTGTTGGTGGTGCTTCTGGGTATCCCGCTTCCCGCGACCTCCATTGGCGTATCCGTGAGTTTGTTTTCAAACTCGTAGCTGCCGTCGTAGGACTGTGACTCGGATGCTGCCGGGGCGGCGGCATCGTTGCCGCTGTTCCCGCCGCCGCTGCCGCACGCAGCCAGGGATACTGTCAGCAGCCCCGCAAGGAAAAAGGATATAAAACGCGTTTTCATCTGGAACACCTCAATTCTTTATTTTGAGAATCAATGCTTTTTTGACGGGGCAAAGGGCAGGAAGGTTTCCGGCTGGAAAGGATTGTTACCATATTGCAACCATCCCGCCCTGTGCGGGACGGCACTTTATGGAATGGCTTCCAAACTGTTCTATTGAGCAAAAGTCATTTCCATCGGCTTCGTATCGTAAAGCGTCATCTGTCCCGTGCCTTTCATCCGGAGGGAGAAAGGGCTTTTCGGGAAAAAACGGGATGTCATCACCCGCTCGCCGTCATTGACAAACAGTTCCAATGCGCTTTCGTCAATGAGCAGCCGCAGCGAGTGAAGTTCGGGGACGGTAAGCTTTCGCGCTGTGCGCCCAAAACCGGCGGAGGGGTCGATTGCAGGGGTCAGCATGCCGTTTTCCCAGCGGATGGGTGCCGCGCCGTCCAAGTCTCGGAATTTCCGCATGGCTGCGTTATTATCCTTGGCGGGCGTCAGCCCGCCTGCGTCCTCTGCCTTGCCCTGCGAAAATCCCACGCCAAGTCCAACTCCAATTTCTAACCGGATGGACCAGTAGAATGAAATAAAAGCAAAGGAAGGAGCAAAAGAACCATGGCACGGACGCAGTACAGCCCGCAATTCAAGACGAAATTAG
>CAJUJQ010000251.1 GCA_910586575.1 uncultured Clostridia bacterium | reverse complement strand
TCTCGTCCCGCGTGCGGCTGATCCCGACGGTCACGCCATACCGTTCCAGCTCGGCCTTCATGGCCAGCGCCATTTCAAGATTCACGTCACTTTCCCTTAACCCATTCGCGCACGCGCCGGGATCGCTCCCGCCATGCCCGACGCCGATAAACACCTTACGCATTTTCATTCCCTCCATCCATCATATGTTCCCCGGCCTCATTCACGGCAGCCATTGTCGCAGCAAGCGCCCGTTTCAAAAAGTCAGGCACGGGCGCGCCCATCTTCACGGCATGCTCTAAAATACTCCCCATTTCGGTCAAAATATACCACACTGTAACCATCGGGCAAAAGAACACGGAATATTCAAACGGCAATGTAACCGGCAGGTTTCCCAGCATCACGCCGAGCAGCAAATCGGCCATACCGGAGACGAGCACGGCGAGCACGCATCCGCATTTATGCCAAATCCCCGACCTTGCTGCTTCCGAATTCCACCGATGTTCTTTCGCGGCGATCACGCTGCCGCAGAAGTAATCCACGCCCATGAGGAACGCGAGCGCGAGCAGCACCCAGCCGAACCAGCCCCAGAGGGCAGTCAGCGCCGCCGCACACGCGGCGAGCACAAGCTTGAACTGATTGACCTTTTCCATAAAGCCAACCCCTTTCATAAAATTTTACAGGCATGCCGCGCGCACGGAAAATGCGCGCAGCATGTTGTGTACGGAATTATTTTGCGGCCTGCTGCTCCATCTTTTTCAGCTCCTGCTCGACCTTTGCCTTGTTGTAATGCCGGACAGACTTTCCCACATTGCAGGCTTCAAACAGATATGCCCGCTGCTTGTCATTCAGTCCGGGGATCTGATAAATGGCCTGCATTTGCCGCAGTCCTTTGCTGTTGTCGATGGTTTCGCCGTCCTTATCTTTGAAGCCGTCAAGCCCAGACTGGGCGGAATACGCAAGCACATACGTAGGCAGAGGAATGCCACAGCGCTCCTGTGCGTCTACAGCCTTCTGGTACCATCCTGTCAGCTCATAATCGGAAACACTCGTTTTTGCTACAGCGTTTGATAACTGAATCATATTGCCGACCGCTTTTGCCTTATCCACATCGGGGAGTGCTTGATAACCGCTGCTTGCCGTCATTTCGGAAAGTCCGCTGTACATCATCGTCCCGCGCGTTTCAGCAAAAAGCCGATAAGCACCCGCATTTAAGCAAACTGTTTCCTCCTGCACTTGGAAAGACTTTGCTGCCCTTCCCGGAAGCGCGCCGCCCTCCCCGGTTGCCTGATAAAGCCGGATCAATTCATTCTCCATGTCGGACAACTTTTCATTTTTCAGATAGCCGGGGGAAATGAAGTTTTGCAGCGCTCTTTCCGCCACACTGCCGCCGAACTGCTCCCGCCCCCAAATATCAAGGTAAGCGGCGGACTGCTGCGACAGGAAGGGGATTTTATTTGCGTTCTTCTGCACGGTCTTCTGCACAATGGACGGAACGCCGATATTTTTATCATCGTAAGTTGTACGGCGCACGGGGTCAACCGTCCGGGCGATTTGCCCGAACAATGTTGGCACAGCTTGGCTGATGTAATCGGTCACCGCGCCTGTGAGCAGGTCGCTCAGCGGGTTTTCGCCATACCTTACGCTTGACAGCATCGAATTCAGCCCATCAAGCATACTCATCTGGGTAAGCGGCTCCGCAATCGTCATAGCGGCATCATAGATACTGCGCCCGTTCAGCTCCATGCCATTTTCGTAAAGCCGCAGTGTTTCCGCGCCGACAAACAGCGGCATAGAGGACGGCGCAAGCCAGTCGATGGTGTAGGTCTTATCGCCGAAGCGGAGCGCCCAGCTCTGCGCGCCGAGCGCGTCGCGGAACTCCTGCTCTTTGTCGT
>CAJUJQ010000250.1 GCA_910586575.1 uncultured Clostridia bacterium | reverse complement strand
GACTGGCGTTTGCCATGCTTGATTTTCATCAAGCTGTTCAAAAGGGATAACCATTAAATATTTTATAGTTTTTTCGCATAAATTACTTGACATTTGCCGCAATTTTGGTAAACGGTGAAATTTAATCCTTCTTTCGGACGGTTTGCCGGGAAATCGTGGCGCGTCGCTTTCCATGCTTGACACGGCAGGCAGTTCCCGATACAATAGAAACGGAAATATCTACCGGTAAATAGGAGATGCGGTATGAAACTGGTTTTTATTTATTTTGCGGCGGTTAATTTGCTGGGAATCCTAGTGGTATGCCTGGATAAATGGCGCGCCCAGCATAACCGTTGGCGCATCCGGGAGCGCACGCTGTTTTTATGCTCGGTTTTGGGTGGTACGCCTGGCGTATATCTTTCCATGAGGATTTGCAGGCACAAGACCCTTCATAAGCGTTTTATGTGGGGGCTGCCGCTGATTTTTGCGGTGCAGCTTGCGCTGGCAGGGGTTGGGGCATACTATTGGTACACCCGTTATGGATTTCCGATCCGATAACAATTCATGGATGCAGAGGAGGGGATAGGCATGATTTTGCTGAAAAATGGACATATTTTAGACCCTTATACTGGTCTTGACGGGGTACGCGATATCCTGATTGACAACACGGGCGTGATTGCGCGCATTGCGCCGGAGATTGACGCGCCGGGGGCGGAGACGGCCGACCTTTCCGGGCTGACGGTATCGCCGGGGTTTGTCGATACCCATGTGCATTTCCGCGACCCGGGGCAGACCGAAAAAGAGGATATTTTCACTGGCGCGCGGGCGGCGGCGGCGGGCGGCTTTACAACCGTTGTCTGCATGGCAAACACCGTCCCGGCGTGCGATAACGCGGAAACGCTTTCCGGTATTTACGAGCGGGCGCGGCAGGTGCGGAATGTCAATGTTTTGCAGGCATGCGCCATTACCAGGGGGCTGCGCGGTGAGGAGCTGACCGACTTTGCGGCGCTCCGCCGGGCGGGCGCGGCAGGCTTTACCGATGACGGCATCAACCTGACCAATCCGGTTCTGGCGCGGCGCGCCATGGAAGAGGCGGCGCGGTGCGGCGTGCTGCTGTCCTTCCACGAGGAGGACCCGGCGCTGCTCGGTTCGCCGGGGGTCAACGCAGGCTCGCAGGCCGCGCAAAAACTGGGCGTTCCGGGGGCAGACCCGCGCTCGGAGGAAATAATGGTCGAACGCGACCTTGCGCTTGCGCGGGAAACCGGCGCACGGGTGGTGTTCCAGCATATTTCGTCGGGGCGCTCGGTTGAACTGATCCGGCAGGCCAAGGCGGCGGGCGCTGCCGTCTATTGCGAAGCCACGCCGCACCATTTCAGCCTGACGCAGGACGCGGTGCTCATCCACGGCACATACGCGCGGATGAACCCGCCGCTCCGCACGGAGCGCGACCGTCAGGCGATTGTGGACGGACTTGCGGACGGGACCATTGATATGATAGCCACCGATCACGCGCCCCATACGGCAGCGGAAAAGGCGCGGGAATGGGGCAAAGCGCCTTCGGGGATTATCGGGCTGGAAACGGCGTTTTCGGTAGGGTGCACCTGGCTGGTGCGTACCGGAAAGCTCGGCAAAATGCAGCTGCTGGAAAAGATGAGCCGCAGCCCGGCGCAGATATACGGCCTGACGGGCAAGAGCATCGCCGAGGGGAACCATGCGGAGCTGGTGCTGCTGGACTGGGAAAGGGAAGTGGTATATACGGCTTATCAGTCCAAGGCAAGCAACTCCCCTTATACGGGAAAGCCGCTGACGGGCAAAGTGTGCGGAACGGTTTTTGGCGCCATGGCAACCTGGAACGCGCGTTAATACGCTAAAATTATACTCGTGTGCGTTAGAGTTTGCCGTTCGGTTCGCCTGCGCGGCGGGCGGTCCTGCGCGGACAGCGCCAG
>CAJUJQ010000249.1 GCA_910586575.1 uncultured Clostridia bacterium | reverse complement strand
CTGCTTTTTCAAGGATGATTCACTTTTTTTGTTCAAAACTTGGAAACTGGTGAAACGGTATAAAATTGTAGGGGAGAGGCTTGGCGCCTCCCGCACAAAACGGCAATTTCCGCACGGCAGGGGAGGGGCAAGCCCCTCCCCTGCAAGCAAAAAATCACACAAATTGGATACAATCCCGATGGACAGCCGAAACCCGCGCGCAAAGCTCCGGGAATGCCGCGCCAATCCGCTCGGCGAAAACGTTGGCAACCGGGTTTTCGGTCGGGAAGTGCCCCGCGTCCGCCAGCGTCAGCCCAAGCGATCGCGCCCGCTGCATCAAATCATAAGAGCAATCCCCAATCAGGAACGCCTGCGCGCCCTTTTCGAGCGCAAAATCCATCAGCTTACCGCAGGCCCCGCCGCCGACCGCGACGCGCGTAATCTCCCGCCCGCCGTCGGTGAAACGCACGCCGCCCGCGTGAAGCGCCTGCTTAACGTAAACCGCAAATTCGGCGGGCTGCATCGCGCGCGGCAGGTCGCCCACGCGCCCCAGCAGCCCCCGCTCCCCCGCGCCCATTGGCACGATATCCCGCAGGCCAATCGCTGCCGCGAGCGCGTCATTGACGCCGCCCTCGGCGCAGTCGGCATTGGTGTGCATACAAATCACCGCAATATCCTTTTTGATGGCACGGCGCAGCGTGCGGCCCGCCGCGTCGTCCTCCGTGACCGCTTTCACCGAGGTAAAAATCAGCGGATGATGTGCCACCACCAGCTGCGCGCCCATTTCGGCAGCCTCGGCAACCACGTCCTCTGTTGCGTCGAGCGCACACAGCACCTTGTCCACCGGCTGGCAGCGGTCGCCGGTCATGAGTCCAACATTGTCCCAGCTCTCCGCCAGCTCATAGGGCGCAAACTGCTCCAAAAAATATAAAATATCCTGTACGGTAGTCATTTCAATCCCTCCAAACGTGACTGAAGTGCCGCTGTCAGCGCTTCCTGTGCGGCAAGCCGCGCCGGGTCAACGCCCGTGCCCGCCCGCATCCCGCGCAGCGCGGCCTGCTCCCGGCGAAGCAGTGCGGCAAAGTACGCCCCCGCAAGCGGGTCCGCCAGCAGCGCGGCAGGCGCAAGGGCTTCCAGCGGGGACAGCGCACGCGCCGTCCCGCCGCCCCGCACGGCCATCACAACGTAAAATTTTTCACCTTCCCGGCACAGGCGTTCTGTCTCCGTGTGAAAGCCCTGCCCCGCGAGCCAGACGCGCAGCACCGGCAGCATGGTCATCGGCTGCAAAATCAACAGCTTGTCCCGCACCCATGGCGCGCCCGCGAGGATGTCCACAATCGTTTCCCCACCCATCCCGGCGATGGTTACTGTGTCGCATTCCTTCGGCGCAATGCCCGCCAGCCCCGCCGCCAAACGCAGCGGCAGGGAAACCCCATGCTCCCGCGCGTTGCGCTCCGCGTGTGCCAGCGGCCCCGGGCGGATGTCCGACCCGATTGCCGATGCGGCCCGCCCCGCCAGCAGCAGCCCAATCGGCAGCTTGCCGTGGTCGGTGCCGATATCGGCCAGCCGCGCGCCCTGCGGCACCAACGATGCCGCAAGTTCCAGACGCGGCGTGAATGCCATACTTTCCATAAACCCTCACTTTTGAAAACGCCCGCCGCAGGTGCGGCGGGCGCTCTGTTAGACCTGACAGGTCTGTTATTCGCCGAAATGCTGGTTGAGCTTGGCAACCAGGTCGTCCGCGTCGGTGCCGTGCACCATGCAGGCTTCCTCAATGCTCTCCGCCTGGGAAGCCGGGCAGCCGAGACAGTGCATCCCAATCTCCATAAAATATTTTGCGGTCTGGATGTCGCGGGACAATACCTCGCCGATTGTGCTCTTCTTTGTGACAGCAGCCATGACAGGCCCTCCTTTGATTTTTATCGATATTTATTATACTTCCAAAACCGACCGATTTCAATACAAAATTATGAAAAGTTTTTCATGGTTATCCCTTTAAGATAGCTTTACCCAGATAACAAAAAGTGGTATAAT
>CAJUJQ010000248.1 GCA_910586575.1 uncultured Clostridia bacterium | reverse complement strand
CCCGCCGCTTGCCGAGCGTCAAACAAATTCCCGCCATTTTCCCGCCTCCTCTCTCCGTTTTTCGATAAAAAAATAGTGCGTCCGAGCTAATTAGCTCTTTCGCACTTAATGATATACCGCGCCGTTTACCAAAATTGCAGAAAAAAAGCTGTACAAAGCCCGAAAAGTGTGGTATCCTGATAATAATTGCTTGCGGCAGATTCGGTTGGAACACGACGGGTTTCTCACGCCCGCGTGCCGGCTGCAAGTACTTTTGAACGGGTTGCGGCACCGGAACAGCAACCTGCGCAGATAATAAAAAACGAAAATCCAGGACGATAAAGGAAAGTGATAACTTTATATGAAAGAAAAACTGAAGATAATCCCGCTGGGCGGCTTAAACGAAATCGGCAAAAACATGACGGTCATCGAATACGGCAACGACATGGTGGTCATCGACTGCGGCCTTGCCTTCCCGGATGACGACATGCTGGGCGTTGACCTGGTCATCCCGGATACCACCTATCTGAAACGGAACCTGTCCAAGCTGCGGGGCTACGTGATTACCCACGCGCACGAGGACCACATCGGCGCGATTCCGTATGTGCTGCGCGAAGCGAACGCGCCGGTATACGGCACCCGCCTGACGCTGGGCATCATCAACGTCAAGCTTTCGGAGCACCGCATGCCGCAAAAGGTTCGGCTCAATACCGTCCGTGCGGGGCAGACCATCCGGCTGGGCTGTTTTACGGTGGAGTTCATCCACACGAACCACTCGATTGCCGACTCGGTCGCGCTTGCGATTCATACGCCGCTGGGCATGCTGATTCATACCGGCGACTTTAAGGTGGATCTGACCCCGGTGCAGGGCGATATGATTGACCTATGCCGTTTCGGGGAGCTGGGCAAACAGGGTGTGCTGGCACTGATGAGCGATTCCACCAATGTCGAGCGTCCCGGCTACACGCCGAGCGAGCAGACGGTCGCCAAATCGCTCGACCACTATTTCGCGGGCTGCGAACAGCGCATTATTGTCGCGACGTTTGCGTCGAATGTGTCCCGTTTGCAGCAGATTATGGACCTTGCCGCCAAGCATGGGCGCAAGGTTGCCGTTTGCGGACGCAGCATGGAGAATATCTCCGAGCTGGCGCTCGAGCTGGGATACCTGCACGACGACCATCAGGTCATGATTGATATCGGCGAGATGAAGCGCTACCCGCGCAGCAAAATTTGTATTGTCTCCACCGGTTCCCAAGGCGAAACCATGTCGGCGCTGTATCGGATGGCCTACGGCAGCCATAAATTTGTCGAGGTTACCAGCGGCGACCGTATCCTGATTGCCGCTTCCGCCATCCCTGGGAATGAAAAAGCGGTTTCCAGCATGATTGACGAGCTGTACAAGCTGGGCGCAGAGGTCATTTACGACCGCAACGCCGCAATCCATGTTTCCGGGCATGCCTGCCAGGAGGAGCTTAAGCTGATGCTCGGCCTGTGCAAACCGAAATATTTCATCCCGGTGCACGGCGAGCACCGTATGCTCCGCAAGCATGCCGAACTGGCGCACCAGATGGGCGTTCCCCCGCGCAATGTGCTGATTACCGAAATCGGCCGCACGGTCGAAATCGGGGAGCGCGGCGCGCGGCTGAGCAACACCGTGCCCTCCGGCAAGGTCTTTGTGGACGGGCTTGGTATTGGCGACGTGGGCACCGCCGTCCTGCGTGACCGCCGCCATTTGGCGGACGACGGCCTGTTGGTTGTCGTTGTGACGATTGATTCGACCAGCGGCGTTGTAATTGCCGGGCCGGACATCGTTTCGCGCGGCTTCATTTACGTGAAGGAAGCCGAGGATTTGATGGAACAGCTGCGCACCGAATGCCAGGTGGCGCTTGACGTGTGCCTTGACGAAGGCGTGCACGATTGGAACGGCATCAAGGGCGCTATCAAAGGCGCGCTGAGTGATTACCTGTTCCGCAAAACCAAGCGCAGCCCGATGATCCTGCCGATTATTATGGAAATTTAAATTATTACTATTCACCAGTTTCCAAGTTTCAAGCGACAAAGGGCGGCTCAAAAAGCAGTTTATATA
>CAJUJQ010000247.1 GCA_910586575.1 uncultured Clostridia bacterium | reverse complement strand
CGCGGTCATTTGGGAAACGGTGCAGCCGCTTCAATGCGTCGCGGTAATCCTCGACCGCCCTCAGAACGATAGCGTTTGCCAGCTTCTCATATGCGTTCATCACAGCACCGCCTTTACCGCGTCTATCAGAGACTTTTGCGTGCTGTCCTTCTCCGACAGGGCTTTCAGAATGCGCTCGTCAATAGTGCCTTTTGCGATGATGTGCTGCACCACCACGGTTTTTGAATTTTGCCCCTGCCGCCACAAACGGGCATTTATCTGCTGATAAAGTTCCAACGACCAGGTCAGCCCGAACCAAACGATGGTGCTGCCGCCCTTCTGGAGGTTCAATCCATGCCCGGCGGATGCCGGATGAATAAGCCCAACCGTGATTTCCCCGTTGTTCCATCTGGCAATGCTCTCTGGTGTGGAAATCCGCTCATGGGGGATTTTCAGGCTGGTGAGTCGCTCCGTGATTCGCACCAGATCGTGCTGGAACCAGTAAGCTACCAGCACGGGCTTTCCGTTAGCAGATTCGATGATGTCCTCCAGCGCGTCCAGCTTGTGGTCATGGATGAGGGCTGCATCGCTTTCGTCAGAATACACTGCACCGTTTGCCATCTGCGACAGCTTGCCGGAGAGCGCCGCAGCATTCGCCGCTGTGACCTCACCCTCCGGGAATTGGAGAATGAGCCCTTTTTTCAGTTTTTCATACCGCGCCCACTCCTTTGGGGAGAGATACACGGGATGCTCGGTGCTGATAAGCTCCGGCATGGCAAGGTGATCGGCTGCTTTCATGGAAATCGTGATATCCGAGATGGCGTTGTAGATTTCATCCTCCGCGCCCGGAAGGAGGTTGTAGCTGTAAACGATGTTCCCGTTCCTGCGCCCCGGTGTAAAATACTTCAAACGGTACTGCCCGATAAACCTGCCAAGCCGCTCTCCCATATCTAGGCACCGAAATTCCCAGAACAAGTCCATCAGCCCGTTGCTGCTCGGCGTTCCCGTCAATCCCACTACTCGTTTGAGGCGGGGACGGAGCTTCAGGAAAGCCTTTGTCCTCTGGGAATTTGCCTTGAACGAGGAAAGCTCATCCAGCACCGCCATATCGAAGTCCAGTGGGACGCCGCTTTTCTCCACCAGCCATGGGAGGTTTTCTCTGTTTATGATATAGATGTCCGCATCCGCATTCAGCGCGGCGATACGTTCTTTCGCCGTGCCGACCGCCACGGAAAAACGGAGATCGGAGAGGTGATCCCACTTTCGGATTTCATCCGGCCATGTGGTGCTTGCCACGCGCAGGGGAGCCACGACAAGCACCTTCCGAACTGCAAAGAAGTCATTCAGCAGCAGGTCGATTGCCGTCAGCGTGATTGCTGTTTTGCCAAGCCCCATATCGAGGATTGCCGCCGTGACCGGATGGGACAGGATGTACTCGATTGCGTACCGCTGGTAATCATGAGGATTGAATTTCATCAAGGATACCTCCAATCTGCGCCGGGTCATCCAAGACAAACACTCGGAAACCAAGACGCTTCAACAGCTTATGCCGCGCAGTTTGGAGAGGGCGGGGCACCTTGCCCGGAGCCTTAACCTCCACGAAGGCCATATGTCCACCCGGCATCAGCACGATGCGGTCCGGCACGCCGTCGAAACCGGGACTCATGAACTTGAGTGCCAAACCGCCTCTGGCCTTTGCTGCGTCCGTGAATTTTTTCTCGATTGTCTTTTCTCGCATGGTTTTCCTCCATCAGAGATTAAACGGTGATGACGGTCGGTGACGACTAATTCGTAGACTTTTCTTATAGGCTGTTTTTCAAGGCTCTAAGAGAAGTTATAGATAAGAGCGTCATAGACCGTCACCCTGTTTTTATTCAAGGAAATCTGACTTGAGTCGCAAGCCCAAAATCATCCGTGCGGATTTACTCCGCTTCCTTTCAAAACCCGCCTGTTCAATGGCGGTATAGAAATCCGTCGTGCTGCGAATATAGTCGCCTACCTGCTGGCTGTAGGTGCGATAAGTGTTATACACGTCACCGGATTTCTCAGAGAAGGCAGAATCGACTTCGCAGCACTCCTCAAGGAACTGCGAAAGCCAGTCATTGTTTTCCTTGTAGTGTCGGATTGCTTCGA
>CAJUJQ010000246.1 GCA_910586575.1 uncultured Clostridia bacterium | reverse complement strand
CTATCGTGGAATTGCTATTGACGAGCCGGTAAGACTTGCGCGGTTGGATGGCGTTACAGCGGTATCACCGCTTGCGGCGGCAGGTTGGACAGAAGCCATGTGCCGGGAATGGTGTGAGGAAAACGGATTGCTGTCCCCCATTTATACGGACAGAGCACGAGGTGGCTGTTGGTTTTGTCACAATCAATCAATCGGACAATTGAGATTACTGCGCCAAAATTATCCGGAGTATTGGGCGCTCATGCTGAAATGGGATAATGACAGCCCGGTAACATCCGATACAAAAGGCCGCACCCTGCATGATTATGATCGCCGTTTTCAGATGGAGGATGAAGGGTTAATATCGCCGGGTGACAGGTGCTTCCGGTGGTCGATGCTGAAAAACGCCGAAACTTAACAGATTTGAATTCGGAAAGGAGTTTTTATGAATCTCTACATGGTTAATTATACCAATGCGGAAGGCACAGTGCTTCAGGCGGTGATCTTGGCGGACAACGGGAACGCGGCGGCGGTTCGCGCTATGCAGACGCGTCAGGTCAAACAGCTTGGCCGGGTTGAACTGCTTCGCGAGAACGTTCCGGACAAGGCGGAACGTCCGTCCCGCTGGCGCGTCAGCTGGGACGACTACGACGGCAGCCGCCGTGAAACGGTGTTCGACAACAGCCTTGACGCTGCCGCAGAAGCGATCCTGCTGGCGGCGGAAGATTATGACAACGTCAGGCTGGAGGAAATCCCGGGAGGTGAACCGCAGTGTTCAAAGACCAGCTGAAGCAGCTCCGGCAGGAGCGCGGCCTGAACAACTGCGGACTTGCGGAGGCGCTGGGCGTGTCGCCCGGCTCGGTTACCGGCTATCTTTCCGGGAAGGTCACGCCGCCTTACAAGAAGCAGCAGCAATTTGCCTGCGCGCTGGGGCTGGACGCCGACTACTTCAAGCCGGATATCGCAGAGGAAATCCAGGCCGACGGCGGGTACCGGCTGAGTGCAGCGACCGCCGCCGCGTTGATGGGAATCAGCCGGGACAACCTGCTGGACCTGCTGGAAGAAGGCACCTTCACCTTTGGGCGCGTCTGGAAAAACCGGGGCGCTGCAAAAAGGACATGCTGGATCAGCCGTATCCTGTTCGAGCAGGAAACGGGGATCCCTGTCCCGGTAAAGGAGTGAGTATGATATGACAATCAAGGATGTATTATGGCAGCTGGAAAGCCTGCGGGAGAACAGCGCGGATTTTGCCCGCGCGGAGGATGCAGATCCGATTTGGCAGCAGGATATTGACGCGCTCGACGAGACGGCCGGAGTGCTGGCCGCGCTGTGTGCGGCTGGCGCTGATACGATGCAGGACGCCGAAGCAATGGCAAGGGATTACCCTGCGCTGCTTCGGAAGTGCCGGGCAAGGCGTCCCTTCCATTGCCCGCAGTGCGGGTACCGCCACGCGCCTAACCACGGATACTGTAAATGGTGCGGGGCGTATATCGGCAAGGTATGGGATACCTTCATGTCGGAGGTGAAGCGCGGTGCTGCTGAATGAAGGTGCCGGGCGGCTCTCCGCGCTGGCGAGCTGGAACCGCGGCCAGTACGAGGAAACCGGCTGTTTCCATTTCGAGCTGGACGCACGGGCCTGCGAAGCGGCGGCAGCGGTGCTGATTGCCGCCCTTGGCGAAGGCGCGGCAACGGAACAGGACGCGGACAGGCTGATCAAGGGATATCCGGTTATCCGGCGGAGGCTTGAGAAGCTGCACGAACATTTTGAGGTGATTGGGGAACCCATTCCGCGCGCGAACGGCAAACGTTCCTGCCCGGCTTGTCTCTGCTATGTCAGCTTGTGTGACAACTATTGCCGCTGGTGCGGCAAACCGATTCGAGTAAGAAAGCGAGGTCTGAAAAATGGTAAGTAAGAAAACCCGCGTCCGGGTCCGGCGCTGGCTGTGGCTGGCGTCGCTGGTGATTGGCTGCGCGTGCGCGTTCAAAGGGCCGGAGCTGCTGCTGCACTGCATCCTGAACGGTTACGAGCAGGCACGGCTGGCCGTCGCCGTGCTGGGAACGGCGGGCGCGTGCGTCGGCTTCTGCGAGTGGCTGGCGCGGGGCGGGCTGTAAGAAAAAGCGCTCACCCGGACGGCCATCCGAAGTGAGCGCAAACACAATAACACATTCATAGAATAACCGTTTGGAGGCGGTTTGTCAAGTATGAATATGGATTATGCAGGGTATTTGAACGAGTAAACAAATTGTGAACAAAGCAGTCACCGTTAGCCTT
>CAJUJQ010000245.1 GCA_910586575.1 uncultured Clostridia bacterium | reverse complement strand
CCTGACGTCATCACGATAGGGAATGCGCTGAAGCAGCTTTCGGCCATCGGCATAGACAAAGCTGAAATCATAACGGATAATGGCCACTATTCTGAGAAGAACCTTGCGGAACTTCTCCACGCCCACTTCGACTTCATTACGCTAATCAAAACAAATACTAAGTGGGTCAGGAAGGAACTGGACGCCCATCTGGACGATTTCCGCAGTACTGGCAGCGCCTGCCCGTTCGATACAGACACGCACTGTACGACCGTCGTGCGTATGCAGGAGTTCTCCCGCTCCCGTAAATACGCCAGCAAAAAGAAGGGCCTTCAGGCAGGTGATGCTGACAGCTTCAGGGTCTATCTGCACCTGTATTTCAACCCGATGCGGCGGGTGGAACAGGATTCCTTATTTGACAAAGAGCTTTTTGAACTGAAAAATCTGCTTGAAACCGGCACTGCTGTGGAGGAAATGTCAGAAAGCGCCATTGGAAAAGTGCATAAGGATCTGCTTGTCCATCATCATGGGTCGAGATGCTCCGTTTCCTTCAACGAAAAAGCGATAGCGGCGCATAAAAAGTACCATGGATATTTTGCCTTGGTTTCCAACTGCGAAAAGGATGCGGCTGAATGTCTCCGCAAATACCGCGCCAGGGAAACCATAGCGTCCTTCTTTCAGTCTGGCAAACAGCGTGCGGATGGTTCCCGGACAAGGGCCTGGTCCAGCGAATGTCTTTTGGGGAGGATGTTCGTCCAGTTCGTTGCCTTATGCTATTACAAATATCTGAGCGAGCAGATTCGTCAGATGAAGCTGCTGCTCGGCAAGAAGAATGGTGATCCTGCCCGTGACAACAAGGATTTCTTGCTGCGTGAAGAGAAATTAAAATCCTGGCTGAAGAATACTCCCATTTATCTGATCTTGCAGTGGTTTGACGCCGTAGAAGAAGTCAGCGTTTCAACAATGCTTTTCTCTAAGCGATGGTCTACCGGGATTACCGCTCGGGATCAACTTTTTCTTGAAAAACTGCACGTTACATCGTACTGATGTTTTGAGTACTGATTATCCGGCTTTTAGGATGATACCAACCGTTATTCTGTGCCTGTGAAATATTGCGGCAAAACGGTAACAATTAAGGCGCTTCCTGAGTCAATCGAAATCTACTATGGCGGGGGACGGATTGCCGCTCATCCGCAGTGTATGGGACGGAAGCAGGATATCTACTGCCTGGAGCATTATCTCCCGATTTTGGAACGGAAAGGCCGCGCGATTTTTCAGGCAAAGTCGGTACGGGATCAGATTCCGAAAGCTTTTTTGGACTGGCTGGCGCTTCAGAACTGAAAGCCGAAGGAATTGGTAGCCCTTCTGGAACGCTGTCTGGAAATCGGCTGTGATGCCGTTATACAGCATGATTTTTCGTCTGTACCGTCCCCGGATCCTGTAATTGCAGATACGATTACGGTTCAGCAGACCGATCTGGCTGCTTATGACGCCCGCTATCTGGACTCCGGAAGGGAGGTGTATGTATGAACGTGTTGGAAGAACAGATCCGACTCTATGCGAAACAGCTGAAACTTCCTGTTTTCGGGGAATATCAGCAGTTCCTGCGACAGGCAGAATCGAATCTTGATTTTGGTGGATTGCTTCTGGAACTCATGAAGGCCGAACTCGCGTCACGGCAGGAAAACCAGCTTAAAAGGAGGATAAAAGCAGCGGCATTCCCCTATTTCAAAACCACTGTTCACAACTTAAAAAGATGGGAAATATTTCCACATAGGGCAAGCGCTGAAATTTTATAATTTTGTCGTAAAAACAACATCTTCCCTTCAGAATAATCCTCCCTGAAAATGGAAATCAACCTTAAGTTGTGAATAGTGATTTGAAAACCTTGGATGAGTTCGATTTCAGCCAGCTCAATCCTGCGGTATCTTCTGCTTTTTTGAAAGAGCTGGCCAGCTGCCAATTCATCGCCGACCGCCGGAATGTGATTTTCATTGGCAATCCTGGACGGGGGAAAACCCATCTTTCGATTGACCTTGGGATGAAAGCCTGTGCTGCCGGTTTCCGGGTCCTGTTTCAGAATGCGGCCGCGCTCTCTGCCGAGCTGTGCGAAGCCAGGGATGACTATTCGCTGCATAAGCTTCAAAAGTCTCTGCGAAGCGTTGATCTGCTGATCCTGGACGAGCTGAGCTATATCAGTTTTAACCGCGTTAATAATGATTCAAACTTTTTAAGCCGCATAACAAACCACTATGAAATTTATATACGAAAACAAGCACTTTCATGAGATGGATTTCACAGGGGGTTATTGGCTGTTAGTTACAAAATCAGGTCAAAAGAAGT
>CAJUJQ010000244.1 GCA_910586575.1 uncultured Clostridia bacterium | reverse complement strand
CAAGGCTAACGATGACTACTTTGTTCACAATTTGTTTACTCATTCAAATACCCTGATGCACGCAGCAGGAAAATCTTGGCTTCCTTTGCCGCGCGGGGCAGTATGCGCCGGGCTGAAATCCTGCATATTTTTGCTGCACCGGGACGGGTAGACGTACGGCACGGGATGTGATAAAATCAAAGTACCAGCGGCGCGGACCGCAGGAAAACATACCAGGAGGGATTTTATGAAAAAGCTATTGGTTGTGATAGACTATCAGAACGATTTTGTAAACGGTGCGCTGGGCTTTCCCGGCGCGGAGTCGATTGACGCGGGAATCGCAGATACCATACAGCGATACCTAGCGCTGGGCGGCGAGGTATTGTTCACCTTTGACACACACGGTGAAAACTATCTGGATTCCCGTGAGGGGCATGCGCTCCCCGTGCCGCACTGCCTGGATGGCTCGGCGGGCTGGCAATTGTACGGCCAGGTGCAGGCGCAGTGCCGTGAAACGTGCGCCAACCATCAGATCCACCATATCAAAAAACCGACGTTCGGGATGCCGCCCGCCGCGCTGGCGCAGCTTGCGGAGCGGCTCGGCGAGGTAAATGAAATCCTGGTGACCGGCGTTGTTACCAATATGTGCGTCATTTCAAACGCTGTGATGCTCCAGGCGCAGTGGCCGGAAGCGCAAATCATCATAGACGCGTCACTGTGCCGCAGCTTCAACCCAGCGCTGCACGAAAAGGCGCTGGATGTCATGGAAGGGCTGCAAATGAAAGTCATCAACCGTGAACAAACCTAATGCAAACATACAGCCGCCCGGACGGGAGCCGTTCAGGCGGCTGTATGTTTGTAAGAATGCCCGCCGCCGATACGCCGGAAAGGCGCATCAGCGGCGGGCAATCTGTGTTTGTCAAAATGATAGGGGATCAGCCCAGGCCGAATACCTTAATCATGAAACCGGCCGCAACCGCAGAACCGATAACGCCCGCAACGTTCGGGCCCATGGCGTGCATGAGCAGGAAGTTGGCAGGGTTGGCCTTCTGGCCTTCAATCTGCGAAACGCGCGCCGCCATCGGGACCGCCGAAACACCTGCCGAACCAATGAGCGGGTTAATTTTGCCGCCCGAAAGCTTGCACATAACCTTGCCCAGCAGCAGGCCGCCGCAGGTGGACAGCATGAACGCCAGCAGGCCGAGGATGATAATCTTAATTGTATCCCAGGTCAGGAAGGTTTCGGCAACCGCCTTACAGCCAACCGAAAGGCCCAGGAAAATCGTCACGATATTGCACAGCGCGTTCTGCGCGGTGTCGGACAGGCGGTCAACCACGCCGCACTCACGGAACAGGTTGCCCAGCATCAGCATACCAATCAGCGGGGCGGTGTCCGGGATGAGCAGGATAACAAAGATGGCAACCGCAATCGGGAAGATAATCTTCTCGGTCTTGGAGACCGTGCGCAGCTGCTCCATCTTAATTTCGCGTTCCTTCTGCGTGGTCAGCAGCCGCATGAGCGGGGGCTGGATCATCGGGATAAGCGCCATATAGGAATATGCCGCAATCGCGATGGCGGGCAGATAGGCGGGGGCCAGCTTGGAAGCCGTCAGGATTGCCGTCGGGCCGTCCGCGCCGCCAATAACGCCGATTGCCGCCGCAACCGCGCACGGGAAGCCGAGCGCCAGCGCCAGCAGGAACGCCGTAAAAATACCGAACTGCGCCGCCGCGCCCAGCAGCAGCGAACTTGGGCGGGCAATCAGCGGGCCGAAGTCGGTCATCGCGCCGATGCCCAAGAAGATAATCGACGGATAAATTGCGTGCTCCACGCCAAAGTAGAAATAATGGAACAAGCCGCCGTCGTCCAGGATGCCGGTCAGCGGGAAGTTTGCCATCAGGATGCCGAACGCAATCGGCACCAGCAGCAGCGGCTCGAACTTCTTGCCAATGCCCATGTACAGCAGCACGCAGGCAATGACAATCATAATCAGGTTGCGCGGCTCACTGGCAAAGGCGGCAAAGCCCGACTCCGCCAGGATGCGCCGCATGACCTCAATAAAGGAGAACTCCATCTTCCAAAGCCCCCTTTATGCCAATGTGGCAAGCGCCGTGCCGGTATCGACCGCCGTGCCCTTCGTTACGCAGACCGAGCTGACCGTGCAGTCACGCGGCGCGGTGATTTCGTTTTCCATCTTCATGGCTTCGAGGATGAACAGGATGTCGCCCGCCTTGACGGCCTGCCCCTGGGTGCAGCGCACATCGAGGATGGTGCCCGGCATCGGGCTGGGCAGAGGCTCGCCAGCGCCTGCGGGCGCGGCAACGGGCGCCGGAGCTGCCGCAGCCGGGGCGGGCGCTGCCGCCGGGGCCGGGGCC
>CAJUJQ010000243.1 GCA_910586575.1 uncultured Clostridia bacterium | reverse complement strand
CCATGAAAAAATGAACGAGGATACGGCGGCGCTGCTCAAAAAGGTGCGCATGAATTTCGACCCCAAGCAGAAGGTGGGCACGCTGAGCGTGTCGCAGATGCAGTCGGTTGAAATCGCAAAGGCCGTTTCCGCAAACTGCAAGGTGCTGATTTTGGACGAGCCGACCTCGTCGCTGACCCAGAACGAGGTAGAGGCGCTGTTCCGGATTGTGGAGGACCTCAAGGCAGAGGGGGTTTCCATCGTCTATATCAGCCATAAAATGGATGAAATCCTGCGCATCTCGGATGAGGTTACCATCATGCGGGACGGGCAGTACATCGGGACGTGGGACGCCAAGGGGCTGACCACCGACTTTATTATCACCAAGATGGTTGGCCGCGAACTGACCAACCTGTTCCCGCCGAGGGAGAACACGCCGGGCGAGGTCGTGTTCGAGGTGGAGGACTTCACTTCGATTAACCCCAAGAGCTTCCGCAACGTCAATTTCTCCCTGCGGAAGGGTGAAATCCTGGGCGTTGGCGGCCTGGTCGGTGCGCAGCGTACCGAGCTGATGGAAGGGTTGTTCGGCACGCGCAGCCATACCACGGGCACAATTAAGTACAGGGGGCAGCCGATTGAAATCCGCCGCCCGAAGGACGCGATTGACCGCGGCATTGCGATGCTGACCGAGGACCGGCGCGAAACCGGCATTATGGGCGTGCTGTCGATTGCGGACAATATTTCGATCGCGTCGCTCAAGAAATACCTTGATTTCGGTTTTTATTTGAACAACAAAAAAGTGGAAGACCTGGTACAGGACAACGTGCGCAAGATGGCGATTAAAACGCCAAGCTCCAGGACGCAGATCCAGTCGCTTTCGGGCGGCAACCAGCAGAAGGTGCTGATTGGGCGCTGGCTGGCGAACAACCCGGATGTGCTGATTCTGGACGAGCCGACGCGCGGTATCGACGTTGGCGCGAAGTATGAAATCTACTGCATCATCGCGGAGCTGGCCAAGCAGGGCAAAAGCATCATCATGATTTCCTCGGAAATGAGCGAGCTGATCGGCATGAGCGACCGCGTGATGGTCATGTGCGACGGGCGCGTTACCGGCTTCATCGAAGGTGCGGAAGCCAACCAGGAAAACATTATGGCGCTTGCCACCCAGTTTGAATAAAAAGGAGGACGAAATCATGGGAGAAAACAAAAAGGCTGCCAATCCGGTACTCAAATATATTGGCAATAATATTATCGTATTCCTGTTGCTCGCGGTAGCGGTTTTTGTCGGCATTACCCGGGATAACTTCTTCTCGATGAGCAACTTCAATAACCTTGCCGCCAATACGGCGGTGCGCTTCCTGATTGCGCTGGGCGTTTCGGGATGTCTGATTACCAAGGGCACCGACCTTTCGGCGGGACGCGCTACCGGCTTGTGCGCGTGCCTTGCGGGCGTACTGCTCCAGCGCGTCGATTACTCGGGGCGGCTGTTCCCCGGCCTGCCCGAGTTTAACCTGCTCACCGCGCTGCTCGTCGTGCTGCTGGTCGGCGGCTGCATCGGCCTGTTTAATGGCTTTATCGTTTCGGTCGTGAAGGTTCCGCCCTTCCTCGCAACGCTGGGTACGCAGACCATTGTTTATGGTATCGCGCTGGTGTTCACCAACGCTTCTCCGGTCGGCGGCTTCAAGGAAAACTATACCAAGTTCTGCAATGGCAAAATCCTCTCCTTCGGCGGCTTTGACGGCATTACCTATTTGATGATTATTGCCGCGATTTCGGGCGTGTTCTTCTGGCTGCTGTATAATAAGACGACCCACGGCAAATATATGTACGCTATCGGCGGCAACGAAAGCGCCGCGGAGGTTTCGGGCGTAAATACCGTCCGCTCCAAGATGATTATTTATACCCTTGCGGGCGTGATGTATGGCCTTGCGGGCTACCTGCTGGCGGGGAAGTCCGGCGGCGCGTCCTCCGGCCTTGGCATGGGCTACGAGCTGGAAGCGATCGCGGGCGCGACCATTGGCGGCGTTTCGACGACCGGCGGTATCGGTACCGTGCCTGGCATCCTGGTCGGCGTGCTCGTGTTCGAGCTGCTGAAAATCGTGCTTCAGTTCCTCGGCGTGAACCCCTACTACAACTACATTGTACAGGGCGTCGTTATCATCGTCGCGGTTGCGCTCGATATCCGTAAGTACCTCGCTAAGAAGTAAAGAAAACCGTGAAAGGGGCTTCCGTTCGGAGGCCTCTTTTTTGTGCGCCGGTTCCAATCCATGCGGCACCCGTAGTCAAGCCCAAGACAAAAAAATATGAGAATTTTGTTGGGAAGTGCCGGCGGCATCCGGAGCGAAGCAGGAGAGAAAAACGTCCTCCGGCGTTTCGTAGTC
>CAJUJQ010000242.1 GCA_910586575.1 uncultured Clostridia bacterium | reverse complement strand
CCTCCGGCAGCATCAAAGTGAAGGGCAAGGAGTTGGCCGAGCTGAACGACGAGCAGCTTACCATTTTCCGCAGGCGCAACATCGGCTTTATTTTCCAGAACTACAATCTTGTTCCTGTTCTGAACGTCTATGAAAACATTGTCCTGCCCGTAGAGCTGGACGGAGATACGGTAGACAAGAAATTCATGGACGAAGTAGTGCGTCTGCTGGCCTTGGGAGACAAACTGAACAGTATGCCGGGCAACCTGTCCGGGGGGCAGCAGCAGCGTGTCGCCATTGCCCGTGCGCTCATTACAAAACCGGCCATCGTGCTGGCTGACGAACCGACCGGCAATCTGGACAGCCGGACAAGCAGCGATGTGTTAGGGCTTTTGAAAGTAACCAGCAGCCAATTCCGTCAAACGCTGGTGATGATTACCCACAACAACGAGATCGCCCAGCTTGCCGACCGCATTGTTCGTATTGAGGACGGTAAAATCGTGCAGTAAAGGAGGGCAGGAACATGAACGATATTCTCTTTGGAAATAACAATACAAAAATAATCAGAAGCCTCTCAAAAAAGTACTTCAAAAAAAACAGGGTGCGGAATGTTACTGCAATCCTGGCTATCACGCTGACAGCGTTTCTATTCACCTCAATTATCTCTCTCGCATTTAATATGACTTCGTCCTTGCAGCTTTCCATGTTTATGCAAAAGGGAAGCAAGGCGGATGGTACGCTGGGCTATATGACAGAAGAACAGTACCGGCAGCTCGTCGAGAGCGATTTCATTCAGGAAGCAGGACACAGGCGTTTCCTTGCGTATGCCAGCAATCCTATCGGCCATACCGTTGAAATCAACCATGCTGACAGCATACAGCAGGAATTGACATTCTGTGCACCAACGCATGGAGCCGCGCCCCAGCAGGCGAATGAGATTATCACTACTGACCGTGCGCTCAAGGCGTTAGGTGTTGAAGTTAAGATTGGCGCTTCGGTTCCCATAGAATTTGAAGTGCGGGGCCGGACTTATCACTACGACATGGTGCTTTCCGGCTGGTGGGAGTCTAATAACGACACTGTTAGCCGGATAATTGTATCAGAGCAGTTTGTAGAAGAAAACCCTGAATTGTTCAAAAACACCTATGCAGCGGACGGGGAAATGGCAGGGCTTATTTTTTCCGATGTGGTACTGAAGAACAAGGTAAATATAAAAGGCCAGTTGGAGGATTTCGCATATATAGTCGGCGGCGACCCCGAAAACATGGAGGCAGATAATTATATCCTTTGCAGCGAAAATCAAATGACACAGGGAATGACATCAAAGGAAACAATTCTATTTGCAGGGGTATTTGCGCTTTTATTTGTGGTATGCGGTTATCTGCTGATTTACAACGTCTTTGATATTTCCGTCATGCAGGATGTACGGCAGTATGGTTTGCTGCGGACAATCGGAACATCCTCCCGCCAGATTAAAAAACTGGTAAACCGGCAGGCGCTCTGCCTTACTCTTATAAGTTTACCTATTGGGTTAGCAACTGGTTTCCTTGCTGGATGGCTGGTGCTACCAGTGGCAATGAGTCTTTTCAGCTCTGAACACAAGTCTGTAATGTCAGCTTTGCAGGTTTCGACCTCCCCTCTAATTTTTATCATTGCGTCCATGTTTACAATTTTGACTGTATATATCAGCACGCGGAAACCTGCAAAAAGAGCGGCAAAGGTATCGCCGTTAGAAGCTGTTCGCTATACAGAACAAGGAAATTTCAAGCGGAAACCCTCTAAACGGACACAAGGAGCCAAACTGTCCCGCACGGCTTTGTCTAACTTTGGACGAAACAAACGGCGTTCGGTATTTATTATCATTTCCTTGCTGCTGTGCATTGTTTTTGTCAACTCGGCTGTTGTTATCACGCAAAGTATTGATGAAGAAAAGTTTATCAGACGCAATACAAAAACAGACTACACCGTTTATAACTCTATTGTAGCCAATGTTTACGAGGGGTTCCGATACCATTCGGATGAACTGCCGACATCCGTTATTGATTTCATCAATCAACAGCCGGGAATAGAAAACGGGAGAAGCCTTTACCGCAATACCCTGGACGACACAAATGTGTTGGTTGATTATGGTATTGAGAATCTATCTTGCACAGGTACTTGGGAAGAAGATGATGGCCGTATCAATAAAGCCTATGGCAACTATTCTATGGCTGCCGCGCCTGATACGGAAAATCTTTTTTATGGGAATATTTATGGGGCGTCTGAACAATTCTTCTCTGACCTGACGATCTTCGATGGCGAACAAGATGCAGAAGTCCTAAAACAGAAAATGCAGTCCGGGGAATATGTTATACTTGGATGTTCCATGAACAGACTGACCGGAGAGCCAAAAGAAACACCGCTGACAGA
>CAJUJQ010000241.1 GCA_910586575.1 uncultured Clostridia bacterium | reverse complement strand
AGCTGCTTGTGGGGCCTCCTTACGATGGGATGTACCTGCATTATCTGTGCGCGAAGCTTGACCAGATGGCGCAGGAGTATGATTCCGCCAACACTGAAATGTCCGTGTTTACGGGACTGTATGACGAGTATGCCAAGTGGTACCGGCGCACCCATTTCCCCCGCCGGGGCGCGGAGGTGAACAGCTATGTTTAATTACCGCATTCCGGGAGCAAACGCGGGCAGCACGGTCACGTACCAGTTTACCGGGCTTGACCGGCGGGCGCGGATTCAGGACGGCGCGTGCCGCGAAATGCGCAATATGAGCACCGACAACGCGCCCTGCCTCAGCCCGCGCAAAGGGCGGCGGAAGGTGACCGCGTATTCCTCGGCAACTTTGATTCTGCATAAGGACGGCAAGCCCTTTGTGGTGGATGGGGCGGCGGTCAAGTTCGATGGCCGGACGGTCGGCAGTGTGGCCGCTGGGCGCAAGCGTGCCGTGGTCATGAACGACTGGATTTTTCTTTGGCCGGATAAGAAGGCGTTTAATGCAAAAACAGAAGAATTTTGCAGCATGGAAGCAAGCGTCGGCGCGCTGGCGGTGAGGTTCACGAACAGCTCGATTGTGCGCACGGACGGCGGCGGCTGGCCGTTCAAGGCTGGCGACGGCGTAACGATTGAGGGCTGTTCGCAGGACTACAACAACCGTACCGCCGTGGTGCAGGCGGTTGATGGCAGTACATTAACCTTTTACGACAATGTTTTCCAGTACGGCGAGCTTGGCGGCGAAGGGAATCAAAACACGCATGAATGGCAGGAAGGGGCGGTCACGCTCTCCCGCACCGTGCCCGATTTGGACTTTGTATGCGAGAAGGATAACCGGCTCTGGGGCGTATACGGCAACCACATTTGCTGCTGCAAGCTCGGCGATGGGTTCAACTGGAATGTGTTCAACGGGCTGGCGACCGACGCTTATGACGTGGGCGTTGGCTCGGACGGAGACTTTACCGGGATTGCCGGGTATGCAAGCTATGTGCTGGCGTTCAAAGAAAGCTGTGTGCACAAGCTTTACGGCACGAAGCCGACGAATTTCACGGTCAATACCTCGTATATTTCGGGAGTACAGGCGGGCTGCGCGGATACGCTTTGCGTTTATAACAACGTGTTATACTACCTCAGCCGGGAGGGCGTAATGGCGTACGGCGGCGGCACGCCGGAGCCGGTCGGGATGCAGCTGGCCAGCTCCTATGACCGCGCCTGCGCCGGGATGCATGGGGCGAAGTATTACCTCTGCGGCGTCGGTCAGGAGGGCGCGGAAATTTTGGTTTATGACACTGAAAAGAACCTGTGGGCGCGGGAGGATGAGACGGAAGCCGCAGGCTTTTCGAGCTGCGGCGGGGCGCTGTATCTGCTGGATGCGGACGGCGGTCTGTGGCAGTGCGGCACGGGCGATTTGGTCAGCTGGGAAGCCGTGTTCGGGCCGTTTGAGACGGTTGCGCCAGAGAAGAAAAAGAGCGGCAGGCTTGATTTGGTGCTCACCGCCGACCGGGGTGCTGTCCTCGCCGTGGATACCCGCATTGACGGCCAGGGCTGGCGCGAAGCGTGGAGCGGCGCGGCAAGGCGGACGGACTGCACGGTCGCGGTGCCGTATCTGCCGGTTCGCGGGCATGGGTTCAGTATCCGCCTGCGCGGGACAGGGCGCGTGACACTGCACGCGATTAACCGACGGTTCAAGGAAGGGAGCGCGCGATAATGGCGTATTTTTCGGAGGCACAGCTGCCCCGGTACCGGGAGGAGGATTTGTCCGGGACGGTCAAGAAGCTGTACAACTTTTGCCGGGAGCTTCAGGAAATGCTGCAATTTGTGTTATCAAATCTGGACGCGGACAATATCGAAGGCTACGAGGAGATATTTAACCGGCTGACCGATGCTGACGGGAATATTTCGATTCTCAAGCAGACCTCTGAGGAAATTTTAATGCAGGTGCGGCGGAATGAGGGGCAGCTCGGCGAGCTGTCGGTCAAAGCGGACGGGATTTCGGCGCGGGTGCAGGACAATGAAAAAGGAATCGCCGAGCTGAAGGTTACGGCGGACGGGATTTCGCAGCGGGTGGCGGACAACGAAAAGAACCTTTCCAGCGTCACGCAGACAGCAAGCAGCATTTCACAGCGGGTCGCCAACGCGGAAGGCGATATTTCCACGCTGGAGCAGACCGCAAGCGGGCTTAGGAGCAGGGTTTCCAGTGTGGAAGGCTCGATGTCGTCCGTAGAGCAGACCGCAAACGGCCTTTCTTCAAGAGTGACAAGCATGGAAGGCTCCCTTTCCACGGTGCAGCAGACCGCCAACGGCCTGACCAGCACGGTTTCCGACCTGAATGGTAAATATACGCAGATAAAACAGACGGTAGACAGCATTA
>CAJUJQ010000240.1 GCA_910586575.1 uncultured Clostridia bacterium | reverse complement strand
AAGACAAGAATATAATAATCTATTCATTCCAACCGCTCAGGTAGAAATATTTTGTGATGTGCGCCAATAAAAAAGCGTCCCCAGAGGAGCGAGCGAAAAATACCTTTGCCGTCGGCGTGGGAATGCTGCTGCTTGGGGTTGCTGGGCTTGCCGCTCTGACCCTGCTCCATGTGCTGGGCGCTTATACGGTCTGGGAGGAAATCAACGCTTACGCCAGCGGGCTGCTGTTTGGGATGTCCGGCGGTATCATGGGCGCGGGCTTTTCCACCGCATTTTCGGCGCGGGAACGCCTGCGCGACCCGGAGAAAATACGGCGGTTTGAAATCAAGGCGCATGACGAACGCAACATCGCAATCCAGAGCGCGGCGGCGAAAATGACGATTGTGTCGGCGGCGGGTATGCTGTACCTGATGCTGTTCGTTTCCGCGTTCCTCCGTCCGGAATTGTCGATGCTGCTTTCCCTGATGGCCGTTGGGCTTTTTGTGATTTACTTTGTCTGGATTTTCTGGTACTCCCAAAAGATGTGACGCGGCGTGCCAGTGGAAAACTCCCTTTCCAGATTGGCGTTGCCTTATGCCATTTAACAAAACGGTTGGTCAAGATACCTAAAGCGGGCAGTCATCAATTTAGAAGATGGCTGCCCGATAAAACAGAATTTGTAAATCAAACAATATTCTCACCCAAGTTTATTTTGGGCATTGTAGTTAAACACCTATCCCAGCGTTTATAGAATTTTTCTATACCCAATTTTCCAACGCTTGCATGAACTTCTTTATTTTCAGCACCCAATACAAGACATATGTTACCTTACCTACATTTCTTGTAAGACGAACAGGAAATTCCGCATAATCCGTTATATAAATACACAAATAAAGTCGGGCTGATAGAGAATGAAGATGTGCTCGGTCATGAATCGATCGAGACTACATATCTTCAATCTGCCGTGCTGTCTTTGCGTTCATGGTGTGTACCTCCGTTTTGGTTTTTGGTGTGTTTGTCTCGCCTGCCGGCTCGGTCGGCGCTTTTGCGGCTTCGCCGCAAAGGTTGCCACCGGCAACCCGCGCCCTTTCGGTATACACATTTTCGCTCTAAACGGGGATAATAGCAAGCTAATTCGGAGGAATATACTGCACAAATATTCGATATCAAAATTGTATGTATAGTAGAGCAATTCACACAAGAGGAACCAGGTTTTCACCGCAGCCTTCCAAGATGTCCAGCATGAACTTCGCCCCGGTTCGGAACCCGTCTGCGTAGCGTTCCTGCGCCGTGGTCGCGCTGGCGGCCAGCTGAGCGGACACCAGCCGTTCCAGCGTCGTAAGGCACTCGCCGTCCAAGTGCTCCCGCAGGAAGGATTCGGCTTCGGACATCTCCTGCACCGCCTTTTCCAACTCGGAGGATTGCCGAATGGCCGTGACGTCAGGGGAGATGTTGCCAAGGTAAAATTCTCGAATGATGCTGCGCATTTCATTCGCCCACCTTTCTGCACTCGTCCTCGCCGTAGACCACGTTCAAGCCGGAGCCGTTGTCCCAGCGCACCAAAATCGATGCCGTGTCATCGACACCAATCACCGTCCCCCTGATGCCGATGGGCGGAGCTTGGGGGTCGTCCATCCGTACCAGCTCCACTCGACACCCGGCGGGATACTGCTGCCGTACCTGCCCAACTGTTTCCTTATTCGGAAACCGCATCGCAGTCCGCCTCCTTCCTCGCGCCGCTCTTGAAAGAGGAGCTTCCCGTCAGGTTCTTCAGCAGGATTTTCCGCGTCCTCGCTGACTTCAATCGGCAATCCGTCAATGCCCAGCGCCCTTTTGATAAGGCTGCCCTTGGCGTCCAGCAGCTTGGTGAGGTTGGTCACCGCCACGTTCTCCAGCGGAACCGCCACCGTAAGCCCCGCGCTTTCGCCCTGTGACGCGGTACAAGCGGTTTCTTCGCTGTTTGCCACTTCCTCCTTTACCGGTGCGGCATCGGCGGCTTCCTGGGGCTTTGTGGTGGCGGATTCGGCATGAAAACCCTCCTGCTCAAACTCTTTCAGCAGGGTTTCAATCTCCACGCTGTCAGCACGGTCATCAAATGTGATGGCTCCGTCCTTGCTGACCTCAATGTAGCCCACTTGGCAGGCGCAGCTCGGAACACCGAGGTACTTCTTTTCGCTGCCGAGGAAACCGGCGATGTAATCCGCCAGCTGCCTGCGTTCACTTCCCGTCACGTTGTAATCGATTGTCATGGCAATGCCCTCCTTGGTTTTTGTAGTCACATTTTCGCTCAGAACCGCAGAAATAGCAAGCAGTTCTCTGTAGAATAGCTGCCAAATTACAAAGGCGGGTTTTGTGCATAATACGCTATCCCCGACAGCACAAAATAAACATTCGGAAGAGCCACACCGTTATGTGTTGCAACCGATAACGGTGTTTCTTTGCCCATAGTTTTTTTCGTGCTAAGCGGTATCAAATGGGCGG
>CAJUJQ010000239.1 GCA_910586575.1 uncultured Clostridia bacterium | reverse complement strand
AGTACAGTCCCTTAATCCGATCCCGCCGCCTCCCACAGAACAGAAACAGCGTATTGCGGAATGGGTCCAGCTGAAACTGCTGCTATACCAGGCTGGCCAGTCCGTCTATTCCTCGCCGCAGATCCGTGTACCCGCAGGCTATGTACACATGATCCGCTCCCTTAAAATCTGTCAGCATTCTTTCAGCGCCTGGATAATGGTCCGGACCGTTTCTGCGTCTGCTCCTGCATGTATTTCTATCCGCAGCTCTCCGCTTTCTATGCTTGCCGCTGTCCCCCTGCCTGCAGGTCTGGTTGAAATTTCTGTGAAACACACCTCTGCCTCTGTTGTTACCGCCTGAAACACTTTTCGCTGCCAACTGTAGTATGTGGACAACGGGATACCTTGATCTGAGCACCACTCACTGACCTTCTGTCCGCTTTTTCGGCACGCATCCACCCGCTGCACCCATTCTGCCAGTTGGTTGTAATGGTTCGCTTTTTGAAGCCCTCGCTCCATATTTTATCCCCCCAAAAAAAGAAAATACTCCGATTACATGTAGTGCTGGATACTACCCGAGAGTACACGGCACTACACCAGACTCTATTATATTTTCTCATTTCTTCTGAGTTCTGGCAAGGCGTGGGGGAATTTGACGCTTACTTCCTATCTCCAGAAAAGCCGTTTTGCCTTCAGTTGACGGCAGTGATTTTATGCCACTAAGCCCTAATAAAAAATCCCCTTCCGCAGACGGCTTGCAGGAAGGGGTTTTTTACGCACGAAAAGGACCAGCCCGCCATCAATTCGGCAGGCTGGTCAAAGCCGCAGCTTCGAAATCAAATCCGTTTTAACTGCTTAAACGCCGAACCGTTAAGCAGGCTCACGGGTTTGGGTGTAGGACGCATTAATAATCGGTTCCGCGCCGTCAGTTATCACGGCAGGGGTAATCGTAACGCTTCGGATGGTGGAATCGGAAGGAATGTCGTACATGATCTGCGTCATGCGCGTTTCCAAAACGCCGCGCAGGCCGCGCGCACCCGTCTTGCGCTCCATCGCGATACGCGCAACCTCGTTGAGCGCCTCCGGCTCGAAATTCAGCTCGACATTATCCATCGCGAACAAACGCTTATATTGTTTGACCAGCGCGTTTTTCGGCTCGGTCAAAATCCGGACCAGCGCTTCTTGATCCAGCGATTCCAGCGATACCATCGACGGCAGACGGCCAATCAGCTCGGGAATCAGCCCGTATTTCATCAAATCGTCCGGTTCCAGCTTGGACAGCAGCTCGGTCAGGTCGTCGCTTGCCTTGCTGCGCACCTCCGCGCCGAAGCCCATCCCCTTCTTGCCCGTGCGGTTCTGGATGATTTTATCAACCCCGTCAAACGCGCCTCCGCAGATAAAGAGAATGTTCGTCGTATCAATCTGAATGAACTCCTGATGGGGGTGCTTGCGCCCGCCCTGCGGCGGCACGTTCGCGACCGTGCCTTCCAGCATTTTCAGCAGCGCCTGCTGTACGCCCTCACCTGATACATCGCGCGTAATGGAACGGTTCTCCGACCGGCGCGCAATCTTGTCGATTTCATCCACATAGATAATGCCGCGCTCAGCCAGCTCAATGTCAAAATCAGCCGCCTGAATCAGCCGCAGCAGGATGTTCTCCACATCCTCGCCAACATAGCCCGCCTCGGTCAACGTCGTCGCGTCCGCGATTGCAAAGGGAACCTGAAGCGTCTTTGCCAGGGTCTGCGCCAGCATCGTCTTGCCGCAGCCAGAAGGGCCAAGAAGCAGAATGTTGCTTTTTTGCAGCTCCACGTCATTTTCCGTCATGGACGCAATACGTTTGTAATGGTTGTAAACCGCTACGCTGAGTACCTTTTTCGCGCGCTCCTGGCCGATTACATATTCATCCAACGTTGCCTTGAGCTCATGCGGGGTCGGCAGCGTGCTCAGGTCGGGCATGCCCGGTTCGAGCAGTTCTTCATCATCCGGCAGCTCAAATTCGTCATCCAGAATACTCGTGCATACATTGATGCACTCGTCACAGATGAATACCCCCGGCCCTGCGATCAGTTTCCTTACTATGTTCTGGCTCTTGCCGCAGAAGGAGCATTTCAGCTGCTTCTTATCATCATTTGCCATAATTCACCTCGCGGTTTGTTTGCCTGCCTTCACAGGCTGTGATTTGCAAAACGCAGACAGACCACCGGTAGTACCGGTGGCCGCCTGCCAGCCTGCTCATTGCCGTTTCTCGTAAACCATATCGATCAGGCCGTATTCCTTCGCTTCCTCGGCAGTCAGGAAGTTATCGCGCTCGGTCGCGCGGATAATTTCATCGAGCGGCTTGCCGGTGTTCTGGGACAGGATGTGATTCAGCTTGTCCTTGATCCGTACCAGCCGGTCGGTGTGAATCTTAATGTCAGTAATCTGACCCTGCGCGCCCGCCAGGGGCTGATGGATCATAATCTCCGAATTGGGCAGCGCAAAACGCTTGCCCTTGGCACCGCTTGCA
>CAJUJQ010000238.1 GCA_910586575.1 uncultured Clostridia bacterium | reverse complement strand
TACTCCCTTTTTGTGTATATTTCGTGTATGAACGTTTTTGCGCAGATTGCTCTAACATTCTTCTGCGCCATTTTCTGCACAATGGACGGAACGCCGATGTTTTTATCATCGTAAGTTGTACGGCGCACGGGGTCAACCGTCCGGGCGATTTGTCCGAACGATGTCGGCACAGCCTGGCTGACGTAATCGGTCACCGCGCCTGTGAGCAGGTCGCTCAGCGGATTTTCGCCATACCCTACGCTTGACAGCATCGAATTCAGCCCATCAAGCATGCTCATCTGAGTAAGCGGCTCTGCAATCGTCATCGCCGCATCATAGGCGCTGCGCCCGTTCAGCTCCATGTCATTTTGGTAAAGCCGCAGCGCCTTTCGCCCTCCTGCATCTGCCGGAGGAACGCGTGCTGCGCTTGCGAAAGCTTCCGGTTGGTATCCGCCTAATAATCCGCAGAATCACCTGAAAAACGCCAGCCTGTCCAGGCTGGCGTAATCATCGTAAGTATTTACCAGGACAAAAGTAAAGTCCCCGGCGACTGTAAGAAGAGTCGGGTAAAATAATCCTCCATGCTGAAACCATTGGCGCAGGCAGTTGCTGCAACAGAGTACAGCATTGCGCTGGCTTCAGCCCCTTTCACGGATGCGGAAAACAGCCAATTCTTTCTGCCAATGACAAAAGGCTGGACTGCGTTTTCGGCACGGTTATTGTTGATTGGAACATCCGGTGACTCCAGGAAACGACACAGATACTTTTTCTCAAATCTCGCGTAGCTTACGGCCCTGGCGAGCTTTGAACCGTCTGAAACTGTGATGCTGTCAAGCCATGCGAAAAACTCATGCAACAGCGGTTTTGACTTTTTGTGACGTTCCATGTTCTGGGCTTCCGGTTGCAGTATTTTACCCCCTTTGCAGCAGCCGAGGTGGAGAGCAGTCCTTATCCGTCGGCAATGCGTCCACAAATTTCCGTCTCACATGGATCCAACACCCGGTAGTGTCATAATATTGTTGAACAGTCTGATTTTCTTCCAAAGAAATACGTATTAATAAAAGTACCAATGACGGCCATATGGATTTCTTTATTTTTTGAAAAACAGATTGTTTTACGAGCGAGTCTTTTGATACGCGTCCGGCGGCGGAAGCATGACGGCGCAGGCTTCACCGTCGGGGCGCCCCGCTGCTTCTTAAAGAAATCTTAAAAAAATCTTAAAACCTTGTTTCTCCAAACAACGAATCTTTATTTCAAGCCACCGCATATTTCACTCAATCCCATTGTTTACAGCGCTCCACAGTTAGGATTCGAGATGAAACTGTAACTTGTTTGTAACTAGCTTGTAACTAACGCATTAAAAGTCCAAGCAATAATACAGCAGCCCCCGCCGAGCCATAAAACCCGGCGGAGGTTGTAACGTTATTTAGTCCGTGCAAGCCTCTGATAGAGTGCCGCCGCGAAGCGGTACCCATCCAGATACAGCATGGTAGAATCATCGAACCCGAACCTTTCCTGCACGGCCTTGCGGTCGGCGAGCGCGGCGGGCTGCTCCTGCTGCTCCTGCTCCTTCACAGTAATCCCAAGCTGCCCCAGCACGCCCCGCGCGCAGGCCTGCCCGAAGCGCCGTTGTTTCTCGGCGGTATCGGCGACCTTGCAATCCTCCGAATCCAAAAAGAACCCTTCACACAGCACGGCGGGAGCCTTCACCTTGTTGACCCACCCCAAGCCGGTACTGACCTTCACGCCGCGCGAGTTCTGCCCGATCCGCTTCACCTCCGCTTCAATCCGTTCAGCGAGCTGCCGCGCGGTCTGGTTCTTACCGCTGATATAGCACTCGAACCCATCGCCGCCGCCCGCGTTATTATGCACCTCAACGGCCAGCTCTGGCGAGAAAGCGTTGCACTCCCGGATTTCCTCCGCCAGCCGGTCGTTCTCGTCCCGCGTGCGGCTGATCCCGACGGTCACGCCATACCGTTCCAGCTCGGCTTTCATGGCAAGCGCCATCTCAAGATTGACGTCGCTCTCCCTTAATCCATTCGCACACGCTCCGGAATCACTCCCGCCGTGCCCAACGCCGATAAATACCTTACGCATCTTCTACACCTCCATCAACCATATGTTCTCCAGCTTCATTCACAGCGGCCATCGTGACGGCCAGCGCTTTCCGAAAGAACGCGGGCACCGGCGCGCCCATCCTGACTGCATGTTCCAAAACGCTGCCCATCTCCGTCAAAATATACCAAACGACGACCATTGGGCAGAAGAACACAGAATACTCAAACGGCAGCACGACGGGCAAATTTCCAAGGATAACGCCGAGCAGCAAGTCCGCCATACCGGAAACCAGCACGGCGAGCACGCATCCGCACTTATGCCAAATCCCGGTTCTTGCGGCTTCTGAACTCCACCGATGTTCCTTGACAGCAATGAAGCTGCCGCAAAGGTAGTCCACGCCCATCAGGAACACGAGCGCGAGCGCCACCCAGCCGAACCAGCCCCAGAGGGCGGTCAGCGCCGCCGCACACGCGGCCAGCGCAAGCTT
>CAJUJQ010000237.1 GCA_910586575.1 uncultured Clostridia bacterium | reverse complement strand
CCGCCCATTTGATACCGCTTAGCACGAAAAAAACTATGGGCAAAGAAACACCGTTTCCCCACATTTTATATTCTGCGGAATCGGAATGCGGCTTTTTCAGCCATTTCAGTATCTGTTTGTCCGACTTCGGCTTGCTGCTGTTTATACCGGCATAAGTCGTAAACACGCTCCGCCAGAAGGCAAGCTCCTCATCGGTCGGGTTTTCCATTCCGAGGTCCTCGCACCACCAATCCGGAAACCCTTGCAGTCTTGCACACTCGGTGGGGGTCAGCCTGCGAACTACGTATTCTGCCGATTTCCCGTTTGTGACCGGTGGGTCTTTATAATCCCGCGCCATCAAGGTTGGAGACTGTTCCTTCAGCACTTGCGTGCGGCTGTCTGCAGTCATGCAGTATGAAACAGCGTGATGATCCGTGGCATTCAGGGTAAACGAAACACCCTCATTGACGCCGCTGCCCTGTGGCCCGTTCTTATCTGCCCTGCCGATCATGGAACCCTGCACCGAAACGACAGCAATGCCGCCCTGGTTGCAGGATGGATTTCCGCCGTTTGCGTCCAGCGTCCGCAAGGTTTCCGCTTCATAGAAACCGCTGTGGGGATTGTCCGACTTCATGGCGTTGCTGTCCTTGGAGCAGATGCCGAAAGCGGCGGGCACGAACACGGTCTGGTCGTTATTGCAGGAGAGCGTCGCCGATTTGTTGTCCTGCACCAGCGAGCCTTTCCCGCCGCCCTCACAGCCGGAGCGGATTTTCAGTGTTTTGGGCGTTTCCACCACGAACGGCTGGTTATTACCGCCCGTGCCGTAGATGTGGCTGACTGTTGGCGCGGCTTCCAGAGGCCCCGTGTATCTGGCATCCTGCCTGTGGTTCTCGTAAACCGTCGCAGAAACCGTTTCTGTTTCTGCTGGTTCCATGACCACGGGAGGATGGCCGTGATCTTCTGCCCGGAGCGTCCCGGCGACTTTTTCCGTCACGTCCATGCGGCTGCCGCCTTGATCGTTCAGGCAGACGCCGCCTGCCGTTCCAGCGCAATCCGCAGCACCTCCGGCAGCTCTTTGCCACGCGCGGAAGCCCTGCGGAGTATACCCTGACACGCCTTCGGACTCAAATAATATTTTTCCGGCACTTGCACCTGCAAAATCTGCGACAAGGTAGATGCGTTTTCTCCGCTGGGGGACTCCCCAATATTGAGCGTCGAACAGCCGCCATGCGACGGAAAAAACATCTCCCACGATACTTCCCGCGTTTGTCCATTTCCCCTTCGGAGGTTCAGGAACAGATACAGTTTCGTCCGCGACGCGGCAGATACTTTCGAGGACGCAGCGGAGATCTTCTCCGTTGTTTGAGGAGAATGCTCCCTGCACGTTTTCCCATAAAATGTACCTCGGATACCTGCCATTGGTTGCACACCTCATTTCTTTTACAATTCTGATTGCCTGATAGAACAGGCAGGATTGGCTTCCATCAAGCCCAGCCCTCCGGCCGGCCACCGACATGTCGGTACACGGTGAGCCGAAGGTTATGATGTCTACGGGAGTAATCTTCGCTCCATCAACTGTGGAAATATCGCCCAGATGCTTCATGAAAGGCAGCCGTTTTGTGGTCACCCGGATGGGGAACGGCTCAACTTCCGACGCCCAGACCGGCTGTATCCCCGCAAGCAATCCGCCAAGAGGGAAGCCCCCGGAGCCATCAAAGAGACTGCCGAGCGTTAATCTATTATGCTCCATTGTTTTCCAACCTCTCTTTGAGGGCAGAATAAAACGCCTTGGTTCCGAGGCGATTCCCGGCTTTCAGCCATTCCTCCTCAAAATCAAAGCGCTGTTCCAGTTGTATCACCGAGTAGTCCGCGCGGAAAGGTCGCCAGGTCATGGCATCCCACCGCTTGAGCTGCGCCCAGAGATCAGGAAAGTCCCGATACAGCACACGCAATTCCGCTAAAGATTGAAGCGGGCAGCACCAGCAGGAAACACGGCGCATTTTCTCATACAGTCCGTCCCAATCATAGCCGCGCTCTTTACAGTAGGCGAGGCAGTCCGCCTCGGTCATACCCCACTCTACCAGAGGGAGTCTCACCGATGGACGCTGGTTGCATTTGCGCGTGAGCCGGTACGTTTCGTCAGCGGCGATGCCCACATATTCCAGAACATCGTATACCTCCCAAAGTTTTCGGAGGTACTGTTCTCTGGGCTGGTTTTTCAGGACTTCTGTGCACCAACGCATCTTCGGACCCGCCCAGCCATAGCCCTTGCGCTCTGCGCCGTAACGGGCAAAACTCTTTGTTTCCCGTACACGGACGATTTTCTTCCGCGCGAACAGATACTCAAAATCATGTTCACTCTTGACTACTGTGATTTTTCTTCCGATGTTCTGTTCGACTTTACGAATGTGGTCATAGAGGACGGGAAATTCAAGTCCGGTATCGCAGAACAGGATCACGTCTATTGGCACTCCCTCCTCCAACATTCGGAGGAGCATGGCCGTCGAGTCCTTCCCACCTGAAAAGTTACAGACCCGGAGTGTGGGCTTATCCATAGATCGGAAGAGCACACGTCTGAA
>CAJUJQ010000236.1 GCA_910586575.1 uncultured Clostridia bacterium | reverse complement strand
ATAAGCACCGCCAGACGGTGGACTCGGTCGCCGCATCGCTCATCCTGCAAAATTACCTTGACTGGCTGCGCAGCCAGTGAACTGCGGTCCCGCCGCCCTTGCCGGTGATACAGGCGGTCAATAAACGTCACCATAAAAATCTGGTATTTGCCGGATGTAAGGCCGGAACTTGTAGGGGAGGGGCTTGCCCCTCCCCTTTTCCGCGTTATGGCTGCGCGTACGGCGCAAGCCACTCGACCGCACGGCGGATGCGGTCGAGCGAATCGAAATTATCCTTATAAACCTCAATCAGCACCTGCCGGTCATAGCCCAGCCGGGCAAGCTCCCCGAAGAACGCGCCGTAATCCATGGTACCCTCTCCCGGCAGCAGGCAGCTGTGCTCCTCATCGAAATCGTTCAAGTGGATATTGCAAATCCGGTCGCCGACCGCGTTCACAAACCGCCGCCAATCCTGCCCCGCGCGGTGCGCCTGCTTGATATCCAGCGTGAACCGCAGCCCGGGCACGCTTTCGTACAGCGTGCGCAAATATCCCGGGTCCGACGAGCGGCACCAGGCGACATTCTCCTGTGTGAAGGTCAGCCCACATTCCGCCGCCGCTTCAATCAGCCGCCGGTATACCTTAATCTTGCGGTCAATAATGCCGCCATCGGTGTCAAACCCCATGCGGCGCTCCCCGTGGAAGGTGAAATATTTTGCGCCCAGCCGCTGCCCGGCTTCAAAATACCGGCGGTACTGCGCAAGCGCGTCCTCTGTGCGGCGGGTATACTCCGAAAATAACAGGATCCCCTCATTCGCCGAGGTGAACGGATGAATCGAGCAGATTTCCAGGCCGTTTTCCTTCACATGGCGCTCGATTTTCGAAATCAGCGGTTCGAAGTATTCACTTTCCGTGTTGAAAAAAATCTCCGCCGTGCGCAGGCCCAATTTGCCGATTTCGTCCAGCGCCTGCTCAATCGGCAGCGGATAAAAACAGGCCGTGGAAATCCCCAGCTTCATGTCGTGTGCCCTCCTTTTTTGCCGCGCGGCTCCGAATATTTTACCCCGCCCGCGGCGTTCCATTCCTGAATACCCTTATTATACACTGTCTGCCGCCGGTTGTCATGCGTTTTTTTCGGCTTCGTGCCCTGCCTGCGCCCCCCCTGTCAAAATTTGCGCGATGGGAAAGATTTCCGTTGCATTCTGTCAGATCGTATGATATTCTGAGAGAAAGCTTTATTTTTGTTCAGGAGGGAATTCTCATGCGGAAATCTGCCCGGATGCTGGCTGCGCTTTTATGCGCGTCATCCCTGTGCGTCCCTGCGGGCGCTGTGGAAGCTTCGCCGACCACCAACCCCATTTATGTGGACGGCAGGCAGGTGACACTTGACAGCTATACCATCAACGGTTATACATATTATAAAATCCGCGACCTTGCCGAGGTTCTGAATTTTGAGGTGGATTACGACACCTCAAACGACAGCGTTCAGATGTGGAATACCCCACAGGAACCCGCCGCGCCGGAGTCCCCGGAAACGCCGGGCGGCGATTCATCGCAGGAGGAGGAGCCGCCTTCCTTCGGACCGAATTCACCCATCACCGCCAATCCCGGCACCGCCACGGACAACAGCAGCACCGCCCCCGGCACCGCTGATCCCCAAAACCCCGGCTCGTCACGGAACGTCGCAGACGGCAAGCTGACCGTGCTGCTCGACGCGGGGCACAGCGGCGAGGACGGCGGCTCCCATGACGCTGCCGCCAAGCACTTCGAGCGCGACTACAATATTATCATCGCCCAGATGGTCAAGGAGCGGCTGGAAGCCGTCGGCGCGGATGTCTATATGGTGCGCGAACCCGAGGAAACCAAGCGCATCCTACCCGAGGAGCGGGAGGCCCGCATCCGCAAATTTGCGCGGCAGTACCCGATTGATGTGCTGGTCAGCATCCATCACAACGGCGCGAACCAGCGCGCGACCGGCAGCGAGGTACTAGTGCAGATTGCCTACGAAAAAGGCGGCCCCGGACAGGAGCTTGCCCACTGCATTGAGCAGGCGTATAAAGAGGTCGGGCGCAACATCCGTCCCACCAAGTACCAGCACAGCGAGGAGAACGACGAAACCGACCGGCAGTATCTCCTGCGCGTGGCGTATGAGGAGGATTTGCTGGCGGTGATCAGCGAATACTGCTTTATGGATGTGCCCAGTGATTTACAGCTCATCCTTACCAATGAGGGGCAGCAGAAGGAGGCCTCCGCGCTGACGGCGGCAATCCTGAAATATTATGAATCCCACGCTTATTAAATTACCCATCGGGCGGGAACTGCTCCCGATAATTAGGTGCTTCGTCAAAAAAGAAGTTCTGTGCCGCGAAATCTGGTAAACAAGCCTATTCTCCAGACGCAATTTGTAAGGTATACTAATCACTGTCGTCAACTTAAGCAGGTCTGTTAAATTGCCCAAAAACAGTACATAAAATTCATTCTAAAAGCGAATTGACAAATGGCGACCGTTTTCAAAATGAGATAAATAATATCTCGTTTATAGGCGGTAGTACAGATGGACGTGCGACTCGTTCGTAACTGAAAAGGTTACGCTC
>CAJUJQ010000235.1 GCA_910586575.1 uncultured Clostridia bacterium | reverse complement strand
GCTGCCGTGGACTGCGCACGGGACAGTCTGCGCGTTCTACCTCAACCTCTGCAAGTCCGACCACAAAGAGGGCGGCATCACCTTCGAGGCGGCCAGGGCCGCAGGCTTCCAGACGCCAGACGACAGCTCGGCGGACAGCCCGGCGATTTAACCAGTTGACAAAATTACCTGATTTATGCGCTCCGGTTGACATGACATCAGAGCAACTACTTTTTACATTTTGCCGGTTTTTGTCAACCGGAACGATGGAACGCACGGAAAACGCACGCGTGCGATTTCCCGCCAGTCAAAAACGCACGAAATGTGCAATCACGCAAAAGAGCCCCTCCCAGAGTACATACTGGGGAGGGGCTCTTTTTGCGTTTGGTTCGGATTTGCTCTCAGCGCCTTACAGGGCTGTCTCCTTATTGCAGATGGTGTAATATACCCGGCAGGCGGAACGCCCCTTGCAGCCCTTTGGAGGGGGAGGACGCCGCACTCTGCTTGCGCGTTACCTTTTCCGGGTTCTGGCCGCAGCCATTAGAAGTGGGGCAACATTGAATCCGAAATCTTGATAGCCCTCCACGATTGTGGCGAGGTAGTACCGTGTCGGTACAGCGATTTCATGCCCAGGCGTCATGATGTATGCCATGGTTTCAATCGTTCCGTCACCGAACGGTACGATAAACGTCTGCTTCTCATACAGCCACGGAAACCCCTCGTAGCGGTCAAGCGCCTTTTCATCCGACGGAGTGATTTCCCAGATCCCGACCGGTACGCTTTCGCCCGTGCATGGCTCAATGTTGGCAACTCCTGATCGGCTGTTCCCGCGGAACACCAGCTGATAGTCCTCGACCGTTGACGTACCGATCTGCACTGCACGTGGGCAGCGACGAAGCATCTGCCTGACATTCAGGTTGCTGCCGTAGGCAAGGTAGTATTTTCTTTTCATGTGTGATTCCTCCGTTCTCCCCGTATGGCCGTTAGGTCAGCCTGGTATGAAGGTTTACGCCGCTTCCGCAGCGGCCTGGGCACGGAACACAGCCGTCAGATGGTGGCGGCAAGTCTTGAATTCCGCGCCGCTCAGGCCGAGCCGCTTGGCAAGGACGCCGGTCATCAGGGTTTCTTTCTGGGCTGGCGTGTCATTGGTGCAGCTCCGGAAGTGCAGCTTGGTGTTCTGGCACTCAATGGACCACGCGCTCATGGCGAGGCAAAACTGGATGTACGCCTTGATTTTGCCTGCATGGGTCGTTCCATTGAACAGCCGAAATTCAACTGTACCCTTGGTGAAAAAAGCGTGAAGGTTGATTCCATGGTACCGGCTTGGATTGTAATGAGTATGACTGATGCCGCCGTCGTAGCCGTCGTTTGCCGTGCTGTACCAGATGCGCTCCAGGCTGCTCACGGTTTTCTCCTGGTCATTTTTCATGGCTTTCAGCAATGCGGAATTCATCTTTTTGCACCAGTGGTTTGCGCGGTCACCGATTTCAAGCGCTTCGTAGAACAAATCCTGACGGCCAATCGCGAAATTCATCAGACGGGTCAGGCTCTCCGGCGTGTGGTTCGCTCCGTCCACATGGACGTGGATGCCGCAGGAGCTGTTGCTGACAGCACCGGCCTTGCGAAGGGCGCGGACCACGTTCTGAAGGTCGTCCATATCGTCGTACTGGAGTATGGGCGTCACAATCTCGCAGGAATAGTCGCGGTTGGCGGCAGAGAGCTCGCCGCTGCTGTTGCGCACGGTCTGGATGCTGCTGTCAGACATTGCTTTCCAGGTGCGCCCCTTGCGGTCTTCCGCACCGTGCGTCTGGTACACAGTGCCGAGATAGCGGGGAGAGGTGCCGAAGTAATCGGAGATAACCTTTGCGGCCTGCTTGCGGGTGATCCCTGTCAGCTCGATTTCTACACCGAAATTCTGTTTCTTCATCATATCGTACATTTTCGCGTCCTCCTGATGGCTTTTCGTCAGTCCGTTGTCTGTGTCTGTGCTTGTGTCTGTTGTGGTTACATAGTACACTACTTCCGTGTATATGTCAATAGTTCTTCATAAATTGTTTTGATTATTTTTTTAACGGAAAGTATTGACAAGTATCTGGGAATAGTGTACTATAGAAACGAGGAGGTGCAGCTATGTCTATATCTGATAGAGTGAAGGGTCTGCTGGCCCTCAGCGGGAAGCGGCAAATCGATCTCGCCGCCGATTTCGGCATGAGCAAGCAGTCCATGAACAACAAGTTTGCTCGGAACAGCTGGTCCGCCAGCGATCTCGTCAAGGTCTCCGATTTTTGCGGATGTAAATTGGTATTCCTGATGCCGGACGGGCAGCAGATTATCATCCGCGATGAAAAAACCCCGGACGCATGAGCGCCTGGGGTTTTCTCAGGAGTGGGTTTACGTCTTGTCGGGCTTTCCGGTATGTACGTCCATCTGCAGCTCGCTGTCGATGTCGCCATCCGGCTCGTAGGAGAGGATATCAAGCAGGCCACATCCCAGGACATTGCAAATCGCGTTCAGATGCTGAAGATTTACGCGGTCTGTAATGTCGTTATCACTGTCGTCAACTTAAGGCAACACCGATTTTTTAGAAGCATAAAACCGTTT
>CAJUJQ010000234.1 GCA_910586575.1 uncultured Clostridia bacterium | reverse complement strand
ACGCCGCCAGTGTGAACTGCTGGGAATCAGCCGGTCAACGCTCTACTATGAGCGGAAAGGACCGGATGCGGAGAGCGCCCGTCTGAAGGAGGAAATCTTGTCCAGGATCGACTACTGGCATACAATGATGCCGTACATGGGTACCAGAAAATTGGCTGCAAAGCTGCGCGCGGAGGGCCATGCCGTCGGGCGAAAACTGGTTCGCACGTATATGCAGGAAATGTTGTTACCATATTCCACAAAAATAATTTGATTTTTGGACTTTGCTGTACTTCTCTCCCCACTTTTTTTCCTTTTCCCGCCCGCTTGATATCCTGATTAGAACATGCTACAATCAAAGAGGGCATAGAGAGATGTACCCCTTACATGAAATTTTGTATGGAATGGAGGGCCACAGATGCAGGACTATATTTTCTTCAATGAAGTTTACCACGGAAACGATGCCATTGTCTATACCTGCGGGCGTGAGGAATGCGCCTCCGGGCACAGCTATGGGCCGGTTGCACGGAGCGGCTATATGATCCATTACATCACCTGCGGTAAGGGCATTTACCGCGCCCGTGGCAAAACCTATCCCATCCGCTAGGGCGACGCGTTTCTGATTGTGCCGGGGGAACCGATCTGTTACGAGGCCGATCAGGACGACCCGTGGGTGTATACCTGGATCGGTTTTCAGGGTATCAAAATCCAGGACTATCTTTCCTGTACTACCCTGCTTGAGCATCCGGTGTTCCGCTATGACCGGGACGACCGTATCCGCATTTGACACGACAAAATGTATCTTGCAAGCCGCTTCCGCACCAACACCGATATGGCAATGAACAGCGCGCTGTATGAATACCTGTTCCTTCTTGCCGAAAAGTTCCCGCAGACACAGCTTTCCCCCGAACGGCGGCGGAGCGCCTGCGTGTGGGAAGCGCTCGAATACATGGAACTGCACTATGAAAACGATATCAGCATCCAGCAGCTCGCCGACCGCCTGGATGTCAGCCGAACCTATCTGCACCGCATTTTCAAGGAAGCAACCGGGCGCTCGCCCAAGGAGCATCTGCTTGATATCCGGGTGAAAAAAGCCTGTTGGTATCCTTCGCGCACAGATTTCCCGGTGTCCGCAGTCGCACGGTCGGTCGGCTATGAAGATCCCCTTTATTTTTCTAAGCTGTTCCGTCAGAAAAAACAGCTTTCGCCGACCGAATACCGCGAAAAGCATCGGATATGATATCCCACGATTTGCAGGTTTCCTGCCGGGGCTGCGCCGGCGCTGAAATTTACGGGTGCTGTCAGAATAAATGAGGAAAAAACCTTGACATGGAGTCCACTCCAAGTGCTATGATTAAATTATAACTGGACTGACATTTTACGTAGACGGAGGTTTTCCAATGGTAAAGCAGACAGCGGGCCGCGACAGCCTTGGGACATTCGCGCCCAAATTCGCGGAATTAAACGATGACGTGCTTTTTGGCGAGGTTTGGTCACGGGTAGGGCTGCTTTCCCTGAAAATGCGCTCTATCCTGACCGTATCCGCGCTGGTCAGCAAGGGGATGGTGGACAGCTCGTTCCAGTTCCATCTTGCGAACGCGAAAAAGAACGGGGTAACGCGCGGGGAAATGGCAGAAATCCTGACCCATCTGGCTTTCTACGCGGGCTGGCCCAACGCTTGGGCGGCGTTCCGCATGGCGGTCGAGGTCTACAGGGACGATGAGGGAAAGGACGGCGGCCTGTTCGGCATCGGCGCGCCGAACGACGCGTTCGCGCAATACTTTGTCGGCAGCAGCTACCTGAAACCGCTGACCGACCCGCAGAAAACAGTCTTTATGGCAAACGTGACCTTTGAGCCGGGCTGCCGCAACAACTGGCACATCCACAAAGCAAAGTCGGGCGGTGGCCAGATTTTACTTTGTACTGGCGGGCGCGGCTGGTACCAGGAATGGGGCAAGGACGCGCGGGAGCTGTTCCCGGGTGATGTCGTGGCCATCCCGGCCGACGTAAAGCACTGGCACGGCGCGGCAAAGGACAGCTGGTTCTCGCATGTCGCGGTTGAGTGCCCCGGCGAGGAAACCGCCAATGAATGGTGCGAGCCGGTCAGCGCCGGGCAGTATGATGCGCTTGTATAGCGAAATGGTGATTTTACGGAATTCAGCGGATTTCGTAAAAAAGAGGGGCCGTCTCCTGTAATGATTTGAAAAACCATTACAGGAGACGGCCCTTTATTGCGGGAACCTCCGACCCTCTTTCGGTTGTTCAAACGCCCCTGCTTTCGAAGCCTCCTGATTCGGGCGCGTATGGAAGTAGGCTGCCACTTGAATACCTTGGCAATCCGAAAGGCAGAATCCCCCTTTTGATACAGATCCATCAGGAGCGCTTCCTGTTCCGCTGTCCAGGGTTTCCCTTGTAATTCACAGGCGGTGTTTGCCCGTTCAATCACCGCGTCAATGTGGTCAAGAATGAATTGCTGCGTATTTTGGTTCAGTACCACAACCTCGTATAAGCCGTTCATTCCTACCTGGATCTCGGTTGAAATACCGACATCCTTGCTTGTAGCGTTCGGACGCTTTCATCCCCTTCCGTCCACAAAAAAATATGATAAGCCGGTTTTCGCCAGTGTTCCCCGCTTGAAGCCTGTCTGTTTTGAGGCGTCCTAAACCCGTGCCGGAGTCAAGTCCAAATTTGTGTGTAAAATATATCAGGTAAATATTGGAAACTCGAAAAAGTGCGCTTGATTGGAACGGGAAATGGCCAAGGCAGGGAA
>CAJUJQ010000233.1 GCA_910586575.1 uncultured Clostridia bacterium | reverse complement strand
AAATTGCCTGTTCTGCTTTCTGTTCATGATTTGTTTACTCATTCAAATACCCTGAAAATCGCATTCTAAGGGATTGCTATTCAGATCAGATTCTGCTATACTGTTTTCAGATGTTTTCGGAATCGGCTGCTCCCCGTCTGCGCCAACAGACGGAATCGGGGCAGTCGATTTTCCATTTTCAAGCTTCATTTGCGTCCTCCTTCATTCCATTCATGATAACTGCAATCATCTCGATGATATCCAGAAGTTCATCATCCACCCGACTGCCTGCTTCAATGCGCCGCAGCTCATCCAGCACAGCAGCAAACTGGTCACGCAGTGCTTTGTACACTCTGGGATTGCCTTGAACGATCACATCACGGCATAGCAATCGCTTGATGATGTAATCCTGCTTGGTAAGGCCAGAGAGACGAACTTCGGTTCCAATCTGTGCATCCTCTTCCGGCGACACCCGGGATGCAACAACTTTGGTTCTCCAGCGATTCTTCCTGTCCACATTTTTCAATGACATTTTATTCTCCTTTCTCGGCACGTTCATTATTGAGCCTTACAGCCATCTCCATTTGCCGTGAGGGAAACAGGTGCGCATAGTTGTACGTGATATCAATACTCTCATGTCCGACACGATCGGCAATGGCGATTGCTGAAAATCCCATATCAATCAGCAGCGATATATGGCTATGACGTATATCATGCACTCTTATCTTTTTGACACCAGCAGCCTTGCAGCCGCGTTCCATTTCATGACGCAGATAATACTTCGTAATGGTAAAAATTCGATCCTCTTTCTCTACTCCATAAAGGGAATTCAAGAAGTCCTTCATTTCATCACGCAGAAACTCCGGCATCTGAATGACTCGGTTGCTCTTTGTCGTTTTCGGGTCAGTAATGATATCCCGACCATTCAGACGCTGGTAAGATTTGCTGATTGACACTGTGCTTTTGACAAAATCAAAATCAGCAGGTGTCAGCGCCAGTAGCTCACCCTCCCGGATTCCGCACCAATAAAGCATTTCAAATGCGTAATAGGACAGTGGCTTGTCCATCATTGCGTCAGCAAATTTCAAATATTCTTCCTTCGTCCAGAAAAGCATTTCACGGCTTTTGGCTTTGCCCATATTTCCAGCCAGAGCTGCCGGGTTTACATGGAGGTTGTAGTGTTTGACCGCATGATTAAAAATAGCGCTCAGCTGATTATGTACCGTTTTGAGATACACCGGGGAATACGGTTTCCCGTTTTCATCCGTGTGTCGGAGCATTTCGCTTTGCCATGCAAGAATTTCCTTGGAGTGGATATCGCGCATTTTCCGTTTTCCGAAATACGGCAGCAGCTTTGTACGGATAATATGCTCCTTGGTGTGCCAGGTATTTTCTTTCAGTTTCGGCTTGGTGTCCTTTTCATAGAGTTCCGCAAAACTTTCAAAAGTCATATCCAAATCTGCGGTCGATTTATTTTGCTGCTCTCTTTCCCATGCGAGCGCTTCACGCTTGGTCGGAAAGCCGCGCTTCTGCGTCTGCTTCCGTTCACCCGTCCAGTCGGTATAGCGGAAAATCACGCGCCATGTGTTGGTTTTGGCATCCTTGTAGACTGCCATTTGTTTCACATCCCTTCTTCCTTTATCGCTGCATCATAGCAGACCTTTTCCATGAAATACTTCCGATTGACCCTGCCTGCAATGGTCAAATAACCCATACTTTTCAACTCGGCATTCATCTTCTGCACGATTTTATACGCATAGGATTTCGAAATCCCGAGTTCCGCCGCTACGTCCTCCACTCTCATAAAGGTATTGTTTACCATGACATCCTCACTTTCTCTTGGTGTATTTATGGTGGCTAAACATATTTGTTATGTCTTGCTTCTATTATACTAAACAAAATTGTTTTGTCAAGTGGTTTTCGGGAAAATAATAACATTTTTGTTTAGTCCTATCTTGACTGCTACTAAGCGCATATGCTATACTATCTAAAAGGAACAAAATGGGCTGTAAGGCAGGAGGTTACTATGGCAACAGGTCAAAGGATACGATTTTTCCGAAATTTGCGAGGAATGACGCAAAAATATCTCGGTATGATGGTCGGTTTTTCCGAGCGGACAGCGGACATTCGCATGGCGCAATATGAATCCGGGAAGCGAACACCCAAAATCAATTTGATTAACGAGCTTTCAAGGGCGTTGTCTATTTCACCGGACGCGCTGGCTGTCCCTGACATTGACAGCGGGATCGGTTTGATGCACACACTATTTGCGATAGAGGATATATACGGTTTGACCATTAGCGAAACTGATAGCAAGCCATGTCTGACATGGCTGAAAGCCGAACAGTTTAACCTGTCGCTGATGCAGCGGTTTGCTGATTGGCAAAAGGAAGCTGAACGGCTGCGCTCTGGCGAGATTACCAAAGAAGAATACGACCAGTGGCGTTATACCTATCCAGAAGTCCCAGTCGCTCGTCAAAAGGCAGCACGGGATGCAGCACGCGTGTCTGAAAAACAAACCGAAAAGGAATAAGAGAAAAGGGCTAGCTGATCCGGACAGAATCAGTTAGCCCTTTATGAATAATGAAAAATGTTGCCAAATCGTTGCCACGAAGCATCTCAAACCTCAAAAGTCCCAAGAACGGCGGGGCATTTTGAAGTTTTGATGTCGTAGGGCAATGTGATTTATTCTGTAAGGGGCAAAGTTGTTTATCCACCCAGGCCCCCAGGCCGGATGCCCCTACTCCATGGTGATATAGCGCAAAATGTTCCTGAAATCCTTGTGTTAGGCAGGGAAAGGATAGTCCGGAGGACAAAAATAAGACCCCGCATCGTGAGATGCAAGGTCTTATTTTTCTATGTCGGAGGCTG
>CAJUJQ010000232.1 GCA_910586575.1 uncultured Clostridia bacterium | reverse complement strand
GTGACGGTTGGTTCAGATGCGCTGGTTATTGACCTTATTTTCGCGGATTGCTCTAGTGCATGGTTATCAGAGTCGGATTATCGCCATTTGAAGAAGCTCATGGATGCAAGTGGCCTTACCACATCAAACATCATCCGTAAGCTGCTGGAAGGAGTCGAGGTAACGCCGCGACCGACCGAGCATACAATAGCGCTTCTCCGCGAGCTGTCTGCCATCGGCAATAATATCAACCAGATTGCCCATACAGCAAACGCAACCCGGTCTGTGTCCTCGACGCAGCTGAATGAAGTGCAGCGTTTGCTCGGTGAAGCCTGGAAGATGATCCAAGATGCATATTAGCCGTTATATTACAGAGTAAAAGGGCGAGAAGGGCTGATTCTCTGCCCTTTCTATTTACGTCTAACTTTTTTGTGAGATAATCTTGATATCTGGTGCAAAATGTGGTATACTGTAGAAAATAACCTGAACGGGGAATTATGATGTCGGTCAGCTACGATAAGCTATGGAAATTATTAATTGACAAGAAGATGAGCCGAACCGATTTAAAAGAGGCGGCAGGGATTAGTTTCAATGTTTTGGCGAAAATGGGGAAAAGTGAATTTATCTCAATGGAAAGCCTGTACAAAATTTGTCTCGCGCTAAATTGCAATATAGGCGATATCATGGAGTTTACCGAAAAATGACCGTAGGATTAGGAGAGATCAAATGATGCAGCGGCCATTGACTTGTGTTGAGATTTGTGCAGGAGCTGGAGGGCAAGCTCTGGGGCTTGCGATGGCCGGATTTGTCCATGTGGCTCTGATTGAATATGAACCCGATTATTGTGAAGTTTTGAGAAGAAACCGGCCAGAATGGAATGTTATCTGCGTTGATGTTCATGATTTCGATGGGCGGCCATACAGAGACGTCGATTTATTGGCAGGCGGTGTGCCCTGCCCTCCATTTTCTGTTGCTGGCAAACAGCTTGGGCAGGATGATGATCGAGATTTGTTCCCAGAAGCAATTAGGTTGATACGGGAAATAAAACCAAAAGCGGTCATGCTGGAAAATGTAAGAGGTTTTTTAGACCCCAGCTTTGAAGCATACCGCAACCGTATTTTCAAATCTATACAGGATTTAGGGTATGTTACCCACATAAAATTGCTGAACGCTTCAAATTTTGGTGTTCCCCAGCTCCGGCCACGAGTTGTCATTATCGGTATGCGAAAAGACCAATATGGGGCGTTTGCTTATCCAGAGGACAGGCCAGACAGCGCCAAAACAGTTGGTGAAACACTGTATGATCTAATGGCTGAAAACAAATGGGAAGGAGCCAAACGATGGGCGGCACAGGCTGGCCGCATTGCGCCAACGCTGGTAGGCGGCTCCAAAAAACATGGAGGGCCTGACCTCGGACCAACTAGGGCCAGAAATGCTTGGGCTGAACTTGGCATTGACGGTCGGGGCATTGCGGACGCAGCACCTGCGCCTGGCTTTGAAGGGATGCCCCGTCTTACCAGCCGGATGATGGCCCGGATTCAAGGGTTTCCAGACACTTGGACGTTTGGCAGCAGGAAAACAGTTGCCTGCCGGATGATTGGAAACGCATTTCCTCCCCCCGTCGCTAAAGCGGTGGGAGAACAGATAAAGGAGTGTCTTGCACATGGATGCGTTGATAGCGAGAGCAAGATTTCACTTTCACGAGCAGTTGTTTGAAACAAATACGCTAACACTAACCGTTGCTGATGTAGTCTCCAATGCGGATACCAGCAGCCGGGGGTCAAAGGCTATATCCAGAAAAATTGTCGATATTCTTGTTAATGAACATCATCACACTGTTAATCAGGTTGATAAGATTTCTGGACAAACATTAGGGAAGCAGTTTGAAATGCTCACAATGCAGTTTTTGCAGGAAACTTTTCCGCAGCTCCAAAATCTCCGTCCTGGACGATGGACTATCTTGCAGTTGGGAAACAACAATAAACTGAAGACCAGTGATTTTGCCCAGTATGAGCATTTGGCTTATCTGAGCGCATTGACTGCGCAGAATGCCCAGCTTGCAGCCTCGTTGGGAAACGATTACTTGGTTGCTCCCGATGTTGTTGTTTATCGTGACTTGTATGGGGATGGCGAGATTAATGAACTGCAATGTGTAGTTGATGCGGATATCAGCCGGATGGCGGACATACGGAGAGCTAACGGTGGAAAACCGCTACTTCACGCTAGTGTATCAGCCAAATATACCATGCGGAGTGACCGGGCGCAGAACAGCCGGACAGAGGCTCTTAACCTGATCCGTAACAGGAAAGGTCATCTTCCTCACATTGTTGTGGTGACTGCGGAGCCAATGCCGAACCGCCTTGCATCGCTGGCACTTGGTACAGGTGACATTGATTGTGTGTACCACTTTGCGCTCTATGAGCTGATGCGTGCGGTTGAGGAGGTCGGGTCGGAGGATGCTGTTGAGACATTGGAAACACTCGTCCAAGGGAAACGGCTGAAGGATATTTCTGACCTTCCTCTGGATTTATCTGTGTAATGGCCGATACGATTACGCCAGAGCGGCGGAGCGAGATCATGTCCCACATCAAGAGCAAGGATACCAGCATCGAACTTATGGTGAGGAGATACTTGTTTGCGTTGGGATACTGCTATCGAGTCAATTATAAGGCTCTTCCTGGTAAGCTGGATATCGTGTTTACCAAGAAGAAAATTTCAATCTTTATTCATGGTTGCTATTGGCGTGGACATGATTGCGGAGCCGGTATGCGCACTCTAGTACGAAGTTGTTTAAATATTAGTGATTAAATCGCCGGTGGTATCACGGCATATGTCCACTTAAATGGGTGTGCTGTAAGATTGTATTGTTCAATGAAACG
>CAJUJQ010000231.1 GCA_910586575.1 uncultured Clostridia bacterium | reverse complement strand
GACGTGGACACGGACACGGTGCGCCGCTTCGTCAATCAGGGCGAGCAGAGCCGCCAGACCGCGAAGGGCATTTTGCAGACCATCCGCGATATCATCAGCCGTATCCGGGAACGCTTTGCCAACCGGAAGCTCTCGCAGGAGCAGCGCGATTTCCTCCGGCAGATGCAGGAGGGGGAACGCCTTTGGGCGGAAGCGCTCGGCGAGGCCAGCCGGATTGCCAATAAAAACACCGCCCAGACGGACGGCAGCACAAGGTTCTCGATTAAGGTTGATGCGGACGGGCACAAGTATGTGCATGTGGATGTTGATCAGCACCTCTTTGACGGGCTGACCACAGCGCAGATGCAGCAAAAGGCGCGTGAAATTATCATGACTCGTTTTCGGGGGAAAGTGATCGGAAGCGGCGAAAACCGTGCTTTTGTTGATAGAATGACGGCTAAGCACTATGCCTACCCTGCAAACCGGCGGCTGAGTGAGCAAGTAAAGCAGGACAAAATGCGTGCTTCTACAGAACTGGACAGCATTATGGAAGTTTCGACATTTAGGGAAAACGTTAAACCCGATAACGGCAAACATCCAGAGGCAACTGGCGGGCTCGATAAATTTGATACTGTTTTTGAGGTTGACGGTCGGCGGTATGAGGCAGAAATCACTCGGCTGGTGACAGATAACGGGAAAGTTTTCTATGAATTGTCGAAGTTCGTCAGTGAAAATAAAAACGACACCGCCCGGAGAAAAACAGGTCAAACGCAAAACAGCGCCGCCGCAACGTCCGGGGATGTCGTTGATACCAGTATAACCGATTCTGAGCTGGAAGTCAACGAAAATCTTCCGAAGCGATTTTCGCTCAAAAAACCGGTCGAGGAAACCCGGAACCTGATTGCTGTACACAACCTGACCGACACGAAGCTTCAGGAAGCCTTAAAGCTGGGCGGTTTGCCTATGCCGTCCATTGCGGTGGTTAAGGCTGCGGAGGGGCACTCTGATTACGGCGACATTTCAATCGTATTCGGGAAGGATTCGATTGACCCGCAGGCCAACAAGGCAAACCATATTTATGGCGCGGATGCCTGGACACCGACCGCCCCGCAGGTGCATTATGAAGCGGACCCGCAGGCGGAAGCGCGGATTTCTGAACGGCTGAACGGGCTTTCCGCAAGGGTAGACAATCTTTTCCGCAGTGATTTGCGCCGGGCAAGCTATGACCTGGACGACCTGCTGAACCGGCAGAGCGGCGAGGAAGGCGCTATCAATCACGTACTGGGCAACTACGGTCTGAAAGCCGCCTTTTTGGAAGAACAGGGGCAGCATATTGAAGCTGCAACCGTTCAAAAAGAAGTCAGCAAGGGATTCAGCCCGGAACACGCGGAAAAGTACCAGGCGATTCTCGGTATTCTTGGCACAACGGATGCGGAAGAAATCTCCCATTTGCCGTTAAAAGAGCTGCGGGAGCAGCACGGCGCGGCGTTGGAACAGGTATTTCCCGGCATGACAAAAACCGCTATGCGCATGAGCAATATCCTGCGGCAGGTACAGGCGTACATAAACGACAAGGACGCTGCCCCGGCTTATGAAACGGTGACGGACGAAGCAGCGACACGGCGTGCGGTGGATGCCGCGCTTGACCGGCCTGCTTACGAGCGCTGGGTGCGGGAGCTGTTCGCCGGGCTGGAAGGCAAACGCGGTATCTACAACGGCAGGGAATTCCTCACGCCGAGCGGTAAGCGGCGCAGCTTTGACCAGCTGCATTATGCCTACACGCTGGAAAACCTGGTCAAGGTAATGAGCCGGGAGCAGGCGCGCGGCGTTGGCACATGGGGCACGAGCGCAAAAGCTTTGCAGTCGGTGACAGCTCCGGAGTACCGCTCCATTCAGGCGCTGAAGGACGACAGCGGACGGCTTGGCAAGGTTGACCCGGACTATTACGAAAGCGTGTTGGAGGAAATGGACAGCCTGCTGGACAGTGTGATTGCCAAAATTCAGCGGGACAATCCCGGCGGCTATTCTGTGGAGGGCATTGCGGAAGTCATTCTGGACGCGGCGCGCGGGAAAAAGACTGTGGACGCGATTGTGAAAGAGTTCCGCAAGAATGAGATGAAGCTGAATAACGCGGAAGCAATGCGGCTGCAAGGGCTTTTCAAGGCTTCCGCCGAGCTGCCTACCGGCTATTTTGAAGCCAAGCCACAGCGCGCGGTCGGGCTGGAGGAAGCGCTTGCGGTGATCCTTCCCGATGATGCGGACACGGCGCTGGAGCAGGCGCTGGAGCAGGCCGGGGTGCCGGTACTGACCTACGAAGCCGAGGACGAGCAGTCACGGCTCGAAGCGCTGAATTCGGTGGAGGATGCGCGGTTCTCGCTCAAGAATACCGATGAAGCGATTACACGGCTTGCGCAGTATCGGGAGAGGTACGGCGCGTTTCCGCGTGGCGAAAAGGCCGTCCGGGATATCCTGTTCCCGCGGCAGACGGACGACTACACGCGGGTCAGTCGCTTCTCAAGGACGGCGGCAGAATCGGCTTCCCTGACCGATGAGCAGGCCGGGGCGCTTGGCGCGGCGGTGGCCGAAGGGCGGTTCAATTATGACCCGATTGGCGATAAGGCGGCGCGGCAATACGCGGAGACGATGCTGGGACGCGGTGAGGATGCCGCCGCCGAGGCATGGACGCGGGTCGTGAACCGGGACGGGCGCGCCAGCAAGAACGATATCGCGCTGGGTGAGTACCTTCTTCGGGAAGCCGCGAAACAGGGCGACACGGAGCGCGTGGTGCAGCTTGCCGCCGAGATTGCGGCGGAGGGAACGCGCGCCGGTCAGGTCGTACAAGCTATGCGCCTGCTCAAGCAGCTGGACGGCGCGGGGCAGCTGGTGTCGCTGGACACGATGCTCAGGAAAT
>CAJUJQ010000230.1 GCA_910586575.1 uncultured Clostridia bacterium | reverse complement strand
ATATGCGCAGCGGTTACGCGACATCGGCAACCCGCACGGTCAATAACAACACCGCACCGACGATTACAAGCACCACCGCCAACGGCAGCGACCTCGGGGAGAAAAACTCTGATTTCAGCGTATCTTATACGGTTGTAAGCTGTCAAGAGAAATGTACCAAATCTCGCCAGAAAGTGTACCAGCGCGGGACAGCTGTTTCGCCACAAAGTATATCAAAGGAAATCGTGACTTATCCTATTTAGTGCTGGGGGTGGCATGTGAAACCGGCCATGTCAAGGCGCCGGCTGCGCCTCGCCTGCGGCGGCCTTGACATACCCGATTTCACATGCAGCAGGGTAGTTAAGGCGGCTGACAGCCGCCTTCTGTTCAAACAGAACGGCAAAATCCATTTTGGGAAAACGGACTTACCCTGTACAGAAACGCGAAAAGACTAATTTATAATAGACTGATGATGCACAATCCGATAGCTGTCGCCCGACATATTGATAATCTCACAGCGATGGATGAGACGGTCAAGGATGGCGGTCGTAATGGTGGCATCGCCGAGGAAATCGGCCCATTCATCAAAGCCTTTATTTGAGGTGATTATGAGGGAAGTTTTCTCGCTCATGGCGGAAATAAAGCCGAAGAACAGATTTGCCTCCGCGGGCGAGAGGGGCATGAAGCCCACCTCATCCACTACAACAAGAGCAGCTTTATGAAGGAACTGGAGACGGCGTTTGCCGGCGTTGGAGATTTCGGCAGTTTTGAGGATGGTCATAAGGGACTCCAACGTTTCAAACGCGACGGCATAGCCCAGATCGAGGCCCCTGAGGGCCAGGGAAAGTGCCAGATGAGTCTTGCCAACGCCGGGAGGCCCGAGGAAACAGACGTTAAACGCCTGTTCCACCCAGGTCATGTCAGACAGGCGGAGCATCTGTTCTTTGGAAACGCTGCGCTGAAAGCCAAAATCGAAGGAATCCAGCGTCTTTTCGGCGGGAAGCCCGGCACGTTTCCTGCGAAGGAGGTCCTGTTTCAGAGTGCGCTGCCGCTGCTGATCCTGAAGGAAGAGCTCCACAGATTCCAGCGGGGTAAGGCTGTTCCGTCCGGCAAAAAGGGTATCGAAGTCCACCCGGGCGAGCCGCAGATCGCCCAGCAGGCGGTTTACCCGTTCCAAAGGCGTCATCATACGGAACCACCTACCTTTGCATACGCAGAAAGCTCCCGCTTCTGTGTAGTGACGTGATATTTGGGATCATCCACCGGGACCACAGTGGGGATCGGTTCTTCGCGGCCAAGCGGCACGGCCATGCGCTCCAGATAATCCCGCATGATGTTTGCACTGTAAAGCTTGCCGGATTCACAGAAGGCAATGGCCTGAAGCACCGCTTCGGCGCCATACCGCTCGACCAAAGAACGGATCAAGCCGAACTGATCGCGGGCGTAACGGGGCTTTTGCTTACAGATTGACTTCAAAAAGGCCAACGCTTTGCCATTCAGATCGGTATTCAAATCCTCCATCTGCTTGTCCAGCGCCGTGGTACGGTCCCGCAAATGATTCCTGTTTTGAATCAGCTGGCCCTTTCCCAACGAGACATGGTGCGCACAGATGGATTCGCCGGAAAGCGTCCGGATATAGAGCACCCCGCGCATCACCTCGATCTTCACCTCCGGCTGGGTGGTATAAGTACCCAAAGGGACAGAATAGCGGTTGCTGTTATAAAGGATGGTGTTGTCCTTGCGCACCGCCCGGCAGATCCTCTGCGGCTCGACAGGGCTGATGGCCGGGAGGGGACGCAGGAACTTCTGTTCCTCCACGAACACCTCGGCGGGAACCATCTTCGTCGTACCGTGCACCTTCGCATTCGCCGTTCGCGCAAGCCATGCCAGGCAGTCTCGGTTCAGGCTTTCATCATCTACATACAGCCGGTTTTCCAGGAAATTGCCCTTGATGTACTTTACGGTGTTTTCGATTTTGCCCTTGCTTTCCGGATCGGCCTTGCGGCACAGGTAGATGGCGGCCTTGCTTTCCTGCCGGAACTTCTCAAATTCATAGGTGAAGATGATATCTCCTGCGTTTTCGCTGACGCACAAAATGCTGTCCTGATCAAAAACCATCTCTTCCGGAACCCCTCCCATGTATGCAAAGCAGTCATGGCAGGCCCGCACAAGATCCGCGCTGGTGAACGGCCGGCTCTGAAGATATGCGTATCGATACCGCGACCGGGCCAGAAAAAACGCGGCCACATACACCTTCGTATGCCCCTGCGCTGCATTCCGCAGCGTCATCTGCCCGAAATCTACCTGCAGCTGCTGTCCCATCGGAAGCTCCGGCGCCGCTTCGTATTCGCGGCGGTGGACTGCCTTCTTCAGCCCGTATTCCTCCCGCAGCCGCTTGACATACCGCGATACCGTACGGTCTTTGAAGTCCGTCTGGTAATGCTCCTTCAGCCAGTCGCTGACCTGCGCTGCCGTCAGTGTCGGGTATTCCCTCAGCCAGCCGATGATCCGCTCACGGTATTCGTCCAGCTGCTGCATCCGGCGGCTCCCTTTCCTCCTTGCTTCATACGCTTCTGCCTTTATTTTCCAATATCGCTTCACGGTCTTGCGGTGGATCCCAAGCTGCTGCGCCGTCTGCCTTTGACTCAGCCCGGCCTCCCGCAGCTGCTGTATCTTGCTGTACACGTCGTATCCCTTCATTCCTTTCCGGCCTCCTTCTGGTTTCCTGCTTCCATTTTACCAGATCTTGGCCTGCGTTTCCTTGCTATACTTCGTGTCCGCAGTGCTACACCGCGTGGCGAGGGGTGGTACACTTTTCGTGGCGATAATTGGTATACTTTATTTTACCACTTACAACGGTTTCAGATGTGGACAACGGCGACACATTGAAGGTGACAGAATCGCTTGACGGCGTTGTGCTGCGCTCCTTCGCGGCAGTATCCGGGTCAGGCTACAGCTTGAGTGTGACCGGCCTGACGTATATGCGCTTGCTAAATGATACCCATGTGATAACCATCACGGCAAGCGATGGCAAGGCGGAGACAAAGCACACGCTGACATTTACCA
>CAJUJQ010000229.1 GCA_910586575.1 uncultured Clostridia bacterium | reverse complement strand
CTTCCAGTTTTATCTTACCCGCAGCGGAAATGGAGCGGGCGGTTCCCTATAACGCAAACAGCGCGTTCGTAATTCAGACGGGGGACAGCGGTTATGCTGGAATTGAGGACGAATTGCAGTCGCTGATTGGGGCAAGCGACAGCTTGCGCCTGAAAACGCTGAAAGATATGACAATGCAGTACAAAAGTGTTTTCAGCACAATTTCTGCTGCGGCATATGCCCTGTTAGCCGTCATTATCACGTTCAGCATCATCAATCTGGTCAATACCAGCATGACCAATATCATTTCCAGAAGGAAGGAGATGGGGCTCTTTCGGGCCATTGGACTGGACAGTAAACAGCTTTCCGGTATGATAGGCTTTGAAAATGGTTTCCAGACCTTTGGCAGCTTTGCAGCTTCTGTTGTTGGCGGTCTGGCCGTTGGAAAAGCAATCTGCTCCGCAGTAGGAAATGTACCTGGATTCAGCTTCGTAGATTACACGTTCCCCATTGTATCTGTATGCTTTTATTTCTTGCTGGCCCTTGCGCTGCAACGTATCCTTACAAAATGGGCAAGCCTGTATTGCAGGCAAAACAGCGTAGTCGAACAGCTTCGCGTGACAGAATAGAGGTGGCAAATCATGACCTGGCCCTTTGAGAACGACACCAGTGCGGTGATCCATAAAATAGCATCTGCCAAATTGAAGTACGGCAAGCTTCAAAAAAGAATTTCAATCTTTGCAATCGCATTAGCTGCCATGCTCATGTCCGCGGTGCTGCTGTTGATTTCAGGTATCGCAGCAGTAAACAGAAGCGGTGGGAACAGCGTGACAGGCTCTTACCATGCGCTTATTTCCGGCGTTAGTCAGGAAGAGTTTGAGCGCCTTCAGGCAGGACAAGAGTCTGTGCTGACCGGTCTGACTGTTTCAATGGGGGGTATCAAAGCTGGAAATGGGAGACTGAATCTCTCGTACTCCAATACCGATGCCCTCACGCTGAACGGCCTGACGGTATCTGATGGACGGATGCCGGAGTCGGAACACGAAATACTCATTGAAAAAGACTATTTGGATTATCTGAAGTTGGATGCAGGAATTGGTGACAGCATTTCGATTGCTATGCCCGGCACACAGGATGAAACGGTATTTTCGATTTGCGGGTACTTGGAGACAGCAGCTTCTGGAACCGGCAGGTCCTTGTACGCGGGGATCGTCTCTGAGCAGTATTTTTTAGCCCAAGGCGGCTGGGACACATTTTCTCCATCCGCCATGATCCGGGTAAACACCAGAACGGCCGCTTCTAAAGCGGAAATCGAAAAGCTGGTAGTGGAAATGCTTGACCACGCGGGAATCAGAAAAATCCCATCCTTCAACGAGGCGTACATCAACCTGTCAAAACCATCTCTTTTCCTGATTGGGACGGCGGCGACTGGATTGGCGGTGATCATCGTGGCCTGTATCTTGGTGATCTACTGCATCTTCTACATTGCCATCGTCAACTCCATCAAGGAGTATGGGCAATTACGGACGATTGGCATGACAGGCCGGCAAATCAAACGGATGGTGTTTCGTGAGGGCTTTACGCTGTCAGCAACATCTATCCCCATCGGTCTGGCAGCAGGAACCATATTCTCCTGTCTGCTGATCCCGCAAGGGTTCCGGCCCGCCAGCCTGCTGTGGGTATGGCCTATGGTGATCGTCCTGATTTATCTGACGGTGAGGCTCTCCCTCCGAAAACCCGCCAGACTCGCCGCGTCCGTATCCCCCATAGACGCCTCCCGCTATATGGGACAGCAGAGCGGAAAAAAGCGGCAGGCAAGGCTGCCGGAGAAGATCTCGCCGGTTATGCTGGCAAAAAAGCATATTTCCACCAACCGGAAAAAGAATGTGCTGACCGTCCTGTCACTGGTTCTTACCGGCGTCCTGCTTATGGGGCTGTCATCGGTGCTTTCCTCCATCAACGCAAGGGATATGTCCCTGTCAGGCTTCCCCAGGGGCCAGTTTATCATCAACATCAGTGACGAACGGCTGCGGAATGACCCGCTGGAGCAGGTGCAGGCTTCCGCACCTTTTGCAGACAGTTTGAAAAATTCTCTGCGCATGGTTTCGGGTCTGGAAGCGATGACAGAATATCACTATCTCCCGGCAGCTTTTGCGCCAGAGGCGGCGGAATCCGAAATCTCGATTGTTGGCTTCAACCGTGACGATATGGATTTGATATGTGCTTGCCGGAGCAGCCAAGCCGATCTGGAATATAATGCCCTGGTGGAGCAAAATCTGTTGATTGTCGGCCGTCCCGATTCTCTGGAACGAGACTATGGGATTCGGGCAGAGGCCGGGCAAACACTCGAACTAACGATTTTTGATGGAAGTGACAGCTATCAAAGAAGTTTTACAGTTGGCGCTGTGCTGGATCAGAGAAAAATTGGCGGCAACAGCGATAAAATTGATATGCTGATGCTTCCGGTGGATGTTATGAATGATCTTGTGTCCTGCGACACCATGTACCAGCTCGCGCTTCGTGTCTCCGATGATAGGGAGGCACAGGCCGAGGCTGAGATCGACCAGATTTTGAAGGAAGCCGCTGGCCTCAGCGTGACGTCGCTATCCGCCGCCATTGCTCAGAACGAAAACTTTATACAGGGGATGAAGTTGGTTCTGACCGTCACCGTCGCTTTCATCGGCTGCTTTGCCATGATGAATCTGGTCAATACGATCCTCACCAGCGTGATTACCCGCCGGAAAGAGTTTGCCCTGATGCGCTGCGTGGGAATGTCCCAAAAGCAGCTATCTTCTATGGTTCGCTGTGAAAGCCTGATGACTTCAGGGATAGGGCTGTTTTTCTCCGTGTTGATTGGCGGCGGCGTTGGCGCTGCCCTGTGTTCTCATTTGAAAAGTGGGCTGATGGTTTACCTGCACTATCGTTTCCCCTCTGAGATTGCCTTGGCTTACAGTACACTTGTTATTTTATCCGCGCTTACTGTGACATGGGCTGCACTGAAACATCAAAACAAACTGTCTCTGATAGAGCAGCTGCGCGTTTAATTTGGAGGTAGCGTATGACCTGGCC
>CAJUJQ010000228.1 GCA_910586575.1 uncultured Clostridia bacterium | reverse complement strand
TGTTTGACGACTATAACGCAAACCTGAACCCGGATGTTTCCACCATGGAAGCGGCTGACGCGGCAATCCAGAAGCTGATCGGCTATATGAACACCCTGAAGCAGACCCAAAAGCCGGATGTGCGCATGCTGGACAAGGAATATGCGTCGATGCAGTCCGCCGCCGACGAAGCGCTCAAGGTTTATAAAGAAATTGAGCAAATGATTAAGAACAAAGAGGACTTAAAACGGGTTCAGTTTGCAATCACGGTTGATTACCAGTTCATCGGCTATCCGGAACGCCAGCTCGGACTGAATCAGCGCGGCGCGGCATCGCTTGGTACAGATGCGATGGTGCACGTGTTCAAGCTCTATAATAATGTGTACGAACGCTAAGAAAATCCTCTTTCATTTTAGGGCAACGAAAGGAGCTGGCACTCCTTTGCACATACCCGGCTGGGGCGGTCGTTTCCCTCAGCCTGATTATCCCTATCGTAACACGGCTTTCGAAAAGGAGTAAGTCCATGATTTATGCGTACCTGTTTGGAATGCTACGCTTTTTAATGATAGTTTTAGTAATCATTGCTTGCCTAAAATACATTTTTAAAAAGTAGATTACCTTAGCATATTCAACTCATAAATATAAAATTAAAGGAATATTCGGTGTGAGAATGTGGAAGCATTCGCTGGTTTTCGTATTTGTGTTCGTCATGACAATGCTTTCCGGCGCGCCCCTCGTGCTGGACGGAAACCCCGCTTCCCCCGCCGGCAAGCCCGTCAGCGTCATCCGCTGGGAGAATGAGCCGTATATCCCCATCCGTGCCGCCGCGCAGATGCTTGGCATGGAGCGGAAATTTTATCGTTATAAAATCTGCTCTGACCCGGATGATCAGCGGTTTGGACAGATTATCTTCCTCCGTACCGCGCTGACGGATGCGCAGCTGAAAGCCTGCAAGGATTATCTTGCCGCCATTCAGCCCACCGCCCAAAAGTGCATTGATTATTACACCAATATGCCCTATGGTACAAAGGACGAGGCGACAGCAGCCGTTAAGCAGTGGCTTGAATATATGCATGCGCTGAAAGACGCCCCGAAACCGGACTGCCGCCTGCTGGACAGCGTTTGCGCCAATATCCAGACGAAAGCCGGCGCGGCGATTGCCGCCTGTGAACAGGTTCAGGCGCAAATCCAACAGACTGACGATATCGATAAAATCCGGTTCTACCTGCGCGAGGACTACACCGGCGAAACCTATGATATGGAAGAACCACCCCTGGATAACGTATACCCGCTGGCAACCCTTTGCACGTATCCGGCTGTCGATGTCGTTTCCCTCAGCCTGATAATCAATCAGGAAATCGTTGACGTTATATAAAGATAATATTTCTCAGAATCCTTGACTTTGAGAATTTCCTGTCCTCCAATTTGACACCCAATCCCAAAAAGCCGCCTTTCCCCGGGCGGCTTTTTGGCGGATAGGCCGCATTCTTCCTCACTTTTAAGTGCTTGCAAATACAATATGGAGAAGGGATGTGGGTAAATGGCAATCTTAAAATTAAAGAGGTGAGCGATTAATGCACGGAAAGGTATACTATATTTCTGAAGCATTCGCAACTATATTCATTTTTTTCCCATTTTTGTCTTTCCACCTTTGGCTTATAATCCAAAAGAAGGCACAACAACAAGTTTTCCGAAGTATTTTTTTATGTTCGGCATTGTTAGTGTGCATTTTGTACTGCACACCGATTCACTTATTTTCCGACTCCCCGAACAGAATTTCCCTATTGCATACACGCTTTCTTCGAGAGTCCATATTCATGTTCTTTCGGTATCCGGTTAAAGCCGTCAAACATTTGCTGATGTTCAGCTTTTTTCTCATTTATCCATTTTCAAAATGTGAAAAAATTTGTTTGCGGCTGATATTTCATCCCGTTTGTTTTGCAGCTGTATTGGAATGCATTAGTCTTGTTTATTATTTACTCGGCGCAAATTGCGTATATTTTAATATAACTGCTTTTCTAGTGCACAGTTTCTTCGGCATCCTATATGTACTAATTGGTGAAAGATTGTATCAATGGAAAACTTTTCAACAAAAAAGGAGTTATAAAAATGAGTAACTGTATCAGAAATCTGAAACGTGCGCTGACCTTTGTGCTGGTGTTCGTCATGACGATGCTTTCCGAACGGTTGCGGAATGGATGGGCAAAGACCTTGCCAAGGACGCGGCTGGCAAGGCTTTCACCCTCAGCGGCAGCAAAACGCCAAGGACGCCTGAGCTGAACGGCACAAAACTGCCGGAAATCGATAATATTTACATCCATACCAAGCTGACCGACGAACAGCTTGCCGCCTGCAAAACGTATGCGGATACGCTGAAAAAGGTGTTTGACGACTATAACGCAAACCTGAACCCGGATGTTTCCACCATGGAAGCGGCGGACGCGGCTATCAAAAAACTGATTGGATATATGAACACCCTGAAACAAACCCCAAAGCCGGATGTGCGTATGCTGGACAGGGAATACGCGTTAATCCAGTCTGCCGCCGATGAAGCGCTCAAGGTCTACAAAGAGATCGAGCAGATGGTCAAGGATAAGGCCGGCCTGAAACGGATTCAGTTTGCAATCACGGTTGACTGGCAGTTCAACGGCTACCCGGAGCGTCAGCCCGGCCTTTACCAGCGGGGCGCGGAATCGCTCGGCGGGGACGCGACGATGCATGTATTCAAGCTCTATAATAACGTGTACGAGCGTTAAGAAACCTTTGTTTTACCCTCCAACCTAACCCTCCCCAAAAAAGCCGCATTTCCCCGGGCGGCTTTGGGGCGCTTACACCGCATACTTCCGCACGGTTCAAATATATTTGAAAATATTTATATCGCTTGTTGACAAATATAAGTTGACGTGCTGCGATCAAAGAATGAATGTCTATCCCATAATCAATTTATGCTCATGTCATCGCTGAATTACAACTTATTCGGAGGTGTTATTAAGATGCTCAAATTTAACCGGTTTTTCTGTTTTATCCACCAGTTTCCAAGTTTCAAGCGACAAAGGGCGGCTCAAAAAGCAGTTTATAT
>CAJUJQ010000227.1 GCA_910586575.1 uncultured Clostridia bacterium | reverse complement strand
TCGGAAAAATATGCAGGAATGTCGGTTCTGCGGCTTGCGCTGATGATCATAGTGTGCTCCCTTTTTGGTGCTGTGTGTGCGCGTGGCAATATGGTATATTTTAACCTGATATGGGCACTGCGGCAATAAGAAGTAACTTCGATCTGCTTTAAGCAACCCCGATAACCGTTGCGAGACGCTCATCTCTTACAGATTACGCGAGGAACCAGCAGGAACGTTACGGGCAGGTCTTACAGCAAATCCACGGAAAATTGAATCTGGTGGTCCAGACGATTTCCCTGCTCATCGTTTCAGTTCGCGGAGCGCTTCCTCCACATCAGAATAACGCTTTACACTTGTGTCGCGTGCGATCCGTTCGGCCTCCAGCATGGCGGCAACTGTTTCTTTGTTTGGCTGTTCCAGCCTGACCTCGAAGGGGAAGCCACCGACGCGGAGAGACTGGCGCAGGAAAACATTGATGGCGGTGGTCAGGTTCATGCCCAGCTCACCGTAGAGCGTTTCACACTGTTTCTTGATATCACTGTCCATACGGACACTGAAATTTGTCGTGTTAGCCATAAAAATAACTCCTTCTGCGTTTCATTGTACTGATAGTATATGCGAAATGCAATGCAAAATCAACTCGGTAGATATAAAATTCAGCAAATTATTGTATCTGCTGTATAATCTTTGGATCCTTGATCTTCCAGTTCTTGCTCCGCGGAGCATTCGTGGACAAAGATCTGCCGCTATGGTATGATAATTTCGTTGGGAAGGAGGTGGCGTCTTGGACGTTTTGGCGTTATTTCTGTCCGGTTTCCAGGAGTTTTCGGTTGGTCATATTGCGCTGGCAATCTACCTGTACGTCATCATGGACGAGCGGGGATGCCGGATGCTGAAAAAGCTGCCCGCGCTGGCATTCTCTCCGGCATTGGCAAGTATGATTCATTTAAGCCTGTATAATGTGTTCAAAGTATCCGGGCTGGTCCTATATGTTGTAATTTCCGTTGCGAACGTGCTGATGTGTACCCTGTGGGTGCGATGGGGCTGGCGGATCGGAATCTGGCGGGCATTGGCTGCCGTGTGTATGGCGGGGGTGTTTCAGATGGCAGCGTCTGTTCTGTCCGCGAGACTGTTCAGCCTGCCGGCTGCGGATGAAGATTTACAATTCGCCAGGCAGCAGCTCTATGAGCAGGAGCTGGAAGCTATTCGGCGGGAGGCCAGGGCCTTCCGGCACGACTATAAAAATATACTTGCCGGGCTGTCGGCTCAGGCCGGGGCGGGGGAACTGGATGCGCTGCTGACTTCGCTGGCTGACCTCGATGCCGGATTTGACCGGCGCGTGGGGAGAAGATCCGGATGTCCACCCAGATCGGTAACCTGCGTATACCACAGGTGCGTGGAATCCTGCTGTCAAAGATGGCAGCCATGGGAGAGAAAGGTGTGGACTGCCGCCTGGAGGCTATCTATCCCGTGGAGCGGTTGGGGATGTGCTGGCTTCTTCGTCGCTGACGGCAGGATGCGGGATGAGTGTTCTGCTGGATGCTGACGGTAAGCCAGTCGTCACCCCCATAAACTGAACAGATTTCCTGCCTGTCTGCATTTTAAAACAAACAGGAATCTATTATTCTGCTGTTTGCGAAAAATCTAACCAGACACTTAATACGCCGTCACAGTAGTGTGCGGTAATCGTGCCGTGCATTTGTTCAACCAGTGTTTTTGCGATAGCAAGCCCCAAACCCGTTGAGTTCCTTGCTGTTTCCACAGAAAAGAAACGGTTGAACAATTTTCCAACCTGTACATCATTTAGATTTTGCGCTGTATTTGAAAAAGTGATTTCTCCCGTTTCGGACAACACAACATTTAGATCGCCGTCGCTGTATTTCACTGCATTATTCAGAATATTACTCAATACACGCAGAAAAGCAGTTCTGTTCAAAGGGCGTATAATCTTTTTTTCAGTAATATCTATTTGCGGGGTAATGCCACTCTTAGTCAGGGCAGCATAAAATGATACAAGGCTTTGTTCTAATAGATCATTCACACATAAAGGCTCTAACTGCACAGGCTCTTGTACCGACATGATAATCGAATAGCGGAACAATTCTTCCGTTAATTGCTTTAATACTTCTGCACGATTCTGAATAGCCATGAAACAGCGGGTAACTTTTTCGGACTTTTCTTCAGCCTCAAGCAAATCTAAATATCCACAAATTGCAGTTAAAGGTGTCCGTAAATCATGAGAAATATTCGTTACGGCATCTTTCAACTCCTTATCTCCGTCAAGGTATTGTCTGCGTTGTCTGCGAAGCTGCCGAAGTTGCCTGTTTAGGTCGGCTGCCAACAATCGCAGTTGCCTGTCACTGGAAGATATAGAAATAAGGGTGTTCGTATCTGTTTTCAGCCAGTCCGCAAGTTGTGCCCGTATTTCCGCCATACTCACTTTCAACATATGAATTTTCATACAGAGAATAAAACTAACAGCAGACAGAACACCACACAAAACCCACGGTAAAAGCATGAATATACCTCCCTCTATTTCAAATCTTTCCTACGGAACAGTATCACTCCATAACCGCATGATAAAACAATCCACACCAATGAAGCCGAAAACATCTCTATATAACTGGTGTGTTCATTTAACATTCCACTAAGCTGTAATGACTGTCCTCCGGGAATAGCTTCAAAAAATATTTCATAAATCCGACGTTCAGTTCCCTCCAAACAATCGGGATTACGAATCCATTCAGAATGACTTCCATCGTCAATTTCACCTGTCCCCAAGGACGCATCCGGAATATAATAATATTCTGATTCGTCCAGTCGGTTTGAAATAACAGTTCCGGAAAACAAAAGCAAAAATGAAAATATGATACAGGTAATGGCTGTAATCGTGCGATTATGAATTAACATAGCAAAAAAACAGTAAATTGCTGTGTAAGCCGCACTCAAGGCAAACACGCAGATCCCTTGTGAAAGAATCTCCGAAAGTTCTATATGGAAAAATCCCAAAAATGGAATGCCGACCAAAAGTGCAGAAATCAGACACCCCATACACATAATCCATCCCGCAATAATACAAGTAAATATATTTGCAAGATAAATGTCTG
>CAJUJQ010000226.1 GCA_910586575.1 uncultured Clostridia bacterium | reverse complement strand
CCGCCCGCCGCGCAGGCGAACCGAACGGCAAACTTTAACGCACACGAGTATATTTTTGAACAGTTCCTCAGGGGCAACGCGGGGCATTCCCGCAGCCCCCGCCCCCTGCGTTTTTGCCTGCTTAATCATCACACCTTGCCATCACGATTTATCACTTTTTCGGAGGTCATAACTTATGAGTGCAACCATCATCAGCGGCAAAGAAATCTCTGCCAAGCTGCGCGGAAAAATCAAAGAAGAAACCCACGCCCTGATTCAGTCTGGCATTACCCCGGGGCTTGCCGTCATTCTGGTCGGCAGCGACCCTGCCAGCACCATTTATGTCAACAACAAGGAAAAAGCGTGCGCCGAATGCGGCTTCTACAGCGAAAAGCATGTCCTTCCGGCGGATACCACCCAGGATGAGCTGCTCCACCTGATTGAGCGGCTGAACAATGACCCCAAAATCCACGGGATTCTGTGCCAGCTCCCGCTGCCGGAGCACATCAGTGAGGAAGCGGTGATCCGCACCATCCGCCCGGAAAAGGACGTGGACGCGTTCCACCCGGTCAATGTGGGAAAAATCATGGTCGGCGACTATGATTTCCTGCCGTGCACCCCGGCGGGCGTGATGGCGATGCTCGATGAATGCGGCATCGACCCCAGGGGCAAGCATTGTGTCGTTGTTGGGCGCTCCAACATCGTCGGCAAGCCGATGAGCATGCTGCTGCTGCACCGGCACGGCACGGTGACCATCTGCCACAGCCGCACCAAGGATTTAGCGGACGTATGCCGCTCGGCGGATATCCTGGTGGCAGCGGTCGGGAAGGCGGGCTTTATCACCGCCGATATGGTGAAGGAAGGCGCGGCCGTGATTGATGTCGGCATCAACCGCACGCCCGAGGGCAAGGTCGTCGGCGACGTATGCACGGCGGCTGTCGCCGAAAAAGCGTCGTACATCACCCCGGTGCCGGGCGGCGTAGGGGTTATGACCATCACCATGCTGATGCAAAACACTCTCAAGGCCGCAAAAATGCAGCTGAAATAAGCAAAAGCGCTGTACCTCCCGCAAGAGGCGCAGCGCTTTTATTCAATCCTGCCGTTCCCAGTCATTGGCGAAGGTTTCACGGAAGCGTGCCGCGAACGCAGGCGGCTCCTCATGATGGTACAGGTGGGAGATATCCCCAAAAGAAAGCATCCGGAAGGACGCAATCCCGGTGCGGCGCTCCTCGGTCGCAACGGTCGTCACCGAACTGGGCGCGGCGCAGGTATTGTGCCACAGCACCATCGGGGAGATATTCAGCAGATGGCTGAGCAGCACGCAGCCCACCCCGAAATGGCAGAAGAAAACCAGGGTGTCATTGTTCGGCTGCACCGCCCGGTACAAATGCCCGTCCCGCCGATAGCCCCAGCCTTCCAGCAGCTTGTCCAGTGCCCCGGTGACACGGTCATACTCCGCCTTGACGCCGCCCGCCTGAAGGGTTTCGGACTCGTGCCACCGGTCGTAATGGAAGAACCGCTCGTCCGCCGTCCAGTCCTGCGGGAGCCAATCCCAGGGGATCATCTCGCGTTCGGTGACGTCGGGCCGCCATACCGGCGCGTGGAACTCCCGCAGCCATGGGCACTCCTCCGCCGCGCGGCCAACCCGTTCCAGGGTACAGGAAGCCGTATCCTTTGCCCGCCCCAGCGGGGAAACATAGTAGGCGCGCGTCTCAACCGCCGCAAGCCGCTCCGCGAGGTACCCGGCCTCCCGCCAGCCCTTTTCAGTCAGGGAATCCCGGTCATAATCCGGGTCGCCATGCCTTACAATCAATAATTTCATGCAATCCTTTCTCCGTCAGACAGCCAAAAAAAGGCAGGGCCGAAGCCCTGCCCCTATAGGTACAATTTTAAGCGAAGTAGCGCTTCAGCAGGCCCTCGAAAGCCTTGCCGTGGCGTGCCTCGTCGCGTGCCATCTCATGGACGGTATCATGAATTGCATCCAGGTTCGCAGCCTTCGCGCGCTTTGCAAGGTCGGTCTTGCCGGCGGTCGCGCCGTTCTCGGCCTCAACGCGCAGCTCGAGGTTCTTCTTGGTGGAGTCGGTAACGACCTCGCCCAGCAGCTCGGCAAACTTCGCGGCATGCTCAGCCTCTTCCCAGGCAGCCTTCTCCCAGTACAGGCCGATTTCCGGATAGCCCTCACGGTGCGCAACGCGCGCCATTGCCAGATACATACCAACCTCGGTGCACTCGCCCTCGAAGTTCGCGCGGAGATCCTTCAGGATATCCTCGGAAACACCCTTTGCAACGCCGACAACATGCTCAGCGGCCCAGGACTTTTCCCCGCCCTGCGCAATGAACTTGTCCGCGCCAACGTGGCAGACAGGGCACTCAGCCGGAGCAGAATCGCCTTCGTGAACATAACCGCATACAGAACATACAAATTTCATGTTTTCTTCCTCCAAAGTATATTTTACATTGTTTAATTGATAAAACGGTCGATCTTGGCATCATGCAACTCCTGCCAAATCGTTCGGTTGATCGACACGAATATCTTACGGAAACCACAGTCTGACTTGGAATCCACCCGCGAACAGTCAAATTCATTGGAAAGGCAATGGTTAATCATAATCGGCCCGTCGATGCACTCGACAATCTCGCCCAGGCTGATTTCGGACGGGGGCTTTTGCAGCGCGTACCCGCCGGAAACGCCTTTATAGGATTTGACAATGCCCGCCAGGATGAGCTTGCGCAGGATTTTCAGCGCAAAGCGCAGGGACACCCCGGTCCGTTCTGAGATATCCTTTGCACTGACCTTCTCGCCAGCCTCTGCCAGACAGTAAACGACGCGTATGGCATAGTCCGCTTCGTGCGTCATTCTCATCGCTATCAACCTCCGCTTTCGTTTACAAGAATAGTATACATTCAATCCCTCCTCCTGTCAAGCGCTTTTTATCAAATTTCAAAAAAAGTCTTTCCCTGACGAATCAAAAATTTTCTTTTACAAAATTGAAAAAAAGTGTTGACATAGCGCGGGGAATTGGTTATAATAGAGAAGTCGCTTGGGAAAGCGGCGCATGAGAACCATGCGAGTGTGCTGGAACTGGTAGACAGGCACGTTTGAGGGGCGTGTGCTCAAAA
>CAJUJQ010000225.1 GCA_910586575.1 uncultured Clostridia bacterium | reverse complement strand
GGATGGCGGGCAGGGTGGGTGAATACGGCAAATCTTTTCATTCGCGAGTATAATAACCGGCACGGAAGCGCACCACCACCGAGACACGCAAAAAGCCTCAACAGGGGCTTTTTGTTTCCCTGGAAGTCTTTTCACAAGAATTTATTTTTTGATCATCCGCATTATACACCGTATTTTAGTTCACAAAATCGGTATTTTATGTCAATATTTCTCGTTTTTGTCTGTTTGCACAAAAATACCACCAATTTATTGTGCAGAATTTCCGTCACGAAACCGGAGATTTTCTCGTCTATAATAATAGAAGGAACGACCCGGCCAAAGCCGGGAACGGGGGAATTGAGATTATGACTGCTTTTATTGGGCGGCTGGCGGCGATGTCGCTTTCCGGTTCGGCCCTGATTCTTGTGCTGCTGGTGCTGTCGCCGCTGCTGCGGAAGCATCCGGCGCTAAATAAACGGCTATGCAGGCTTGCCGCGCTACGGATGCTGGTGCCCTTTGCACCGGCAGGGCAGCGCTTCCTGCGGATGTGCCTTGCGGCGCTGCCCACCCCGGAAGGCGGCTTTTATCTGACCGCCTACCGGCTCGCCGAGTTTGGCGCGGCGCAGGTAGTTGCTTTCCTGTGGGCGTTCGGACTGTGCGCTGTCATAGGGCCGATGCTCTGGGCGCACGTTTCAGCGGACGCCCCGCCGCACACGCCGGATGATTGGCTGATGCTGCTGGTGACGGGGGGGCATTGGTTCAACCCACTGGCCTGGCGGCTGGCGCGCCTCGCGGAACCGTCCGTGAAACAGGCGCGCCCGCTGACGCCCGCCAAGAAAGAGAGGCCGGTTTGCTGACTTACGTTTTAGACCCGGCTTCGCGGACGCCGCTTTATGAGCAGCTGTACCGCTTCATCCGGCAGGATATTTCATCGGGCGTGCTCAAAGGCGGTGAGCGGCTGCCCTCCAACCGGCAGCTTGCCCAGCATTTGGAGGTCAGCCGGATTACCGTCGAGACAGCGTATGCGCAGCTTCTGGCGGAAGGCTACCTGACCTCCGCGCCCCGGAAGGGATATTTTGTGCAGGAATCCCTTGCCGTGCCGCCGCACAAGCCCATCCTGCCGCGCCCCGCGCCGGACAAGCCTGCGGGACAGCGGTTTTTATTTGATTTTAAGACCAATATTGTCGATACCGACTGTTTCCCGTTCTCGACCTGGGCGCGGCTGTCGCGGGCGGTACTGACCGACTACGCCAACCGCCTGCTGCTCGAATCCGCGCCGCAGGGCGAGGCCGAGCTGCGGGAGGCCATCCGCGCTTATCTGCTGTCGTTCCGCGGGATTGAGGTTTCCACGGAACAGATTGTGGTGGGCGCTGGCTCGGAATATCTGCTGCATCTGCTCATCCAGCTGCTGGGGCGCGAACGCGTTTACGCGCTCGAAAACCCAGGCTACCGCAAGCTGTACCAGATTTTCGAGGCCAACGGCGCTGCCGTGCGCCCAATCGCGCTGGACGGCAAAGGGCTGCGCGCCGATTTGCTGGGGGACGCGTCCGCCGTCTACCTGACCCCTTCGCACCACTTCCCGACCGGGGTGGTCATGCCCGTGCCGCGCCGGATGCAGCTGCTGCAATGGGCGGCGGAACAGCCCGGACGCTACCTCATTGAGGACGATTATGACTCGGAATTCCGATATTCCTCCCGCCCCATGCCCGCGCTCAAGGAGCTTGACCGGCAGGAGCGGGTGATTTACCTGAATACCTTTGCCAAAAGCCTTGCGCCGTCGCTGCGTATCGGCTATATGGTGCTGCCCGCGCCGCTGCTGTCCGCATACCGGGATCGCTTCTCGCTCTACTCCGCGTCGGTGCCCGCGTTTGAGCAGCACACATTGGCGCGGTTCATGGAGTCCGGCGCGTTTGAGCGGCATATCAGCCGCAGCCGGAACGTTTACAAGGGGCGGCTGGAAGCGCTGCTCACCGCGCTGCGTGAAAGCCCCCTTGCCCCGCTGACCGAAATCCACGGCAGCGAAGCGGGACTTCATATCCTGATGCGCGTGAAAAACGGGCTTCGGGAAGAAGATTTGGTGCGGCGCGCGGCGGCAAAGGGCGTGCGGGTATACGGCTTATCGGCTTATTACGCCCCCGGCAGCCGTCCGGAAAAGGCGACTTTAATTTTAGGGTATGCGGGCATTGATTCCGACCGCTTTCAGGAAGCGGTCGCCCTGCTCTGCGAAGCCTGGCTGTAGCTGTGTTCGCATGAGAGAGGGTGTATATCCGTTCATCACACCATTTTGCCCCGCCCAAAAACGGCGGGGCAAAATGGTATTTGAATCGGTTCTAGGACGTACCTACAGCGTACTCACTGCATGATTGTCATCAGATCTGTTCATTCCTGTGGATTTTCCTTTTAATGTATACTTGTTATTGACAATATATCTTTTATCCACTATACTATAATTATACTGGACGGCGAAAACATTACTGTATCGAATGCGGATGGCAACTATGATTTTTCCCCTTCGGATATGAAATTTCTCAAGGACGGGGTATCCATTGATTATGAAAGTATCCTAATCCAGTATGCCAAAGTCAACTATAAGCTTAATTGTTTATCAACGGAAATAAAAGGGGGACTCTTAGCGCAATCGTTAAGGTAAACGTCAAAGGAGAAAAATCGTAATCTTTGTACGTTTCCGTTTTTTAAGGAAGAATGTGAATTAATTTTAGAAAGAGAAGGATGATTGTCTGTAATTTACTGCAATGATTTAAAAAAGGATGTTTTGCCGCATGTAAGTATAGATGATAGTGAAATACAATGGCAATACAATACAGGAACAACGCCTTACAGAGAACCTAATTATTCGAAATATAATTTGCTGGAAGTTGTTAAACCTGGGGACATCATATGCGAGTTGTATGGTGGACACGGATTAACAGGGCACGCTGCAATTGTTGAGGGAATTTACTATAATACCAGTTATAATCAATTTTATATAAGGGTTATAGAAGCAATTCTGAAACCAGGTGCCGGAGTGTGTCGAGGTGTTTTTGATGATGTAAGATACGATGCCAAAGGCGCAAAAATACTTAGGGTATCTACTGCTCCATCCGGCCAAAAATCGAACTCGTTCTTGGGCTGGATTTCCGCATG
>CAJUJQ010000224.1 GCA_910586575.1 uncultured Clostridia bacterium | reverse complement strand
TGGGCAAAGAAACACCGTTTCCCCACATTTTATATTCTGCGGAATCGGAATGCGGTTTTTTCAGCCATTTCAATATCTGTTTGTCCGACTTTGGCTTGCTGCCATTTATACCGGCATAGGTCGTAAACACGTCCCGCCAGAAGGCAAGCTCCTCGTCGGTGGGATTTTCCGTGCCGAGGTCATCGCACCACCAATCCGGAAAGCCCTGCAGCCTGGCGCATTCGGTGCTCGTCAGCCTGCGGACTATGTATTCCGCCTATTTCCCGTTTGTGACCGGCGGGTCTTTGTAATCCCGCGCCATCAGGGCTGGAAACTGTTCCTTTAGCACCTGTGTACGGCTGTCGGCAGTCATGCAGTATGAAACAGCGTGATGATCCGTGGCATTCAGGGTAAACGAAACACCCTCATTGACGCCGCTGCCCTGTGGCCCGTTCTTATCTGCCCTGCCGATCATGGAACCCTGCACCGAAACGACAGCAATGCCGCCCTGGTTGCAGGATGGATTTCCGCCGTTTGCGTCCAGCGTCCGCAAGGTTTCCGCTTCATAGAAACCGCTGTGGGGATTGTCCGACTTCATGGCGTTGCTGTCCTTGGAGCAGATGCCGAAAGCGGCGGGCACGAACACGGTCTGGTCGTTATTGCAGGAGAGCGTCGCCGATTTGTTGTCCTGCACCAGCGCGCCTTTCCCGCCGCCCTCGCAGCCGGAGCGGATTTTTAGTGTTTTGGGCGTTTCCACCACGAACGGCTGGTTATTGCCGCCCGTACCGTAGATATGGCTGACTGTTGGCGCGGCTTTCAGAGGCCCCGTGTATCTGGCAGCCTGTCTGTGGTTCTCGTAAACTGTCGCAGAAGCCGTTTCTGTTTCTGCTGGTTCCATAACCACGGGAGGATGACCGTGATCTTTCGCCCGGAGCGTCCCGGCGACTTGCTCCGTCACGTCCATGCGGCTGCCGCCTTGGTCGTTCAGGCAGACGCCGCCTGCCGTTCCAGCGCGATCCGCAGCACCTCCGGCAGCTCTTTGCCACGCGCGGAAGCCCTGCGGAGTATACCCTGACACGCCTTCGGACTCAAATAATATTTTTCCGGCACATTGGGCATTAAAATCTGCGACAAGGTAGATGCGTTTTCTTCGCTGGGGGACTCCCCAATATTGAGCGTCGAGCAGCCGCCATGCGACGGAAAAACCATCTCCCACGATGCTTCCCGCGTTTGTCCATTTCCCCTTTGGAGGTTCAGGGACAGATACGGCTTCGTCCGCGACGCGACAGATACTTTCGAGGACGCAGCGGAGATCCTCCCCGTTGTTTGAGGAGAATGCTCCCTGCACGTTTTCCCACAAAATGTACCTCGGATACCTGCCATTGGTTGCACACCTCATTTCTTTTACAATTCTAACCGCCTGGTAAAACAAGCAGGATTGACGTCCGCCAAGCCCCGCCCTCCGTCCAGCCACTGAAATATCGGTACAGGGAGAGCCGAAGGTGATGATATCTACAGGAGTAATTTTTGCTCCGTCTACTGCGGAAATATCCCCCAGATGCTTCATAAAAGGCAGCCGTTTCGTAGTCACCCGGATGGGGAATGGCTCGATTTCCGATGCCCAGACCGGCTGTATCCCGGCAAGCAGCCCGCCAAGAGGAAAGCCCCCGGAGCCATCAAAGAGACTGCCAAGCGTCAGTGTATTCCTCTTTCCTGTGCCGGGATCATTCATTGCAGGCATGGCTTGTCACCTCCAGCCGTTGATGCAGCTCCCTATAAAAATCTTTGCCCTTGATAGGCTTACCCTCGGCAAGCCGCTCCCGCTCAAAAAGAAAACGGGCTTCGAGCTCCTCCACGCTGTAGTCGGCGCGGAAATTTCTCCAAGTCCGTTTGTCCCATTCTTTCAGCCTCTGCCAAAGTTCCGGGTAGTATCGATATAGCTGGCGCAGTTCTTCCAGCGATTGCAGCGGGCAGCACCAGCAGGAAACACGCTTGAAATGCTCATACAGGCCGCCCCAATCATAGCCACGCTCATAGCAGTATTTCAGACAGTCCGCTTCGGTCATGCCCCAATCTGCCAGAGGGTGGATGTGGTTGGGATTTTTGTTGCGCTTCCGCTCCAGCCGGTACTGTTCATCAGCGGCAATACCAACATACTCTTTGACCGTGTATTCCTGCCGCAGCTCCCGCAGGAACTTCTCTCTCGGAATATCTTTCAGCTGAGTGGTACACCACCGCATTCTCGGTCCCGCCCAGCCGTAGCCGTTATGTACCTTCCCGAACTTGGCGGCAAAAGAGGTATCTTCCTTGCGCTTTACAGGGACATCGAACATCAGATGCTCATAGCGGTATTCCGATTTCACACGGGTAATCGGTCTGCCAATGTTCTGTTCCAGCTTGTCCAGATGCTCATACATGGCGGGAAATTCAAGCCCCGTGTCACAGAACAGGATGCAGTCGATCTTCATGCCCTCTTCCAGCATTCGCAGGAGCATGGCGGTCGAATCCTTCCCGCCGGAAAGCGAGACCAGTCTGTATTCCGGTTTATCCATCAGTGGCTTTCTGTCCGGCATTCGTTTCTCCCTCCTTACCTTCCATATTTTTCACAATGTCGGAGTAGCAAATCCGTTCTCCGTTTCTCTCCACATACACATTCTCGGAACCGCCGACAAACTCAATATACCGTTTGACCGCCACATCTACAAATTTCGGCTCAATCTCAATTCCGAAGCAGATTCTGGAAAGCTGTTCACAAGCGATAAGCGTTGACGCGCTTCCGAGAAACCCGTCCAGAACAAGTCCGTTGGTTTGCGTACACTGCTTAATCAGATAAGCGATAAGCGGCACAGGTTTGCTGGACGGATGCCCGAAACCATCAGTTTTGGAGTTCTTAATGCCGTCAAATTCAAAAAAATTTGTCTGTTTCTGATCGCCATACCAGATGTGTTTCCCATCCTTCCGCCAGCCCCAGATGATAGGCTCGGAGTTGAATTTCCAGTCCGTTCTCATGAGCGGTGCCCTCGGCTTTTTCCAGATAAGCCCCGCGCCGACTTTGAAGCCCGCGTCCTCGAAAGCGTCGTAAAACACACGCGCTTTCATGGTGGCGTAGAATTCATAGAAGGAAGCGTCCTTCGACATCGCGTTTTTGAAGTTTGTGAACACCTTCATCAAAAATTCATATGCCTGCTTATCG
>CAJUJQ010000223.1 GCA_910586575.1 uncultured Clostridia bacterium | reverse complement strand
CGAACATATCAAATAGAACGTGTTGTTTTGCGATTTACAACTCTTGATTCGCATTGATACAGTGCCTTTATCCAAACAAAGGCCCCAGACCGAAAGGGCGAAGTCCATCCAATCCGGGGGTTCCGTATTATGCGCCTAAACCTTTTTATGGCAGGTTTTCAGGCTTCCGCCGGGGGCTGTATTTCGGGGTCTTGGGGGATACAGCGGCGCAGCTCGAACAGCGCCAGCATAATGGCAAGGGCAACGATGCAATAAGCCAGTGCCAGAACCATCAGCAGCCATTCCAGCCATCTCTCGGGCAGCGACAGCGCCTGGCCGTACAGCAGCGTCACGGCGGTCGCCAGCAGGACGCTTTGTGTCCGGCGGCGCAGCAGCCGATGGTCGAAAGTCTCGCCTTCTGGCTGGAACGCCTGCGCCAGCGCCGCAAGGTCGGTCAGCAGCTGGAAATGGAAGTAAATCACCAGCACGTTTTCCACCAAATCGAGAAACGGGACATGTCCGGGAAGCTGCGTTCCCACCCAAGACAGCGCCCATTCCGCCACCTTATACAGCGCCAGCAGCCTGCCTGGCGTCCGCAGCAGCGCAAGCTCGCGCCGTACTGCTTGCAGGCTTCCGATTGCCGAGAGCAGCAGCAAATAGCCAACAAACGAGGGCAATATACTGACGTTCCCAAGATTAATGTTAAAATACAGGAAAAAATATCCCCACGCAGCGCAGGACAGGCCGTCATAGATGGTTTTACGGTCGGGCATATGGCTCCGCTCCTTCCACTGGCAATAGGGTGAGTTCGGTGGGCGCGTGCCCGTTCAAGTACAGTTTGACGGCATAGCAGTCGGGCGGGGCGCTGATTTCGTGATTTCCCCCGCTGCCGCCCAGGAAGAGCGGGCTTTGCCAACCCTTGTCCAGCGTGCGGCTTGCCCAGGCGGTACCGTGGCTGCTGCTGCCGAAGGAATTCCCGTCCCCAGGCTGCGGCAAGGCTGCCGCCTCCGCATCGGCACGCAGGGGCACGCTGGAAACCTTGATAGAGGTGTAGTTGTCCCGCTGCTCCGGCGCGCCAGTGTAAGCCGCCCAAACCATACGGCGCTGCAAATTCCGGCTTCCAAAGCTGGCGTCTGGTCGGGGCGTGATGTCAAAAACGCTTCTTTTGAACAGCGGACTCCAATCCCGCGCGGGCTGCTCTGCCTTGCGAAAGTTGTCTGGCTCGGCGCTGGTGCGGTACTCGATGCGGATGGTGAAATCCCCGGACTGCGCCTCGTAGCACCACGCGGGAAGCCCCTCGCCGTCGTACTCGGACAGGCTGCCCACGCTGGTCGCCAGCGCGCGGAACGGCTCCAGCGGCAGCACGACCCAGCGCCTGCCCTGCCGCTCAGCGCGGACAGCCTGCGCGGCAATCCACACATGCCCCCATTCGTCCCAGCACTCCCCGGCGGGCGGGCTGTCCAGCGCAACGGCAAGAATCCCCTCCCAGGCGTTTTCCCCGTCCTGCTCCAAATTGTAGATTTGATATCCTTCAAACGGGGAAGCTTTTGCAGGCAGCTCAAAATCCGCTTCCCTGCCTGCTTCCAATTCCGCTGCCAGCGCGTTCTGTTCCCCGAGCGGGGCGCACATGGCTCGGCAAGGCAGGCTTCCTGTCAGCACCGCCTTGGCGTAGGTATCGAACGCCCCGGCAAAGGTGGTGCACCAGACGGTGCGCGCCGAGGACATAACGGCGGCAGTAGCGGAAAGCGGATAAATCGCCTGCGCCCGCGCGCCGGTGAGCAGCGGCTGCGCCAGAATCAGCACGATACAGACTGACGCCAGCGCCATCCCTGCCGGGTACCGCCGGAAGCGGGCAATCGCTTCAATGCGTCGCCGGATATTCCGTCCGCCGTTGGATAGGGAAGAGGTCCCCGGCGCGCGGGCATACTTTTCGTCCGCCATGGAGAGCAGGATGCGCCCATAATCGCGGCGTTCCTCCCCCGCAAGCCGTTCGAGTACCCGCTGGTCGCAGAGGGATTCCAAATCGTTCCCCGCCAGGTCGGCGCAGTACCACAACAGCGGGTTGCACCAGTGCAGGCAGCGGAACAGGCAAATTGTCAGCCCCCAAAGCACGTCATGGTGTTTCAGGTGCAGCAGCTCATGGAGCAGTACCTTTTCGTCGGTTTCGGAAGGAAGAGCCAGCACGGGGCGCAGTACCCCGCAGACAAAGGCAGACGGCAAGCCCTCTACCCGGACGGCGGGGCAGACGGGCAGACAGTACCGTCCCCGTTTGGAAGGCTCGCCGGTTTGGCTGTAGCGCTCCGCTGCCGCGCGGATTGCGGAATCGTCGGCAGGAGGGCTTTTGCGCAGTGCGGCGCGCAGCCGGACATAAGCAATCAAATACCGCAGCAGGAGGAATGCCACGCCCGCAGCATAAACCGCAAACAGCCATTCCGGCAGGGTCGCCGGAAGCGTGTGCGGCGGCAGCGGTATGGGTGCGGTTACGTGCGCCAGCGTGCCGTATTCCCCGGTGAGCGCGGATTTCAGCGTTTCGACAACAAATGGCCAGTTAAACAGCACATAGCGTCCCCCGATACCGGCAGGCATCAGCAGCACGAGCGCCAGCACCCCCCACGAGGCAAACTGCCAGCGTGGGGACAGCTTATCGCGAAATAGCGCCTTAATGAGCAGCAGCAAAAGCGCCGCGCCCGAAGCGGTCAGGGTCTGCATCAGGAACGCCCAAAGGTCGGTCATGGCTATACCTCCATTTCGTCGAGCAGTTTGCGCAGCGTGTCCCGCTCCTCCGCGGAGATGGGCTTTTCGTGCAGGAATGCCGTAACAAGGTCGCCGGTTGCACCCTGATACACCCGCCGCAGGAAACTATCGCGGGCTTCGGCCTGACAGGCTTCGCGGGTAATCGCGGCTCGGTACCGACTGGGATACGTCTGCTTATCGATTTCCACCAGGCCTTTCGATTCCATACGGGTCAAGTAGGTTAAGACCGTGTTGCGACTCCACCCGGTTTGGGGACGGAGCAAGTCGGTCAGCGCGCCGAGAGCCGCGCCGCCGCACTCCCACAGCGCTCGCAGAACCGTCCATTCCCGGTCGGATAACGCTTTCATGGCAAACGCCTCCTACAACTGTAAGTTCTCATCTAAGATTTTACACTTGTAGGAACTGTTTGTCAAGAGACCAGGACGTGGGATGCACGGTATTTGAGTAAGTTAATATTCTATGAACAAACCCTGGCTAAACTGTGAATGTGGAAATATAGCTC
>CAJUJQ010000222.1 GCA_910586575.1 uncultured Clostridia bacterium | reverse complement strand
CCCTTTAATCGCCCATCGGGATCAGCAGCATCCGCCCCGATACGGTCAGCTCGTTTTCACCCAGCCCGTTTGCCCCCCGGATGGCATTCACCGTTGTGCGGCACCCGCGCGCCACATCCCACAGCGCTTCCTCCCCTTCAATGTACCGCAGGATTAACGTAACGCCCTCACAGGTATCGGGCAGCGGATCACCCATGGTGATTTCGGTCAGGTCGCGCAGCTCGCGCCGCCCCCCTTCCACGTTGTCCCCTTCAAGGCGGATGCGCAGGGTAACGCCCTCCTTACCGCATACAGCGCTGACGACCTGCATCCGGCACTGCTCGCACCGGCTGGCATCGGCGGTAAATTCCAGTGTCAGCGGCTTTGAAAAGCTGTGTGTCACACCGTCCTCATTTTGGTAAAGCCCCTGGCAGGTGGCCGGGACGCTCAGCCGCCCGTCCCCATTGACCGTCGGGCTGCCCGTCAGCACCGCGGACGATTGTACCAAATGGCTGACGCCCTCCCCCAGCGCAATATCACGCGTGCACTCGGCGCTCAGCCGCCCGACCGTGCGGTGCTCCTGTAACGTAAGGTCCCTCGTGTCGGTGTGCAGCTCATGGGTGGTAGAATACAAATCGGACACCGTACAAAGCGTATGGTTTTTTTCGGCGCAGAGCATTGCCGCCGCGCCGACCGAAAAAGACAGTACCCCGCCCGGCTCAATCCGGCAGTCCATACTGTTCGCCGCCAGCCGCACCGAAACCGGCGCCCCTTCCTCCAACCCTTCGCAAGGGAACACCTGCATAAAATTGGTGGTCTGTTCAAAGGTACGCAGCTCACCATCCGGCTGAAGCCCCATCCCGGAAACCACCGCATCACCGCGCACCACCGCTTTCCCGTTCATGGCGCGGCATTCGGTCGGCCGAAATTCGCAGGACGCGTGCAGCAGGTCAAGATCGTCGGCATCCGCCAGCTGGGCATCCTCCAAAACGGTAAAATCGTTGACCGAAAGCCGGTCAATCAATGTGACCTCCCAATTCTCGCACTGGGTTTCAATGGAGGGGTCACCCTTTTCGATGGACTCGGTCAGCAGGACGCTGGTCGGCTGGTACGCGGACAAATCAAAGACCATCCGCGCCGTGACGCTGACCTTGCGGGAATTGACCGCAACCGCCTCCACCCCCGCCAGCATGCACCGTGCAAAGCAGCACGTATCCTCATGAATACCGCGGCATTCCTCAATGTGCGCAAAGGTCAGCGGGATATCCAGACGGCGCAGCTCGCTTTCCCCCTCCGGCAGATACAGCACCGCTGTCTTGACCGCGCCCGAAATCAGCATCCGGTCCTTTTGCGGCGCGGCGTCTTTGACGCTCAGCATCCCCCGCGCACAGACAATCCGCCCGATATCCGGGAAGGTGTCCGGCACAATGGCGTCTGTCCCTTCCTCATAATTAGAAACGCGTGACAGGATATTATCCCAGTATTCCAGTTTATTTTTGTTAAGCTCCATAACCAGCTTGTTCCTCCTTTGTTGGCTGCTTCTACCCCAATCCTATGGCGGCGGCGAGAGAAGTAGAACCACAAAAGCAGCTAACCGCATTGTCGATCACCGGTTTGCTTTCGCACAGATACAAAAAAACCGGCTCTACAGGGTTCCAACGAACTCTATAAAACCGGTATCTTCTGATTTATATTTTGCCGTGTTTGGCGGGCATCCGTTCAGTCCCGCCGAGCTTCGGCAAGGATTTCCCGCAGCTCGGCGCGGTCAAACCGATACACCTTGTCGCAGAATTGACAGGTCAGCTCGGTCTGCTCCTCCTCGTCAATCAGCTTTTGCAGCTCGGCGCGGCCCAGGCTGATGAGCGCCCTTGTCACCTTTTTGCGGCTGCACCCGCAGCGGTAACCGATGGGACGCTCGTCGAACAGCTCCACGTCGAAACCGTCCAGCACCGTCCTGACGATTTCAGGCAGGGACAGCCCCTTCCCCAGCATGGAGGTCATTGCCCCCGCACGGGCGATATTCTGCTCTAACCTTGTAATTTCGGCATCGGTCACACCGGGCATCAGCTGCACCAGGTAGCCGCCCGCATGCTTCACCGATTGGTCGGTATCAACCAGCACGCCCAGCGCGCACGCGGAAGGCAGCTGCTCGGACTCCGCAAAATAACGGGTCAAATCCTCGGCAATTTCGCCGTTCACCAGCGCGACCGTGCCGGTAACCGGCTCCTTCACGCCGATATCTTTTATCACCATCAAATAGCCCTGCCCGATACCGCCGCCAACATCCAGCTTGCCGTCCGGCCGCAAAGGCAGGTCGCAGGCAGGATTCTGCAAATAGCCGCGGACACAGCCGTCCGATTCACCGACTGCCGTGACCGCACCCAGCGGGCCGTTTCCGCGTACCTGGATGGTCACCGAACCGCCCGATTTCAGCTGGTCGCCCATGATGGACGCGGCGGTCAGGGTACGCCCAAGGGCGGCAGTCGCCAGCGGCAGCGTCCGATGAATCCCGCGCGCGCTCTCGACCAAATCAGTTGTAACAGCCGCCGACATTAGAATTCCCGCGTCCCTGGTGATAGCGCGGAGCAACATATCATTCATGTATTTTCTTCCTTATTCCTCAAATCAAAAACCGGCGGTCAGCCGGAATGCCATTCTCCCTTTTTACGCGCCGAAAAGAAAACCCTGTCCCGCTGCCCGTCTACGGGCGCAAGGCCCGGCTCAAAGCGGCAGCCAATGTCCGTAAACCCAGCCGCTTCCAGCATTTCCGTCAACTCATCCCGCGTGTAGACACGTTCCTCGTGGCTCTCCTGCGCGCGCTCCCACAGCCCGTCCTCCGTCCGCTCGAACAGGTCAAAATCGTAGATACAGCGCTTCCCGTCCAGCCCGACCTGCCAAATGCAGTAAACGTCCTCATCCTCGCGGAGATAAACCTCGCCATCCATCCGGGCGAATTTCTCCTCGGTGTTCACATCAAAGAGAAACAGCCCGCCAGGCTCCAGGAACAGCTCCACGCGGCGGAACGCCTCCCGCAAGGCGCGCGGATCGGTAACATAGTTGATACTGTCCAAGCAGCACAGGCACGCGCCGACTGTTCCATAAAGGTCGAGCCGTTCCATACGCTGCTGCAAAAACAGCGGGCGCGGCGACAACCCGGCGGTGTTGTCCATGGCCTGCATCAGCATTTCCGGGGACGCGTCCACGCCAATCATATCATAGCCGCGCACGGCAAGCTCGGCGCACAGCCGCCCGGTACCGCACGCCAAATCCAGCACGATTTCCGGCGTAATCCCCGCCTCGCGGAAGCGCCGCACG
>CAJUJQ010000221.1 GCA_910586575.1 uncultured Clostridia bacterium | reverse complement strand
CTGCTTTTTCAAGGATGATTCACTTTTTTTTGTTCAAAACTTGGAAACTGGTGTTTAAAATAATATGGCACAAAAAACGCAGGGAATATTATTGAAAGAAAGGTTGTATAATAGGCAATTTCGCAGCTGAACTCGCTGAAAATTTCATTGTCGGACATGCTGCCGCTGTCATTCAAACCCTGATAAAATGCAAGCATGATGTCAGACCTGGTATAATTGCTGTCCAACAAATCGATAATGGAATAGCATCCGTACAAGAATCCGTGATTTTCTATATGGATGCTATCATTGAGATCATCCAGCGCGGAGAATAAAAGGTCAGAAATTGTTTTGCTCGGGCAATAAAAGTTATAAAGCTCACAGATTTTGCCCGCGTAATTTTTGGAAAATGATTTGAGGAGGTTTCGCTCAAAGAATTTAATTATTTCGTTTCCGCCTGCTTTCAAGTAGAGTTCCCAAATGTAACCGTTCAATATTGTATTCACCTTCCAAAAGTATTAAACCTGTTCGGAGAGCATTCCGAGCATAAAAAGCGGCTGCCCGAAACCAAAGGTATCGGGCAGCCGCAGGGTATCCGGCTTCAGGGAGAATTGCTCCCGTCGTCCCTGTCATCACTTCAAAGCTGGGGGACTGCCATAAAACAAAGGGAAGCTTACTTCGCGTCAACCTCAGCCATGTGCTCAACGAGCATCAGCAGCTTGTTGGAGTAACCCCATTCGTTGTCATACCAGGAAACGACCTTTACAAAGGTATCGGTCAGCTGGATGCCAGCCTTGGCGTCGAAAATGGAGGTGCGCTCGTCGCCCAGGAAATCAGAGGAAACAACGTCTTCGTCGGTGTAGCCGAGCACGCCCTTGAGGCCGCCCTCGGACAGGGGCTTCTCGGAAGCTGCCTTCATCGCGGCGCAGATATCCTCATACTTTGCGGGCTTCGCAAGGTTGCAGGTCAGGTCAACAACGGAAACGTCCAGGGTCGGGACACGCATGGACATACCGGTCAGCTTGCCGTTGAGCTTGGGATAAACCTTGCCGACAGCCTTCGCAGCGCCGGTGGAAGACGGGATAATGTTGCCGGTTGCCGCACGGCCGCCGCGCCAGTCCTTCTTGGAGGGGCCGTCAACGACCTTCTGGGTGCCAGTTGCAGAGTGGACGGTGGTCATCAGGCCCTCGGTGATGCCGAAAGCTTCGTCCAGAACCTTAGCGATCGGGGCCAGGCAGTTGGTGGTGCAGGAAGCGTTGGAAACGAAGGTCATATCCTTGGTGTACGCATTCTGGTTAACGCCCATAACGAACATCGGGGTGTCATCCTTGGAAGGAGCGGACATGATAACTTTCTTAGCGCCGCCGTCGATGTGCGCCTGCGCCTTTTCCTTGGTCAGGAAAACACCGGTGGACTCGACAACATAGTCAGCGCCAACCTTGCCCCACGGGATATTCTTGGGATCCATCTCGGAGAAGAACAGAACCTTCTTGCCGTCAACAGTGATGGAGCTGTCGTCATACTCAATGGTGCCATCATAACGGCCATGCATGGTGTCATACTTGAGCATATACGCCATGTAGTCGGGGGTCATGAAGGGATCGTTGACCGCTACGAACTCAATGTTCGGGTTGGACAGGCCTGCGCGGAAAACCATGCGGCCAATGCGGCCAAAACCATTGATGCCTACTTTGATAGCCATAATTTGTGTGCCTCCTAAAAATTTCTGCATTTCTTTTTTGATAATTGCCTTACCATTACAATTATACCCACATTCCCGAAAAATCGCAAGAATAGGGCGTGGGCAAAATTGCTCAAAATTCTTGTGAAAAATGAAGAATTTTCTTTGCAACCTACACAGAACCTGTGGTATAATAAATTCGTGATAGGACGGGAATGGGATGGAAATGACAAAAAATGCTGAAAATAGAAAGAAATTCTATTCAGCGTTGCCGGATTGCGTAAAGGTGGATAGATTATGAACGATTTGTTCCGGGGGGCGGACGAGACGGCGCTGGACGCTGCACTGGCTCTGCTGGGGGCCGGGGAAAAGGCGTTGGTCCGTTTGTCTGCGGAGGGCAGGATTATTGCGCTGACCGACAAGGCGGAAAGGATTCTGGAGCTTACGCCGCTGCATACTATATATGAAGCGTTGGCGCCGCAGCATAGCCTCGTGTTGCAGGAGGCGCTGGAACGGCGGGAGACGTGCAGCTTTCCTGAGTGCTTCCTCGGGATGCAGGTGTACGACGTGTCGGCGGTGCCGACCGAGGAAGGCGCGTTCCTGCTGATAGAGCCGCGCGGGCGGCAGACCTTGCTTGATGCAAAAATCCAACAGGATGTGCGCAACAGCTTACAGGGAATCCTGAGCCTGACCAAGAGGCTCGAAGAGGATGACCCGAAACGGTATGAAAGGGTTACGAAGCGGGTGTGCCGGATTGAGCGAATCCTGAAACATGCCGAGCTGCTCCAGCAGGCTCAGGGACGGCCGCAGATGAGCCGGAATGATTTGACGGAGATTTGCATGCGCGTTGTCAATCTGTTTGAGAAAGCGGGCGGGCCGCCGGTCGAGGTGCGGGCGCCCCAAAGCCTGGAAGTGACGTGTGATGCTTCCTTAATAATGCGCGCACTGCTCAACCTGTTGACCAACGCGGCGGCGACCACGCGGATTTGGCTTACTTTATCTTATCAGGAGGGAGTGATACCTTGTTCAGATGGCACATGTATGATAACGGTCGAGGATAACGGAAAGGGGCTTCCGCCGGAGGAACTCCAAATGTTATACAACAGCTGGAGGGAGACGGTCGATTATCAGCGGTTCCCGATTGTGCTCGAAGGGGAGACGCGGCCAGGGACCGGGCTGCCGCTTGTGCTGTTGATTGCGGAGTATCACGATGGCAGACTGTTGTTCGAGGAACGCGAAGAAGGCGGGGCGCGGTTTCGATTCAGCTTCCCGGATAGGATGGTGACCGATGTTTTTGGGGTAGAATGCTGGCGGGAGCCGGAGGATATGGATGTTATCAAAAGCGAGTTGTCTGTTTTAGAGGATCGCGATTGAAAACTGAACAACCAATATGGCCGCAGCTGCGGCGGGGATTGCTGGGACAGAATCCCGGCAATACAGCTGGGAAAACCGGCTCCGTCATTGGCTGCGGCCTTGCTGCGCGGATAACATTGGTAATCATATATAACCAGGTGCGGGACAAGAGGGGGAAAAATGGATGAATTCCATAAAAACGTAAAAAAGATGAAAAAAACCTGAAAAACCCGTTGACAATCCCCGCGGCCCGTGGTATTATAAATAAGCTGACCGGCACGGAGGAA
>CAJUJQ010000220.1 GCA_910586575.1 uncultured Clostridia bacterium | reverse complement strand
TTCCCGCCTGCTTTCTTCTGTTTTTCTCAGTATAGCAGATTTTTCGCCTTTTTGGTTACCCAACGTTTACAATTTGTTTACTCATTCAAATACCGTGGGTTCCCGAACAGGTCTACTTGACATCCGGCGCGGAATGCGCTATACTAAACAAAAGCAATTTGATAAGACAGTTCGTAACCATCCTGTCTCTAAACAAAACTAGGACATCCATGCGCCGCGCTTTCGCGGAGGTCATGGGCTTTTTGAGGCTGACTTGACGCAGCCTTCCGGATGGTGCACAATCGTGCGCCTTTTTCTTTTTTATGGAGGTCAAATATGCAAGATTTACAGCGTTACAGCGTGATTTTCGGCGATATGCCGCGAGAAATGGTGCTTTTGCGCGGCTTTGGCTGCGGCTGGGCGCGCTGCGCTTTTTGCGACTACCATCTTGACAAATGCGGCAGCGCGGCGGAAAACTTCGCGCTCAACCGGCAGGTGCTGGCCCGCGTGACCGGGAAATTTTCCCACCTGGAAGCGATCAATTCCGGTTCCTTCTGTGAGCTGGACGCAGACACTCTCACGCTGCTCGAACAAGTCTGTGTACTGAGGGGCATCCGGACGCTGCATGTAGAATGCCACTGGATGCACCGTGACAGGGTTCCCGCCCTGCGGGCGCATTACGCCGTGCACGGCATCACCGTCCGCGCACGTCTGGGGGTCGAAACCTTTGACCATGATTTCCGGGAAAACGTCCTGCACAAAGGCATTGCCGAGCGCGACCCGACGAAAATCGCGGCTGGCTTCGACGAGTGCAACCTGCTGTTCGGCCTGCCCGGACAGACGCTGGATTCCATGCGGCGCGACCTCGAGCTTGGCCTGCGGCATTTCGACCGGCTGTATGTCAACCTCATGACCCCCAATTCCGCACCGCTCCAGCCCGACCCGGCTGTCTGTCAGCTGTTCATCCGTGAGCTGTACCCTCAATACAAGCACCATCCCCGGATGGACATTTTATTGGAAAACACCGACTTTGGAGTCGGCTGAAAGGAGTATTCTTCATGAAAAACGAGCTTTTACTCATCATTTCCCTGATCATCCTCTTCGGTGGCGTGCTGGCCACGCTGCGGCTGTTTGGGCGGGCGGGGCTGTATACCTTCTCTGCCATTGCGACCGTTGTCGCCAATATTGAGGTCATGATCATGGTGGACGCCTTCGGCATGGAAATGACGCTGGGCAATATCCTCTTTGCCTCCACTTTTCTGGTGACTGATATTTTAAGTGAGCTTTACGGAAAAAAATACGCTCAAAAAGCGGTCAATCTGGGTATTTTTAGCTCGGTGCTGTTTTTGCTGATCAGCCAGTCCTGGCTGCTTTACATCCCAAACAGCTCCGACTGGGCAATGCCCTCCATGCGGGCACTGTTCACCAATACGCCTCGAATCCTGCTGGCCTCGCTGATTGTATACGCCCTCGCGCAGACTTTTGACGTGTGGCTCTATCATAAATGGTGGGATTTCACCACCAAACGCTTTGGCAGCAGCGAACGCTTCCTTTGGGTGCGCAATAACGGTTCGACGCTGGTTTCCCAGCTGGTCAATACCGTGCTTTACAGCGTGTTTGCGTTCGCGGGCACTTATCCGCCCGGAACGCTCCTTTCCATTATTTTGTCGAGCTATGTCATTTTCATTTTTACCTCACTTGCAGATACCCCGGTTATTTACGCCGCAAGACGGATAAAGGGCAGTATCCCCGACTAAAAAACAGCCGCAGAACGGGCGCATTTCCGTTCTGCGGCTGTTTGATGCTTTACAAGTTTCGGCTTACGCGCTGAAAATCTGTACCCAAACATAACCGCTGCGGCGGTTCGGGCTTTTCTGCATTGCAATGCCGATCTTTGTGTACCCGTCATGCAGGATGTTTGCCCGGTGCGCGTCACTGTTGAGCCAACCCGACATGACATGGCTCGGCGAGGTATAGCCGTCCGCGACGTTCTCCCCTGTATAGGCCGAGGAGCCTCCGACTTCGTCAACTGCCGTCCGGAACGACCGCCCATCCGGGCGCGTGTGGCTGAAGCTCCGCCCGCATTCCTCCGCTCGCACCCGCGCGGCCTGGCACAGCACCGGGTCCAGCTCCAACGCGGATAAGCCCTGCGCCTGCCGGGACTCGTTTACCAGGTTCAGCACGTCGGCCACTTCCGCAGATTCCGTCGGCGCATCGGCCATCGGCGTACCCGTGTCCGGGATCATCAACTCACCCGGCGCACCCGCAGGCACACTGTCCGCGATATCATCCGAACCATTTTCCAGCAGTGCCGGACCCTTGGGCAGCAGCACGCCGCCGATACACAGCACCAGCGCAAACGCCAGTACCGAAATAATTGCTTTTTTCTTCATCGTGAGATTCCTTTCCCTTGTCTTGTTGTCCGCTGGCCGCGGAAGCCTATCCCTCTGAACCCATTATATCCGAAAGGTGACGCTGTTTGCAAGCTCTGACAGCGAAAATTTTCGACTTTCTTCCCGTTCGCAGGACAGAAAAGGGGGAGGTTCCCTTGTGTTTCGTTCCTTACTGCCCTTGCAGACGGAAGCCCGCTACCAGCTCCCGCAGGACGCTGGCCTGGCCGGACAGCTCCTCGCTTGCGGAGGCGCTCTTTTCGACCGTTCCCATATTCGACTGCACTGTCTCGGAAATCTGTTCGATACCGTGAATAACCTCTTCGGTTGCGGAAGCCTGCTTGCTGGAATAGTCCGCTATGATCAGCTCGTTGATCTTACTGGCCTGCTCCACAACCGACAGCATGGATGCCGCCGTATCCTGCGCCATGCTGATGCCTTCCTCGACCGTGTCTACCGTCTGGTCAATCAGCCTCGTCGTATTCTTCGCCGCCTCGGCGGATTTGCTCGCCAGGTTACGCACCTCGTCCGCGACCACCGCGAACCCTTTCCCGGCTGCGCCCGCCCGCGCAGCCTCGACCGCAGCGTTCAACGCAAGGATATTGGTCTGAAACGCGATATCCTCAATCGTTTTGATAATGCCGTGGATTTCGGTGAACTTGGCACGGATTTTCTCAATGGCAGCCCCCATATGCTGCATTTTTTCGTTGCACTCCATGATGTTGCTGCCAACCGCCCGCCCAATTTCGCTGGCCTTTTTCGCACCCAGCGCGGTTTTCTGGATACCGTTGGAAACCTCGCTAATCCGGGCGGACAGCATTTCGACCGCGTCGGTCTGCTGCGCAGCGTCTTAGATTGAGCGTAATGAGCTCATCCAGACCTACAAAGCGGTATTTAGGCGGGAGAACTGCCAGGCGTTACGTATGTCTGATGTTCCCAAGATGTTATCTGAA
>CAJUJQ010000219.1 GCA_910586575.1 uncultured Clostridia bacterium | reverse complement strand
CTATATAAACTGCTTTTTGAGCCGCCCTTTGTCGCTTGAAACTTGGAAACTGGTGAGATTCTGATGATACGCGCAAAAAATACAAGCAACAGCAGGCAATGAAGTTTGCTGGCACGGGTGCGCAAGGCAAGATTTCTGAGCTTGAAACAAGTACAGGTATTCCCTCCACAGCGCAAGAGCAACAGCCATTGTATGTTGAACATTTTGCGCTGGAACAGGCTTCGCGGCCTACGGCAACAACTTCTCAGATCGCCGGTTCAGACGCATTACATCCCTTTAATAAAAACATTCAAAATGATAACTTTGAAGTATCACAGCAATCCCGCAAGAATGATCAATCTGTAGAAAACAAGCGTCAGGATACTTCGGAGAAATTGTCAGCGGAATCGTCTGGCAAGCAAAAATGTCGATTGCAATTTGAGGATGAACAGCCTCATACAGCAGCAACATTGGAACCGGAAAAGGCCGATTTATCTCATCAGGAGCGACGATATGAAAGAGCCGTCCAGCGCGTGGAAAAGGCTGAAAAACGTGTGGAGAAGGCGTGTGAAAGCCTTCCCACAAAGCGCCGCCTGTCCATCGAAAAAGAATTTGACAGCGAAACCGGCAAGCCGCGCCGCAAGCTTCATTTTGAAACAGAAGTCCAACCGGAGTACAAAAAACCGTCCATCCCTGTCCGAGTTGGGGGAATGGCCAAGTCGGCGGCAGTCATGAAACTGCACAGCAAAATCCGTGAATCGGAGCGGGAAAACGTATCCGTCGAAGCGACGCACAAAGGTGAACTTATGGCAGAACAGGGCGCGGGGCGTTTCCTGCGCTGGAACAAAACGCATCGCCGTTCCCAACCTTATCGCGCGCTCAGGAACGCCGAGCGTCAGGCCGCGAAGGAAAAGGCAAATCTCGCGTGGCAGACCGCACTTCGTGACCATCCGGAACCCCAAAAGCAGCACACGCTTGCAAAGTGGGCGCAAAAGCAGCAAATCAAGCGTAAATATGCCCAGGCAACGCGTGAAAGCAAGCAGGCGGCGCAGTTTACGCAAAATATTTTGACCTCAACGGGACAGATTGTCCGCGCCGTCGCGCAGCAGGTCATGGCGCAAAAATCAATGTTGCTAATTGTTGCTTTATTGGCACTGATTGTGGTGTTTTTCTCTGCCGGAATGACCTCGTGCACGGCGATGCTTTCCGGTATCCAAAACGCATATATTTCGACAGCATATATGGCGAATGAGGAGGACATCTGCGAAGCTGATCTTTACTATACCGAGCTGGAAACCGATTTGCAGCTGAGCATCAACAAAACCGAAGAAGATTACCCCGGTTACGATGAATATCGCTACAATATCGGTGAAATCAGTCACAACCCGTATGAATTGATGGGTTATCTTTCGACCATGTTTAATGCGTTCAAATTCGATGAAATCAAGGACGAAATTGAGCGCTTATTTAACGAGCAGTACACACTTACGCGAGAGGCTGTACCCGGTACGAACGGCAGCGTCCTGCAAACCACGCTGACTGTCAAGCCGCTGTTCGGCGTGATTCGCGACCATTTATCGGCTGGCGAGGAAACCGACCGCTACGAGGTTTACATGCAGACGCTTGGAAATCGTCAGGCTTTTGGCAATCCTTTTGATATCGCGTGGCTTGGCAATGTGACCAGCGGTTACGGCTACCGTGTGGACCCGATTACCGGCTTGAAAGACCTGCATCGTGGAATTGACATTGCAGCCGCAGAGGGTACGGCAATCAAGGCGATTCAGGACGGAACTGTCACCTCAGCGGGCGACGCTGGAAGCTATGGATTATGCGTCACGATTGCAGATGATCAAGTTTATGAATCTCGTTACGCACACTGTTCCAGCCTTGCGGTCAGCACAGGTCAGGAGGTCAAGCGTGGGGACGTGATCGGCGCGGTAGGCAGTACAGGCGAAAGCACAGGCCCGCACCTTCATCTTGAGGTATTGCTGAACGGTGGATATCTGAATTCTTACTTTTTTGTAGACACCGGCGACGACGGCACAGGCAGCGGCGCGATTCCCGGCGCACCCGGCGGCCCGGAAATCCCGGACTACTCCGGCTCCCCGGTGGGCGACGGAACCTTTGCCGCGATGCTCGAAGAAGCGGAGAAATTCCTTGGCTGGCCTTATGTTTGGGGCGGAAGCTCTCCCGCGACTTCGTTCGACTGCTCAGGTTATGTGTGCTGGGTACTCAATCAATCGGGTGCGATGAGTATCGAGCGTACCACTGCGACCGGCATTTATAACCGCTGCACGCCGATTCCCAAGTCGGAAGCGCAGCCCGGCGATTTGATTTTCTTCACCCGGACGTACAGCTCGCCCGGACCGATCAGCCATATCGGGATTTACGTTGGAAATGGGCAATTCATTCATTGTGGTAATCCAGTTTCCTACGCTAGCGTTAATAATAGTTATTGGCAGGAACATTTCTACGCATATGCCAGAATATCATAAAGGAGTTTTTAGTGAAAATCGGATTGATAGACGTGGATTCCCATAACTGGCCGAATCTCTGTTTAATGAAACTCTTTGCGTATCACAAAGCGCAGGGGAATCAGGTTGCGTGGTGGAATCCAGCGGAACATTACGACCTTGTTTACAAGAGCAGGGTGTTTGATGATACCTATTCAAAAGATAACATTATTGTCACCAATACAGACAGGGTTATCAAAGGCGGCACAGGCTATGGGATTTCCGGGAATCTGCCGGATGCAGTGGAACACATTTGCCCAGATTATACCCTTTCCCCGCAGTTTTCAGACATCGCATACGGATTTTTGACGCGCGGGTGTCCTCGTCGATGTAAATTTTGTTTGGTTTCAGAAAAGGAAGGTCAGCGGAGCATTCAAACCGCTGACCTTTCTGAATTTTGGCGCGGGCAGAAGGAAATTAAACTGATGGACGCAAATTTGCTCGCCTGTCCCGATCACGAAAAGTTGATTTTACAGCTTGCGGAAAGCCGCGCGTGGGTGGACTTTTCTCAGGGGCTGGACGTGCGGCTGATAACATCGGAAAACATGAAGCTTTTGAACAAGGTAAAAACAAAGACGGTACATTTCGCCTGGGATAATCCGGACGAGGATTTGACCGGTTATTTTCAGAAGTTTTTGGAACTCACCAACATTCGGAATATTCGCAGGCGGCGGGTGTATGTCCTGACCAATTTCGGAAGCACGCATGAACAGGATTTGTACCGCGTGGAAACTCTGCGCGGCATGGGTTTTGACCCGTTTGTGATGGTTTACGACCGCCCGACCGCTCCCGCGATTACCCGCCAGCTTCAACGCTGGGTAAACAACAAGCGGATTTTTTACACGGTAAAGGACTTTGCCGATGGTGATAGTTAAAAATTTTGGACCTGAAGCTCAAGCGAGTGTTAAATAGTTGG
>CAJUJQ010000218.1 GCA_910586575.1 uncultured Clostridia bacterium | reverse complement strand
TGACTGGAGTTCAGACGTGTGCTCTTCCGATCTGAAGGTGTCCAGCCGCACGAGCGGGAAGCGTTTCAGGGTTTCGGCCAGCCGCTGGAAATCCAGCGAAAAGGCTGACGTGTCGTGCGGCAGCTCGCCGCGTTCGGTCAGCGCTTCCAGGTCAAAGGTCAGGTGCTGGAAAAAGCCAGTTGCCGCTTCGCGCACACGCGGCGTGTCGTCCACCATCAGGATGGTATCCGCGGGCAGGTAGTCGAACAGGGTTGCGGGCCGCCCGCCGTACAGCTCCGGGAAATATTTGTCGGCGGACGGCAGGAAGGCGGTCTCCCGCAGGCGCTCCAAATCATGCGCCAGGTTCTTTTCCAGGTCGGGATGCTTTTTGCGCCGCCCGGACAGCTGTTTTTCCAGCTGGGCGCAAAGGCCGGGGATGCCGCCTTCCGCCTGTCCCGGAAGGGACTCCATGCAGGGGAGCAGGGTCAGCGTGTCCAGCGTATCGCCGCGCCGCTGGCTGCCCACGTCGAAATAACCCATGGAATCGATGTCGTCCCCCCAGAATTCGATACGCACCGGGGATTGCACCTGCGGCGGGAACACGTCAAGGATACCGCCGCGCAGGGAAAACTGCCCGGGGCCTTCCACCTGCGCGGTGCGCTGGTAGCCGGACGCCACCAGGCTGCGGACCAGTTCGTTCGGCGGGACGTTATCGCCAGCCCGCAGGCGGATGGTCGCCCGTTCCAGCACGGCAGGGGGGATGGCGGCCTGCTGCGCCGCCGCAGCCGATGCCGCCGCGAGCGGGACGCCCGCCTGTAAGCGGGACAGGGCGCTGATGCGGGACTGTTCATAGCTGTGCGAGTGCGATTCGACGCCCAGGAACATAAAATCCCGCGGCGGGACGACCAGCACTTCATCCAGCCCGGAGAACGCTGCCAGGTCGGCCGCGAACCGGTTGGCGGCGGCCTCGTCGTCGGTCAGGAAAAAGACCGGCCTGCCGGTTTCCGACCGGAGCGCCGCCGCCAGCTGCGCTTTGTGCACGGCGGACAGGCCGCAGGCCAGCACGGGGATTTTGCCGGTATGCAGGGATTTTGATAACTTTTTGTATTCTTCCAGTTCTAATATACTGTTTGTTAACTCGTACATTGTGGAGAACCACAGCCCCCTTTCGTCGTAAAAATCGTTTCGGCGCAAGACGCCAAAAGGGCAGATATGATCTGCCCGGTTAAAGTGCCTGAAATCTTTATCTATTTATTTTTGATGGTTTGCACCACTCTTTTTAACAATATGATATTTGGGAGTGCCGTATGCCGGAAACGGCAACAGCTTCAGGGGACGTCCCCGCATGGGCGTCCCCTGAGAAATAGCGGTTATGCCTGCGCGTGGGTTTCGTGGCAGTGGGCGCAGTCCATGCTGCATCCCAAAAGCGCCTCCGGGTCCTTGCCCATGCGGCGGTAATAATCCGCAATCGCCGAGCGGAGCGCTTCCTCCGCCAGCACCGAACAGTGCATTTTGACCGGGGGCAGGCCGTCCAGCGCCTCGGCAACCGCCTGGTTGGTCAGCTTGAGCGCGTCCTCCAGGCTTTTGCCTTTGACCATCTCGGTTGCCATGGAGCTAGTCGCAATCGCCGCGCCGCAGCCGAAGGTTTTGAACTTGACATCTTCAATGATGCCGTCGTCGCTGACCTTGAGGTAAATTTTCATGATATCGCCGCACTTGGCGTTGCCGACCTCGCCGACGCCGTTCGCGTCCGGGATTTCTCCGACATTGCGAGGGTTGGTGAAGTGGTCAAATACTTTTTCGCTGTATTCCATTGCTGTAAACTCCTTTTTTGGGAATTGGTTTCTTATTCATGCAGGTTAGCAGCCATTGTCAAATCAGGTTTGCCGTTGACCCAGACCGGACTCATGGCGCGCAGGCCGTCCACAACCTTTGTCACCGATTCAACGATATAATCCACGTCCTCCTCCGTGTTCTGCTCGCCCAGCGTCAGGCGCAGGGAGCCGTGCGCGATTTCATGCGGCAGGCCGATGGCCATCAGCACATGGGAGGGGTCAAGCGAACCGGTCGAGCAGGCGGAGCCGGTCGAGCCGCATATGCCGCAGGCGTCGAGCCGCAGGATCAGCCCCTCGCCCTCGATGGCCTCGAACACAAAGGAAGCCGTGCCGGGCAGGCGGTTCACCGGGTCGCCGGTCAGATGGGTATACGGGATTTTCATCACGCCCGCAATCAGCCGGTCGGTCAGACTGCGGACGTAGGACATTTTTTCCTCCAGCCCACCGGCTGCGTCCTCAATTGCCGCGCCAAGGCCGACCATGCCCGCGACATTCTCGGTGCCCGAGGCCCAGCCGCGCTCCTGCCCGCCGCCAAAGACCGACGGTTTGAGCGTGATGCCCTTGCGGCAGTACAGCGCGCCGACGCCCTTGGGGCCGCGGAATTTATGCGCCGAAAGCGAAAGCAGGTCGATGCCCATCGCCTGTACGTCAATCGGCATGTGGCCGACCGCCTGTACCGCGTCGGTGTGGAATACCGCGCCATGCGCGTGGGCGATTTCCGAAATCGCTTTCAAATCCTGGATCGTGCCGATTTCGTTGTTTGCCGCCATCACCGAAACAATGGCGGTATCCTCGGAAATGACCTCGCGCAGCTGCTCCAGGCTGATATGCCCCAGCTTGTCTACGTCCAGATAGGTCACGCGCCAGCCTTCCTTTTCCAGCGCTTCGCAGGTGTAAAGGACGGCGTGGTGCTCAATTTTGGAAGTGATGATATGCTTCCGCCCATGGTTCGTGGGGCCTTCCACATAGCCGCGGATGGCAAGATTGTCCGCCTGTGAGCCGCTGCCGGTGAAGATAATTTCACCGGGCTTGCGGTCGTTCGTCTCGTTGATTGGCTCGGCGGCATTGAGGGCCAGGCCAACCTGCGCGCGGGCGGTATTGATTGCATTTTTCGCCTGCTGCCCGATGCGGTACAGCGAGGACGGATTGCCGTAAAACTCGGTCAGCCATGGTTTCATAGCCTCAAAAACGTGCCCGGAAACCGGGGTGGTTGCCGCGTTGTCGGCATAAACAAAACGCTTCGTCATCAAAAGTCCTCCTCCTTCGCAAAGTGTTACGGCACAGCGCGCGCCGTCACTTGAGGGACTGCTCATATATCTTTACATAATAATATACACCAAAGCCGTCGATTTTACAAGTAAAATTGTGCACGAATAACAGTTATCCGCAGCGCGGCTTTTACAAAGTTCTTACAAGATGTGCACTTTTCCGATGGGAGGCAGCCTGCTTCCCGCCCTTTTTCCGGCAGGGAAGGTAGAAATCCCCCCCCGGATAAAGATAAGCGCCGAGGGGATTTCGGATTAAGCAATGTTCCGTTGTTTTACGCTCGGCTTTCGTCCTTGTTATACTCGCGAATGAAAAGATTTGCCGTATTCACCCACCCTGCCCGCCATCC
>CAJUJQ010000217.1 GCA_910586575.1 uncultured Clostridia bacterium | reverse complement strand
ACTGGCGTTTGCCATGCTTGATTTTCATCAAGCTGTCCAAAAGGGATAACCATGTAAAATATTCTGATATTGTTGCGGTCTGCCCGTCTATTGTGTTATACTGAAACATAACAAAACGCGATCAAGGAGAAAAGCAGCATGAAAAAGATATTGGTGATTGTTGGTGGCGGTAGGCCAAAAGGAAATACGGCACAGCTTGTAGACGCATTTTTCCGGGGTGCATCAGAAGCCGGACATCAGGTAGAAACGATATCGTTAGTAAAAAACGAGGTGAAGGGCTGTTTGGGCTGTAACGCCTGCCGCTATGAAAAGCCTTGCGTACAAAAGGATGCTTTCAATGATATTGCACCCAAAATCAAGTCGGCAGATTGCATTGTCTTTGCTTCGCCACTGTATTTTTGGACGGTATCAGCCAGGATAAAAGCTTTTATTGAACGGTTTTACTGCATTGCGCAAGAAGACCCGAATCCCCTGCTTGGACGATACGAAAAATATCCGGTTCATGATTGTGCGCTTCTCATGACTTCAGCTGATGATTTCTTCTGGACTTTTGAGCAGGCGGTTTCCTACTATCAATTTGCGATAGTGAATTATATTGGTTTCCACGACAGAGGGATGCTGTTGGCCGGAGGATGTGGTGACACAAACGGAGCGCCCCAGATTGGCAAAACAGAACACCTAACACGCGCGTATGAATTTGGCAAAATGATATATTGAGAATTTTAAGGGACTTGAGAGTGAAAAGTTTCAAAAGCAAACAGTCCTGAAACTGAAAGATTTAGTAGCGTTTCAGGAAGGGCAGGTCGTCAGCAAAACGCTGGTGCAGAACGACCTGTGAGTATGACCATTTTCTCTTTTGACAAAGGCGAAGAAATCTCCACCCATGCTTCCGGCGGGGATGCTATGGTTACGGTTTTGGAAGGGACTGGCCGGTCCACCGTGGGCGGTAAAGTTTTCATTTTGGCAGAGGGAGAAACACTTATTATGCCGAAAGATGTTCCGCGCGCGGTATACGGCGAGGAACGTTTTAAGATGCAGCTGACAGTTTCGTTTTAAGACATATAGCATATCAATCCCGGAGGGGAGCAGAATAAGACTGCATTCCCCTTCGGGATTTTTATTTCCTGACGAATGGAGGGAATGAATGAAACTGCAAAGAACTTCGGAATTAGCAGATACAACCGCGAGAAAAGTTACACAAAGTACAGATCATTGGAAGGAGTATTTAACAGTTGCATCGCGCCTATACAAATATTCCTTTGACGATCAGCTTTTACTTTACGCACAGAAACCGAATGCTACGGCCTGCGCGAGTATGGAATTATGGAATAAGCGGATGCACCGTTGGGTTAAGGCAGGCTCAAAGGGCATTGCGCTGATTCACAAGGACGGCAGCTGCAGGCCCTATCTGGAGCATGTCTTTGACGTAAGCGACACCCGGCCTGTACGCGGTGCGAAAATGCCGTATCTGTGGGAACTGCATGAAGAACACAATCACGCCGTTTCGGAAGCGCTGGCGCGGAAATATGGCGTGGTCGGGGAAACGGACATCGGCTGGCAGCTCATGGAGCAGGCCCGCCGCGCGGTCGATGAAACCTACCGCGAACACCTGAACGACCTTGCCTACGATGTGCCGGACAGCCTGCTGGAAGGTCTGGACGACCTTAACTTGGAGGTGCGTTTCCGGCAGATCATGACCGCCAGCGTCCAGTATACCCTGCTCACCCGCTGCGGCCTTGACGCTTCCAAGTATATGGAGGATTCCGACTTTCAGGGGATTGCTGAGTTTTCCACGCCTGCGGTGCTGCACCATCTGGGAAGTGCCGCAAGTACGGTGTCAATGGAGCTTTTGAACGAGATTGGACGTACCGTAAAACAGTACGACCGTCAGGCTTCAAAAAACAAGCAGAAAAACTTGGAAAAACCTCTTGCAAAACCGCCGGTGATCGACTATAATAAAGACAGAGGAAACTTTAACACATTAAATCGTGAAAGCAAAGAAGGGAGAGCACGAGATGGAACTGACTTATACGAAAGTGGGCGACTATTGGATTCCCGACCTGATGCTGGATGGGACGGACGAGGAGGAACAGATGCCGCTGGGCAAGTACGGGCGGCTGCGCGAAACCTTCCTGAAAGAGCACCACAAAGGGACGTACACATCGATGCTGCTGACCGGGCGGCTGGAGCCGCACCTGCGGGAGATCGACCAGCAGGCGAGGGAGCAGGCCGACCGGATCGTGGACAGCCTGAAGCAGCAGAACGGCGTGGACGAGAAGATGAAAGCCCGCGACCAGATGGGCTGGGTGCAGGCAGTCAACAGCTTCACAGCGCAGGCGGAGGAAATCGTACTGGCGGAAATCATTTACCGGTAAATAAAGCAGGGCAGACGGCGGGCGAGCAGCCCGCTTTTTCTGTGTCTGAAAGCGCGGGACTGCTGCAATTTTCCCTTTTCCCAACTGTTGAGAAACAAATTGAAGCGATTAGAGAAGCCCGCACGGAGGAGCCGCCTGCGCTTTCCTTAGCACAGGTTGTGCCGGATGCTGTGATTGGTCGTGCCCTTACCAGCGGCGGCAACGGCTCACACAGTATAGAGCATATTGTTGCCTTTTTTCAAAAGGAGCCGACCGGTTCTGCTGCGGCTTCGTTCCTGGAACGGGAGTTTGGCGAGGGTGGCAAAGGCGTCACAATCGCCGGGAAGCAGTATGCGCTTTGGTTTGATAAAGAGGGCTTCCGAATCGCGCAGGGCAGGTCTGCCAGAAATGAAAACAGCACTTTAATACCATGGATAAAAGCTGCTGTTTTGACATCAAAACTCCTGAAAGATGGGATGTTCGCCAGCCAGAAAAAAATCGACGCCGCACGCGATAACGAAGTTTCATGAGTTGTCGGAAAAGCTATGGCATTTGCGGCAGGATTTCAGCGAAGGCGCGAGGAAGCAAGGTTTTCTTCCGATTATTTCTGAGCTGTACGGAGGATTTCCGGAAAGCACAGCAAAAATTTCGGAACAGTTTAAAAACACTGAAAAGCGTCACAAAATTCTCGCAGAACTACAGGAATTTACAAGCGCATATACAGCCAATCCAGAACTCCTCCGATTCAAGCGTCTCCACAATCTCAATATGCTTTTGCAGCAGCTTTCTGATATGGACAAATCCGTTATATCGTTTCGCGCGACAGAGGGATTCAAACCAACAGTTGGGAGCTTCATCACACAGGATGAGATTGACCAGCTGCTGTGCCGAGAATCAAGTGTTTCCAGAAACAAGGTACAGATTTATTCCTATTTCATGCAGGGGCACAATGCGAGGGAATGTGCGGATTTCCTGAAAGAAAGCTATGGAACGAGCGGACATAGTTATGCCGGATTCGATGAATGGCGTGATACCAAGGGAATCCGGCTGTCCCGTTCGGATGATTTTTCGGGAGTATTTACTAATAGATAGAAATATGTTAAAATGGAGCAAGGAGGGATG
>CAJUJQ010000216.1 GCA_910586575.1 uncultured Clostridia bacterium | reverse complement strand
TGGCCGGATGGAGACAGGACGAGAGGCGATGTCCCGGCAAAGACGTTCCAGCAGATGGGTGGCGTCGCCTGGTTCCAGGAGTATGATCCAGAAATGAGTTGCTCTAAATAAGCTCATTCCATGCTGGCATGCAACCGGTTTTGTTAATTCGCATATCGCACAATTATTTTGCGTTATTATTGACGGTTTCGATGATGGCTGCCTTTAGTTGACGGCAGTGATCTTGAAAAGGTCCTTTTAAGAATCTGCAAGCGCGTCCTTCGCCGCTTGCAGCTGCGTATCCTCCGCACGCTCCATAAAATAGAAATCCGTCCCCTCCGGCAGCGTCGTCAAAATATCAGGTGTCATTCCGGTTTCACCGAGCGCACGCTCCCCCGGTGTCAGGTACTGCTGGTCAGACAGCACAATCGCGGAGCCGTCTATCAAATGATAGGTATTCTGCGCACGCTCTTTGCCGGTCGTCTGCGCACCGACCACGACCGCGCGCCTATATTCCTGCATCAGTGCCGCGAAAAATTCCGCTGCGGAATAGGACTGCTCATCCACCAGCACAGCCATAGGAATCTCGTCCTGCTCCGCACCGGACTTCCTGCGCTCCTCACGCCCGTTCCTGCGCCGCATAATCATCATATCGCATTCCGGCAGGAACCGGTCGGCAATATCGCACATTTCATTCACCAGCCCGCCGCTGTCGTGCCGCACGTCGATCACCAGCTTTTCCATGCCCTGCGCCTGCAAGGTTTCATAGACCTGCCGGAACTGCTCCGCCGCCCCCTGATGGAAGCTGAAAATACGGATTAAACCAATCCCACCGTCCAGCAGCTCACCTTCGGCCATCAGCTGGGTCAGCCGCCGCCGTTCCAGCTCCATGGTAAGCGGCTCCGCCGCACCGTCACGCAGGACGCTCACCCGCACGGCAGTCCCTTCCTCGCCGCGGATAGCCGCAATCATTTCCTCGTAGCCGTCCTTTGCCACCGTCACGCCGTCCGCCGACGCAATCCAGTCCCCCGGCTGCATCCCCTGTTCGAGCGCCGACGAACCGTCCAGCACCCGGTAAACGTGCGCCGACTGCCGCTCCTTATCCCAAATACACTGAATGCCGACGCCAAAGGTCTCCCCGAATTTATTGGCTTCATATTCGGCAACCGCGTCCGTCGGAAGATAGGTGCTATAGCGGTCGCCCAGCGCCTGCATCATGCCATATGCCGCCATATCGCCCGCCATTTGCGCGTCAAATTCCCCGACAAATTCCCGCTCCGCCGTATCCACAATCTGTCCCAGCTTGAGCATGGTCATCAAATGATTGCCGTAACCGGGCAGCAGCCGCCAGCCTGCCAGCAGACAGACCAACAGCATCCCCAATGCACCGACCACCACGCCGCGCCGCACGGCCCTTTTTTCCAATTCGTCCATCGAATCCATGTACCTCCGCTCCTGTTTTATCTATATGCCGTTTCCCGCCAGATGATACCGTTTCCGCAAAAACGGGAGGAGAACTGCTGCCCTCCCCCCGCTGTCGCACCGTTATGTAATTAGCTAAAGTACTTCATCGGGTCGGTAGTCGAACCGTTGATGAACACCTGGAAATGCAGGTGCGGCCCTGAAGAGTTGCCGGTCGAGCCGACCTCTCCGAGCTTCTGCCCGGCGGAAACCGACTGACCAACCGACACGCTGCGGCGGGACATATGGGCGTAACCAGTCATGACGCCGCCGCCGTGGTCAACGACGACATAGTTGCCGTAAGAGTTATACATGCCGCTCTTGACGATGGTACCGGGCGCTGCCGCCATGATGGTTGTGCCGGTCGGCATCGCGATATCGGTACCGGAATGGAAGTTCCTGCTGCCCCAGAGGTTACGCCAGCCATACGCGCTGGTCAGCGTGCCGCGTGACGGGAGCGGCCAGCTAAAGTTGCCGCTGTATGGGACGCCGCTGCTGCTCTTGAGACCGCTTTTGAGGGAATCCTCATAAGCCGCCTTCGCCTTGCGACTGAGTTCGGCGATCTCGCTATTGATGGCTGCCTTCTCGCTCTCCATCTTCTTGCTTTCGCGTTCCTTCAGCTCGACATCCTCTTCCAGCTGCTTTTGAAGCTTTTCCTGCTCGGCGCGCTGGTCGTCCAGCTCGTCGTACTTGACCTCAAGCGTGCCCTTATAGTCCTCCTGCTCTGCCTTGTCCAATTCCAGCTTCGCCTTTGCGGCGGCAACCGCGTTCTTCGCGGCTTCGTACTCTTCGAGCAGCTTCTTGTCGTAATCCATAATACGGGAAACATATTCCATGTATTCAATCATTGTGCTGAACGAATCCGAGCCGAGCACCACGTCCAGATAACTGGTGTCGCCCTGCTCATACATGTTGCGGATGCGCTTTTCAAAGGTATCCTGCATATCGTCCAGCTTGATCTGTGCTTCGACGAGCTGCTGCTGGGTCGTTTTGATTTCACCTTCCAGCTCCTCAATAATCCCCTGCACGGCAGTGATTTCGTCCTCGGTCAGCACCATCTGTTCTTCCAGCTTGGCTTTTTTTTCGGAAACCGCCTCAAACTGTTTGTTCAGCTCGGCAATCTCCTCTTTAATCTTCTTCTGCTGGCTGTTGATTTGGTTCAGCTGCTGCTTCAGCTCCGAGGTGGTCGCCGCGCCTGCCGTGACAATGCCGCCCGCCAGCATGGAAAACAGCATCGAACCCACCAGCACAGCCGCAATCACCGCGGCAACACGCTTGACAGCCTTTTGGGATAACATGTAAAAAGGACTCCTTTCAAATCAGTGTATATTTTAACGTGTCCTTTTGGACACCCGCCCGGCAGCGCACGCGCGCCGGACACCCCTTTCAAAGCGACCGTTTACACATCCAGGAAGCGCCGCATGGACAGCGTCGAGCCGCCGATACCGACGATGACGCCAACGCCCAAGAAAATCGCCAAAATATAGGGCCGCACCAGCTCAAAACCGACCATTTCAAAGGCGGGCAGGATGCTGGCAATCATCTGATGAAGCTCGAGATAAACGCCCCACTCAGCGAAAAACGCCAGCCCGCCGCCGACAAGGCCAAGCAGCAGGCCCTCAATCACAAACGGCCAGCGGATGAACCAGTTGGTTGCGCCCACCATTTTCATGATGGCGATTTCATCGCGGCGCGAGAACATCGCGAGCTTGACCGTATTGGAAATGATAAAGATGGAAATCGCGCCCAGCGCAATAATCAGCACCAGTGAAATGACCTGGCACACGCGCTGCACCCGCAGCAGGGTTGCAATCGTATCCTCGCTGGAGGATGTATCGCCGACCCCGTCCAGCTGCCGGATCTGGCTGCGCGTCTGGCGGACGAGGGAGACGTCCTCCAGCGTGATATGGTACGCGTCGCGCAGCGGGTTGTGCGCGGTGTCGAAATCATCCAGCAGACGCGCGTCGTCTCCGAGCTGTTCACGGAACTGCTCAAGCGCCGTATCCTTAGATTCAAAGACGGCCGAAGCGACGTTTTCAATCGCCAG
>CAJUJQ010000215.1 GCA_910586575.1 uncultured Clostridia bacterium | reverse complement strand
GCGATTCTTCAGGCTCTTAACCTGGTTACTCCTTCTGATTGTCAAGGTTGGTTTATCTGTGCCGGATACCGAATACCTTTTCGCTGATTTCTCTAATTCTTTCTCGCCTCCCAGCACCGCCAGGACTAATTTCGTCTTGAATTGCGGGACGTACTGCGTCCGTGCCATGGTTCTTTTGCGCCTTCCTTGTTCACGTTCTTTTTCTTAGGCGTGGTCCGAATCCCAAGGACCATTATAAGCTCCTTTGTTATCTCATTGGAACGCATGATGCGGCTTTCCTTCGTTTTCGCATTTTGAATTGTTGCATAGCATCCTGTTGATGGCTTTTATTGCCTCCTTTTATTTTCCTGTTTTTGGAATTTTATAAAACTGTTGTAACCGATATAAAAAAAGCTTGTATTTTGTTATTGAGTGTGGTATAATACAAGTGCAATTGGTTTTCAGGCTTTCGGATTTTATTTATAACATCTGGTTTTGAAAATCCCGCAGTGAATAAGTTGTTTAGTGTGTGTTGGTTCTTCTGAATTTGTAGATAATATTTGTTCGCAGTTACTCAGTAATTCCGACTTTGTAGCCAATTCTTTTTCCGGTCGTTTGCATCCCCACAATTTCATATGGAGCGGTATCGAAGAGGTCATAACGAGAACGACTCGAAATCGTTTGACGGGTGAAACCGTCCGTGGGTTCGAATCCCACCCGCTCCGCCATATCCCGCTGTAAGTTTGCTTATGGCGGGTTTTTCTTTGTTTTTACGCTTTTATTGAGTCGATAAGTTGTAGTCGCTTTCGTCCGTGAAAGTATCATATTGCTATTCTTCTCGAATAATTTCTACACCCTCACGGATTTTTCCATCTCCGGTTTTCGAGTTTTCGGAACTTTTCACAACCTTGAAATTCGTTGCAAGTTTTGAAGTTGCAAGTTTCTACACTTATTGAAGCTCTTTGGGCTTTCTACACCTTCCGGCGCTGCCGCTTTGAGATGAAGTTTTTCGGGGGCAAGTTTCTACACCCCTAGAAGTGGTGCGGGGCCTGCTCCCCTTTTTTTCGATGCTCTGCGGGACTGCGGACGGCTTGCTGCTGGGCTTCTTCGCGCGGCACGGTTTCCGCTGGACGGTTCCTTCCGCCTGATCGACGGTCGGCTCCGGAGCGGCCTGCTTAACACGACGGCACGGCTTTGACGGCGTTTCATCGTTGCTGCCGTCCTTGCCTGCTGCCGGTTCGTTAGACTTTTTCTCGCCGCCCTGCGAGAGCGTAATCGTCTCCGAATGCTTCTTCTCCGACCTCGTGTAGAAAGTCCCTGCTACATCTCCGGTTTCGGTCTGCGCGGACACGTCCAGGTGCGCGTATATATCAGCTGTAGTGCTGAAATTTGAATGTCCAAGCCAGATTTGTATCTGTTTCATGGGTACTCCGTTCGCTAATAGAAGGCTTGCGCACGTGTGTCTCAAATCATGAAATCTTATATTTTTAAGATTAAATTTGTCAACCATATAGGAAAAATGCTCGGTCACAAAGTTCGGTCGGAGCAGGTTTCCCATCTGATCCACGCAGATGTAGTCGAGGTACTGCTTGCAGTAGTCCTTCTTGAACAGCCGCCGGAAGGTTTCCCGCTTTTCCTTTTCTTCCAGGAGCAGCTTTTCGATCACCGGCAGGAGCGGCAGCGTCCGGATGCTGGCTTTGGTTTTCAGCACGTCCTCACCATAAGGCACGAACTTGCCGTCCACCTGCACCTCGATGACCTTGTGGTGGATGGAGATGCTTTTCTCAGCGAAGTTGATCGCATCCCACTTCAGCCCAAGTACCTCGCTGCGGCGCAGGCCGTAGTATGCCGCAATTTTCACCGGCAGGCACAGCGGATCATTGTCGAAGACATTGAACAGCTCCTGCATTTCCCCGTCGCTGTAGAAAGACGCCTTGTAGCTGTTCTTCTTGGGCTTGTCCACCCGGTCAGCCGGATTGCGCGGGATGATGTCCTTCTTCACCGCGTTCTGGAGCGCCCGCCGCAGGACGGCATGATAATGAATGACCGTGTTCGTCGTGTAGCCATCGTCCAGAATCGTCTGATAGAAGGTCTGGATCTGCGTCGGGGTCACACCACCCAGCGTTACGCCGAGATCACGGAAGTAGCGGTCCAACCGGGCATTGACCATGTTCTTATAGCTCTGGTAGGTCGCCAGCGCGATTGTCGGCTTCGCCATCTCCAACCACTGGTGAAGATAATCGGCGAGCAGGACGTTTGCACCTTCGGGGAGCTTCTGGGCGTTGTTCTCGTTCTCGTACTTCGTGATGGGCTTGCACAGCTCCAGCTCCGCAGCCCGCTTGTTGCCGCGTACCGGCAGCCCCAGCGGAATCCACTTGGGCTTTCGCTTTCCATTTACATAAAGGTTCAGCATTGCGTAGTATTTATCGTTTTTGATTTGCAGGCTTCCTGTTAACATATCATTTCCTCCTTTGCGTTTAACAGTCCGTTTGCCCGCCATTGACGATACAAGCATATCACGAACTTTTTCGAATAGCTATAGTCGTGTTGTAGAAACCAATGCGACTTTTTCTACACCTTTGACAAGTTTTACAAGCAAACGGGAAACGGTTCAGCTGACGCTGATCCGGCACTGCGCTTCTCCGATTAAATACTCGATCACGCTGGTTTTGGGGATTTTATACGCGCGTCCGATGCGCACGCTGTGGACTTCGCCGCTCGCCAGCAGCTGGTACGCCAGACGCTTGCTGATGCCGCCCAACATCTCGCGAAACTGCGTCACCTCAACGACATCCGGGTAATCCGCAAACATAAGTACAGCTTTCTCATTCATTTTCAAGACCTCCCTTGAAAGCTGAAAATTCGTGCTTGATAGCACAAAAACGGAGACCACCCTTCTACATACTCTGGTTCACCCGTTTCCGCAGAAAGGGTGATCTCCGTTGCTTCTGATATCAAGATTTACAGCCGTATTCGACACTACTTCCCCGGCTGCTGGGCGATGCTTCTGGACAGCGGCTGGCTTTACCGCTTCACGGGAGTCTCACCCCCGGCAGGATCGCTGTCGGCCGCCCTCCTGCCTTTCGGCGGGACTGGACGGGAGTATCATTATCCCTGACGCTGTTCTTGCGATACACCAGCCGCCACGGCTGGCTTTATGGACGGATGGACCCGCTTCCACCTTAATAATTGGCCGTCATTTGATAAAAGCTGGCGGGGCAGCTGAATCGAACAGAACAGAAAAAAAAGTGACTTCGTTTCCAGCCCCCGCTTTTACAGATGGTCTTCGCGCATCCTCCAACGTCGCTTGCCCCCATAGGGGCACGTCAGGAAAGTATCCAGAGCATCGGATATGAAATTTTCAAAGAGCAGCGGGAGGGGGAAATTACCCTCCCAAGAGCAGCGGGAGGGGAAAATTACCCTCCCACTACTAAGCCGAAAAACAAGGGGGGTTGAGAACCAAAAATTTTAAACATGGTTATCCCTTTTGAACAGCTTGATGAAAATCAAGCATGGCAAACGCC
>CAJUJQ010000214.1 GCA_910586575.1 uncultured Clostridia bacterium | reverse complement strand
TTCAGGTGCTAGTGTTCGCAAGGACGTGGGGGTTCAAGTCCCCCCATCTGCACCACAGATAGCTGTAAAACTGCTTGGTTTTGCAGCTTTTTCTTATATACAGAACAGGAGGGGATTCAAATGGTAGCCGTAGTGCACGCGGCCGGGCTTTCCGGGATCGACGGTTATATTGTAACGGTGGAAGGGATGCTGTCCGGCGGGCTGCCCCGGATGGATATTGTCGGGCTGCCCGACAAGGCGGTTTCGGAATCAGCGGAACGGGTGCGCGGCGCGCTCAAGCAGCTGGGCTATGACTGGCCGGTCTCCCGGCTGACCATCAACCTCGCCCCCGCCGACACCCGCAAGGAAGGCCCGGTCTACGACCTATCGATCGCGCTTGCCATCCTCGCGATGTCCGGGCAGATTAACGCGCTGCCCGGCAAAGCGGTTTTCCTTGGCGAGCTTTCCCTGACCGGGGAAATCCGCCCGGTCTGCGGCGCGCTCTCCATGGCAATCGCCGCGCGGGACGCCGGGTTTGACACCATCTTCCTGCCCGCCGAAAACGCCGCCGAAGCATCCTACGCACAGGGCGTGACCGTCTATCCGGTCTCCCGTCTGGGCGAGCTGCTCGCCTTCCTCGACCGGCGCGGGACGCTCAGCCCCTGCCCGCCCCCTGCCCCGCCCGATTCCATCGACGACGCGCTCGACTTTGCGCACGTTGTCGGACAGGGCACGGTCAAGCGCGCGCTGCTGGTCGCGGCAGCGGGCGGGCACAACCTGCTGCTTTCCGGCTCCCCTGGCTCGGGCAAGTCCATGATGATCAAGCGCCTGCCGACCATCCTGCCGCCGCTCACCGACGGCGAACGGCTGGAGGTCATCCGCGTCTGGTCGGCGGTCGGGCTGGGCGCGCAGGCGGCACGCATGGGCGGCAGGCCGTTCCGCTCCCCCCACCATAATACCTCGGCCTCGGCGATTGTCGGCGGCGGCGCTTCGGGCCGTATCCCGCGCCCCGGCGAATCCTCCCTCGCCCATCGCGGCGTGCTGTTCCTGGACGAGTTTCCGGAGTTCCGGCGGGATGTGCTGGAAGCCCTGCGCCAGCCCCTCGAGGACGGCGTTGTGACCATCTCCCGCGCGGGCGGGCGGGTGTCCTACCCCGCCGCCTTCCAGCTGGCCGCCGCCATGAACCCCTGCCGCTGCGGCTGGTACGGCACCGGCCGCTGCACCTGCAAGCCGGGCCAGGTGCAGCAGTACCTGCGCAGGCTGTCCGGCCCGCTGATGGACCGTATCGATATCCAGGTCGCTGTCGAGCCTGTCACCTATGAAGCGCTTTCCGGGCGCGCCGCCGCGCATGAGGAATCCTCGTCTTCCATGCGCGCCAAGGTCGCCGCCGCCCGCGAGCGCCAGCTTGCCCGCCTGCCGGAGGGCGTCCCCTGCAACGCCGCAATCCCCCCGTCCAAAATCGCGGAGCTATGCCCGCTGGACGCCGACGGGGACCGGATGCTGGCGGCTGCCTTTACACGTCTCGGGCTAACCGCCCGCGCCCACGACCGCATTTTGCGGGTCGCCCGCACGATTGCCGACCTCGACGGCAGCGACGATATCGCCGCCGCCCACCTTGCCGAAGCACTGCAATACCGCATTGTGGACCGCGCCGCCGGTGCGTAATCCACAACTGCCCACCAAAATCCTGTAAAGGCACAGCCCTGAACATCCCTGTGTACAACTGTGGATAATTCTGTGGACAGTGTGCATAAGTTGTGATTTCCAAGGGGTTTATCCCCATTTCCCGCTTTAAAGTTACAGGAAAATTAACCGGTTTGTAACCGACCTGTAACTTTCTGTAATCAGTTTGTAATTTCAGAGGAGTTTTTATGAAAGTTATCCACAGGCTAGCTGTTGGTTTATGCACAGCTTGTGCACTGGTTATCCCCAGCCCCGCACAGGCGCTTGAACATGTGGACAACTGGGCACAGCCCGGTGTAAAGGCCGCGCAGCGCGCGGGGCTGGAACCAGCGGCGATGGCGGACGCCGAAGCGACCGCGCCAATCACCCGCGCCGAGTTCGCCGCCGTGGCGCTTGCCGCCTACGAGGCCGTTACCGGGCAGCAGGCCGCGCAGGAGGCCGGCACCCCCTTCCCCGACTGCGACGACCCCGCCGTTACGGCGGCAAGCCGCCTGGGGCTTGTCAGCGGCCGCTCGGACGGCACCTTCGCCCCGGACGCCACCATCAACCGTCAAGAGCTGTGCGTCATGCTGTCCAGCGTCGCCAAGGCCGCCGGGCGCAGCGTGGACCCCGTGGGCGACCTGTCCCATTTCCCGGACGCCGGCACGGTCGATTGGTGGGCGCTCGAAGCCATGACGGTCATGAACGACCTCGGGATTATGAGCGGCGTTTCCACCTACGGCGCGCTGACGCTCGAGCCTTTCGGCACGGCTGCGCGGCAGCAGGCGCTGCTGCTGTCCGGGCGATTTGTTGAGGTATTCTCCGATACCTCCCTTCTGGCTGGCGTGCCGGAACGGGAGCCGCTGGAAGAGGAAACCCCTTTGCCGGAGGATGCCCCCCTGCCGCTGTTTCCCGTAAGGGGTGACGGCTTTACATCGGATTTCCCCACCGACGAGGAAGAGAAAACCCGGCTGGTGTTCGGGGACACCGTTACATATTTCCAGACCGAGGAAGAAGCCGAGGCTGCCATGGAAACGCTTGTCATTCCGATTTGGCAGCTGTCCGAGGACGGCTGCAAAACCAGCAGCAAAACCAAGCTGATTGTACACGCTTCCATCGCCCCCATTGTACAGCAGATTTTCCAGGAAATCTATGAAGGGGACGAGCAGTTCCCGATTAAGAATATCGGCGGCTATGGCTGGCGTTCCAGTGAGCGCAGCGAGCACCGCTGGGGCACCGCGATTGACATCAACTGGGAGGAAAACTTCGAGGCCTCCATCGGTGAGGACGGCAAGCTGACCGCAACCGTCGGGGAATACTGGAAACCGGGTGAGGACCCATATTCCATCCCCGCGTCCGGAGAGGTCGTGCGGATTTTCAAAAAATACGGCTTTTCGTGGGGCGGGGACGCCTGGTCCAGCAAACGGGATTATATGCACTTCTCTTATTTCGGGCACTGACAGCCTGCCGCGGCTTAACGCTCATCAGCCTCCATTCCTACAATAACACAGATTTTAAAGGGGGATTTCACCTTTTGGTGAAATCCCCCTTGACCATCCACACGATTCTATTCAAAATCCTAATTCTCTTCCAGTCTTCCGGCTGCCCTCTCATAAACCGCGTCCTTGTCCGCAGTCGTCTTTTCCATCACAGCGGCAAGCGGAAACGCAACAAAACCGGGAAGGTAATACAGCCGACAACAGCGGCAATTCCCATTCCCCAGAACCGGAACCGAGCAGTCTGGAAATTGTCTGCGCATCCAGCAGTGCAAGGATGCAGCCGGTCAAAAGCAGGATTGCTAATATAGGCGGTAAAATATTGGGAGTTTTTATCTATAGATAGATAACGCGATATTTTGAAAATGCTCAAACC
>CAJUJQ010000213.1 GCA_910586575.1 uncultured Clostridia bacterium | reverse complement strand
CGACGCTCTTCCGATCTTGCGCTTTTGCAATTCCGATGCATGCGTCTTTGCGATTTTGACGCATGCCATTTGAAATTTACTGCGCATGACGAGAGACAAAACCTGTCGGAATAGAGCACCGGAAAATTTGAAAATTTCAGTACTTGCGTTATTGGACCGGCGGCCGTATACTGGGTGCAGAAAGGCGGTGGTGGTATGGACAAGATGGAGCAGGCGGAGGCTCAGCTGCAGCCCGTGACGATCCGGTTTACGCCGGACGCATGGCAGGCGTTGAGGGACGTTGCCCGGCAGGAAGGGGTGTCCGTCGCGGAGGTAGCGCGGCTGGCTATCACGGGCAAGCTGGGTGACTATTTCGGTACGGTCAAGTGTCTTGACAGGGCGCAGGCCGGGAAGATCAGGGAGGAGGTCGCGGAGCTCGGGAACGCTGTTTCCAGGATCGGGATCGAGCTGAACCGGATCGGCATTAACTACAATCAGGAGATCCGGGCGTTGAACCAGATGGTCAAGGGCGGCACCACGGCCATGGGGCGGAATGCCGGACCGTCCTTATCCAAGAAGGAGCTGGAAGGACTGCTGAACGAGTACAGGAAGGTCAGCGGGAAAGTGGGTGAGCTTCAGTGCCTTATTCGCGTGTGACAAGGACGGCTTATGGCGCTGACGCGATCAGGTACGCCCGTGGGAACGGCAGGGGACATGACGGCTCGGAGTCCCGGAACCAGTACGTCGCCGGGGTGAACATGATGCCGGATGACGTGGTCCCTTTTGAAGAGCAGATGCAGTATTATTGGGACCATGCGAGCGCCCAGCACAAGATCCAGGCCAACCGGTTTATCATTTCTTTCGGCCCCGATGAGCTGAACCCTGACGATCCCAACGACTGCATGGTAGCGCTGGAGATCGGGATTCAGTTCGCCAAGTATAACGCCCCGGACTGCCAGTCGGCGGTCTTCGTCCAGACGGACGGCGTGGGGCACAAGGTCCATGCCCACATAATCACCAACGACGTGAAGATCACGGACTTCAAGGGGCTGGACCACTCCGCCCGGCATCATTCGGAGTTCAGCCGGACCGTGGACCTGATATGTGCCCGGTTCATTGAAAGCAAGCCCGCAGAGCTGGCCCCTGAGCGGGTCACTCCTGGGGTCCGGGGACAGCGCATGGCGAACGAGAAGATCCGTGCCATGAACGAGGAGGCGCAGCAGGCAGCGGCTGTGATGGGGCGTGAGCCGGATTTGGTCCCGGAGAAGTACATCTGGATTGACGACCTCCGTGAGAGGATCAAGCGGGCCGCCGCCGGGGCCGCCGACGAGGCCGGGTTTGCCCAGCGCCTCCGCCTGGACGGCGTGGAGCTGGTCCCCCAGAAGGACAAGCAGACGGGCAGGCTGACGTACCGGCACCGGGCCACTCGGACGCAGCCGGAGCATTATTTGTTCGAGCTGGTGGACACGTCCCGGTTCCTGGATAAGATCCCCCAGAACTTGAAGTCCAAGTCCCATAAGCTAGGCACCAACTACCAACCGGACAGCCTGGCGAAGATGTTCGGTCACCCCGCGCCTGAAGCGCCCAAGCCGGTGTCGGAGCGCGACAGGATCAACGCCGAGATCAAGGATTATTTTGGTAATGCATTGCGTTTTTACACGATAGAGCCGGAGGATGAGGACGAGCTGTTCGAGGATTTCAAGCGGTGGCGCATGAGGAAGCGGGACAGCGAGGCCAAGGCCGGACGGAAGCTGCCGCCGGTAGCTGTCCGGGACGAGCAGGGCAGGCTGTCCATCGTGCGGGAGGAGCTGTCCAGGGAATGCCGCGAGTTCCTGAGTGCCGTGGTGGATGCCCATGTCAGGGAATTCGCCGAGGCTATGCGGCAGCGTGAGATGGAGCTGGAGCGGAATGGTTTCCAGGCCATCGCGGACGAGGCAGGGCGCCAGAAGGGCGACCGGGGGCTTGGTGACGACTGAGCATTTTCCCTTTTCCATCTCCGTAACGCACGTCTCTGCGCTATCTTGCCACGATATACTCTAATACGCCTAAACATTTTTGTGTAAATATTTCTTTTGCTGTTTGAGGGGTGATGCGGACAGTCGAATAGTCGGATGTCGGTTTCGGAAAGAAAGGTTAAGGTTTTCAATTATGGACGACAAGCAGAAGGATCGTGAGGAGTTGAGGCGGCGTCTGGAAGCTCGTAAGGCTGCTAAGGAGTCCGCTGTGCAGGGTGACGGTGACAGCGGCAGAGACGGTCGGCAGGCCGCTCCCCGTACGGTAGATACCAAGGGGATGAAGACGTGCAAGGTCTGCGGTAGGTCCGTCGCGAAGTCGGCCAAACGCTGCCCCGGCTGCGGCGCAAATCTGACTATGGCTCTTTGGAAGAAGATCGGTATCGCAGTCCTGATTCTCGCTATGCTTGGGGCTATTGCGCAGAGGTTGCCGGATCGTTATTCTTTCACTCCTTCCCAGCCGCAGTCACCTGGACAGCCGGCACAGACGCAGCAGCCGACCGAACAGCAGCAGGGGCAGATGCAGACACAAACGCAGCAACCCCCGGCACAGACTCTGGAGGAATATGCTGCGGACTGTGTGACAGTGGCTGGGGCTGATGTTGCACGGAATCCCGATCAGTATAAAGGCCAAAAGGTGAAAATATCTGGCCGCGTAATACAAGTTTCCGATGGTATTCTGGGTACGGTAGTTTATCGGGTTAGTGCAGGTAATGATACATGGTATGTTACCTATGAATTGCCTGATGGCGCTGACCGGATTCTTGAAGACGACAATATCACTTGTTACGGCGTGTGTACCGGCACGAAGACCTATAAGACGGTGCTGGGCTCCAGACTTACGGTGCCGAGTATGGAAATGGAATACGTCTCCATAGGATATGCGGCGAATGCCGAGCCGGTAGTTTATGGCATTGGTGAAACGGGCGTCCTGAATGATTTGTCCGCAACTTTAGTGGGTGTATCCGAGAGCACTGGCGCAGAGTACACCAAGCCTGATGAAGGAAAGGTTTTCGTTTTATGCGAGTTTGAACTTGAGAATAACTCCGGACAGAACGTGTCGGTCAACTCGTTTGGGTCATTTGATATTTATGTCGATGATTACGCTGCTGAACTCGAACACATGGTAAGTCTTATCACGGATAAACCTTCGTTGAGTGGCGACATTGTTCCAGGTAAGAAAATGAGCGGTGTCGTATGTTTCCAGACTCCGACGGATTGGGCGGAATCTGAAGTTCGTTTCAAGCCTGATTATCTGGGCAATGCGGAAATGGTGTTCGTTGCAACGAAATGATCTCCCGGATTTGATAATCTGAAAAGTGATGCCTCTCCACGCTGTCCGTCAGGGACGGCGTGGAGAGGCATTTATACTCTAATACCTCAATACTTTTTTACGTAATTTTCTGAAATCACCTTGATAAATGAGCATAAATCCGCTATAATCATAGGCAACACGAAAGAAAGAAGGTGTGCCTATGCCGCAAAAGAAGGCCACCCCCAAGAAAAAGCGATGCTATATCTACACCCGCGTGTCTACGCAGATGCAGGTGGACCGCAGGGTATTTGAATGAGTAAACAAATCATGAACAGAAAGCAGAACAGACAATTTT
>CAJUJQ010000212.1 GCA_910586575.1 uncultured Clostridia bacterium | reverse complement strand
TGTCCCTGGAGCATGGGATGGACGTCAAGACCCTCTCTACGGTGATCGGGCATGTGTCCAGCAGCACCACGTTGAACATCTACGCCCACGTCACCGATGAGATGCGGCAGACAGCGGCACGCAAAATCGACCGGGGAATCGGCAAGGCCGAGTTTACGGCAGAAACAGAATCCGCCGCAAAGAAATCCGCTCCCAGCACATTCCGGCCTTACAAGGGCCAGCGGCGCAAGGCAGGAACCGGGTGCGTCACTCAGATCAACGACCATCTGTGGGAGGGCCGCTACTCCCCAGTCTGGCCGGATGGCAAGAAGCATCCCAGAAATGTTTACACCAAGACCAGAGAGGAATGTGAGCAACTGCTGGCGGAGATGATCCTCCAGATGAAAGCGGAGATTGCCGCAGAAAAGGAGCGGCTAAAAGTAAGCTTTGGGGCAAGTTGACAGGAATACATGGTCAGCAGCGGCCAGCGCAAGTAAATACTATACAATTTCAGGAATATGTGATATAGTTTTATAAGGGAAATCCGCACAATACATTAAAATTTTCCACTAAATGATAGTGCATCATCTTACACGAGGGGGCATATCTATGAAACATATAGCAGTGATAGCGGGATATGAATACCGCTTCATCGAAATGTTCTCTTCGGTGGAGGATTCTTCGCAGTTTGTCCTGTGTGCAAATCCTGATGGAAAAAAGTTTATCTGCCCAGTGGATTTTTGGCTCAGTCACACCGAGGCAGCAGCTTCAGAACCGGTTGCCCCCATTAACACCGGTAGTACCGCGCAGGAAAAGATCACATTCTTTCTCTCTTTGTTCCGAGGACGGGAAAACCTCTATGCAAAACGCTACTACAACTTAAAGACAGGTAAAAGCGGCTATGTCCCAGCTTGTCAAAACGAGTGGAAGCCGGAACTTTGCAATAAAAGGGCGCAAAAATGCCCCGAGTGCCCCAACAGGGCTTTCATGCCCTTAACTGCAAAGATTATTTGGGCACATATGATGGGACAGGACGAATTCTGTCGGGATGTTGTGGGGATCTACCCCATGCTGGAGGATGATCGAACCTGGCTTTTGGCGGTAGACTTTGATGAAGAATCGTGGAGGGAAGACACTTCTGCTTTCCGCGAAACCTGCCTTGCCTTTAACATTACACCCGCCGTAGAACGCTCCCGCTCAGGGAATGGAGCACACATTTGGTTTTTCTTTTCTGAGCCTGTTTCCGCTGCGGATGCCCGTCGATTGGGGAGCGGGCTGTTGACGCAGGCAATGGCCCGCCGGCACGAACTGCAGTTCAAATCCTACGATCGGTTGTTCCCTTCTCAGGACACTGTCCCAAAAGGCGGGTTTGGAAATCTGATTGCCTTGCCTTTTCAAGGCCAAGCTCGGCAAAAAGGCAATACGTTATTTGTCGACGAACAGTTTATGCCATATGAAGATCAGTGGTCATTTCTCTCTGCCCTGCCTAAAATCACGCCGGAAAAATTGGCGGACATGGTGGGAAAGCTGTGCGGCAACGGAGAAACAGGAGTATTGCTGGAATCTGTAGAGCCAAAACCGTGGCCATTAAGGCGGAAAACGCCGGAACTGCATCGCGAAGATTTTCCGATACAAGCCCGGCTCATGATTTCAAATCTCTTGTATGTTGATAAATATGGCTTTTCACAAAAGGCGTTAAATACAGTCAAACGCTTGGCCGCATTTCGGAATCCTGAATTCTATAAAAAGCAAGCCATGCGCTTGCCCGTCTACAATATACCCCGCGTGCTTGATTGCAGCTACGAAGATCCGGATTTTATGGGAATCCCCAGGGGGTGCTTTGAGCCGTTGAAGGATCTGCTTGACACATATGATACTCCATACATTTTAGCGGATCAGCGTCAACCTGGACAGCAGATCAGCGTTGCTTTTCGTGGGGAACTCCGCCAGGAACAAATACCGGCAGCTAAGGCTCTTTTGTCCCATGACATTGGTGTCCTGTCCGCGACTACAGCTTTTGGTAAAACAGTGGTAGGCGCGTATTTGATTGGGCAGCGCAAAGTTAACACCCTGATCCTGGTCCACTCCAGCGCACTTCTGGAACAGTGGAAAGCATCGCTGGAAAATTTTCTTGATGTTCAGGAACCCTTGCCGGAGCAACCCAAGCGGCGTGGCCGAAAGAAACGAATCGAGCAGATTGGTCAAATCGGTGCGGGGAAAAACACGCGGGGTGGTATCATTGATATTGCCATTATGCAATCCCTTTTTGAGGGTGAAGAAAAAGACGTAAAGCCTTTTGTTTCGGAATATGGGATGGTCTTGTGCGATGAGTGTCACCATTTAGCAGCCTTTACCTTTGAAAAAATCATGCGGGAAGTGAAAGCTCGATATATCTATGGCCTGTCCGCCACACCTGTTCGCCCAGACGGCCATCAGCCAGTTATTTTTATGCAATGCGGTCCTGTACGTTACTCAGTCGATGCAAAAAACCAGGCAGAAAAGCGGAGCTTCTCTCATTACGCAATTCCGCGCTTTACCAGAACACGGCTGCCTGACGCCCGAACGATCCAAGATATCTATTCTGGTATTGCGAAGAATGAGGCAAGAAATCACTTCCTGATTTCTGACACAATCCAAGTAGTTGCGGAGGGAAGAACACCGCTGCTGCTGACTGAACGAAAGGAGCACGCAATTCGTTTGGAGGAGGCCCTTCGGGGCAAAGCGGATCATGTATTTTTGCTTCTGGGCAGCGGAAAGCAGAAAGAGAAACGTGAAAAACTGGCTTCCTTGTGAGCAGTTCCAGCAAATGAATCCCTTGTGGTGGTCGCTACCGGAAAGTATATAGGCGAAGGGTTTGATGAACCTCGTCTGGATACGATCCTGCTGGCAATGCCCATCTCCTGGAAAGGTACGCTTGCCCAATATGTTGGCCGTCTGCACCGAAATTATGAGGGCAAACAGGAAGTCCGTGTCTACGATTATGTCGATATCCACATCCCATCGTTAGAGCGAATGTACCATAAGCGTTTGAAAGGATATTCAGAACTTGGGTACTGCATAAAAGCATCGGAACATGATCCGGTTTCAAGCCGTATTTATAACGCTCAAGATTATTTTGCCCCATTTGTGTCTGATTTGAGCGATGCCGCAAAAGACATCCTGATTGTCAGCCCTTTTTTGAAAAAAGTCCGGACACAGGCCGTACTACCCGCATTGGAGAAAGCGATTGCCGCCGGTGTTGCCGTGACAATCCACACAAGGCCGCCTGAAAATTATTTGCCGGAACAGCGCGCCGCCATTGCACAATCTATCGCCTTGTTAGCAAGCCGTAAGATTACCGTAGATACAAAAAATAATCTCCGGCATCGTTACGCTGTAATTGATCACAGTATCGTTTGGTATGGAAATATTAACTATTTGTCATACAGCGGACGAGATTCGAATGCCCTGCGATTTGAGAGCCCGGATACCGCTGGGGAATTGCTTGGATCATGGGATAACGGCGATTTTCAACAGCTGCGCATCGAGGCTTAACAACCAATTTACGGCCCACCAGGGACACAATTCCCAGGTGGGCCGATTTTTCTGTCTGTGGGCAGATATGTGGTCAGGCCAAAAATGCCAAATTGAAAACGGCAGGAAAAGTGCTGATTTGCAAAAAGAATCCGGGTTTTGCAGAAGATTCTTCCCCGTTTTTGACAGTATTATTTCGACATGGGCCCGTCTCTCCGTCCTTACCAA
>CAJUJQ010000211.1 GCA_910586575.1 uncultured Clostridia bacterium | reverse complement strand
GGCCGCAGCTCCGGCAGGACGGAGATCATGCGCGTCTCATAGCGGCAGGGGGTGACGTACAGACTTTCCTCTGCAACGGGTGATTCCGTAACGGCTGTGATATGGATGCCAACGCCAGCGGCTTTAATAATCGGCGCGGAAAGCAAATTCTCTGCATGATCTTCAGGCGATAAAGTCCCAGTATCCAGCAACATAACCGCAGGCTGCTCTGGATCCTCACGGTAATACAGCGGTTTGTCCCAAAACAGCCGAAACGCCTTAATCAGCGCCGGATACGTACAGGTATTCGTGTTCTTCACGATTTTGTAGTACAAATATTTGCGATAAACTTCATCGTTAAAGGTATCCTTCCGTCCTGCATACGCAGCCATTTTCCCGGCCTCGCCCCGACTCAGGACAACGATATCCCCCACGCCGTCAAGCTGTTTGCCGACGCTTGCGGCCACACCGCGCTCCGTCCGCAGCTGTTCGTAAAAATCAGCAACCGCCTGTAATTGCTCGCCAACAGCATCCATCAGCGCTTCGATATTGGGCGCGCCCTTGAATTGTTCCAGAAGGTCTTTTTTCAGTTGTGCTGCGTAATCAGCCATTGAGCACCACCTCAATCTGCTTTTCTTCAGTTACCGCGCGTTCCCTGGCAATCACCGCGACATTCCGCAGCGGGTACTCTTCCGGCTTACTGTCATCCTGGGCGATAGCCAGCGAAATGTCCGCATAGCTCACGCCCGGAACACGGTCGTAAATTTGCGGCACCATGAAGCGCTGCGGCATGACATCCTGCCCGGTATCCACTTCGTCCATTGCTGTCAAAATCACCTCTTTGATACGCTCCGCATAGTCCACCTGCAGGGCTGTTTTCCGGCTCACGGTGATTGCTACGCGGAACCAGACCATGACATAGGTCGGGCGGTTAAACCGCACCGTAATGTCCTCCCCATATTCGCCGGGAATCATAACCTCCACCGCGCCATAGGTGTTAATGCCACCTGCTTTTGTGTTAAGGATTTGTCTGGCGATTTCGGTGTTGTCCCCTCCGTCTACCACTACCTCAACACTGTGCGGCCAGCGCCCCATATCATCTATCACATTGCTGTCGTTCTCATAAGGCGCTACGGACGTGACGCCTTGCACATTGGAAAGGATCGCGCTCCGGATGCTCTCCAGCATTCGGGTAGACCGCGAGAAGATCTTATCGGCGTAGGACTTCCGAAACTCGATATCTGTTTCCTTCAGCCGCCCTGAAATGTAAGTTCCGACATTGGTGACACTCTGGAGCCCGGCGGCAGCCTTCACAATTCTGGTAACGATGCCGTTCGGCAGCAAAATATCGCCGTCTTCTACTGTGGCAAACCGAATCACACTGCCGATCGTTTCCGTTGTCAGATTTTCAGACAGCACCAGGATATTTGACGATACCTCGTCCACCGCCCGGATATTCAGCAATTCTTTTTCTTCGTCCACATCGACGATAAAAGCTTCATCGGTGATGGCCTCCTTTAAGCCCGCGAGTGCTCCTGCGGGGCTTTCTGTACCCTTAAGGATGAAAGTATATGTGACGTTATTCAAAATCGCTGTGAGCGGCCCGTGAGCCGGAAAGACAGCCAGCTTAATTGCAGCGGTGTTAAACGCTGTGCGGGTGATGGCTTTCGGCTCCCTCAGAACCAGCTGTGTCGCCGGATTGGTGTCGGAAGCAATCAGCGTTCCAGCCGGGAGGACTGCACCGTCTGTCCCGGTGCACAGAATCCGATAGTAGGACGGTACCGGCGTTTCACGTGTGGATCCGCCATACTGCGCAGCGTTGTCCAGGTCGATATTCTCCGCGGTAGACGGGTACTGCGAATAATACACATCCAGCCCAAGCTCCCAAAGCTCGGCAATTCGGTCGGCGATATTGGTCAGCAAATGGTTCAGCAGCGACTGTGGATTCTGTCGCGTGTTCACACCGAGCTTTTCGGTCATGGAGTCGTGCAGCTCGTTCAGAATCACATCCAAGCGCTTGATATTCGGGCCTTGCGGCGTCAAGCCATAGTCTGCCATTGAATTTTCACCTCCTCTGCATCCTTTCCGACCAGAAACGCAATCCGGATATTGGCGCGCCTGGTTTCGGGGTTCGGATCAATCTCAATACGTGTAACATCGGTCACGCCCTCAACACCCATAACAAGGTCCCGCAGATCCCCCCGGATTTTTGTCAGGTTCGGATTCTTGATGAACACTTCCTCGTAGTACGGGAAGCCAAAGGCCGGGCCAAGCCGCCACTCGGCAAGGAACCATTTCAAACGGATTGTGACCGCCTGCGCGACACTCGCCGTCGGGAAAAAATCGCCAAGGGCATTGATATCCAAATCCCAATCGTTAGTCAATTTCAAATCAATCACGGCAGATGCCTCCTGTTAATGCGGCGGACTTGTTTCGCCGTGCGGCGCGGTGTGCGTATGGTGCTGCTGGCTGATGCTTCCGGCAACCATATCCTCGGTTGAATGAATCCAGCCGTTGACTTGGAGATTGCCGTCAATCTGTACCAGCTCCGGCTTCACGGTCAGCACTACATCCCCAGCCATCACGACGACCGCGTCCTCGTCGCAGGCCCGCTGCACGCCCGGCCCCGGATGCACGAACAGGCCGACAATCGCAATGGTGTTCGTCAGGTCGAACCGTAAATCGGAATCGCTCTCACTGCCGTACATCCAGTAATCCAGCGCCTGCTCCGCACAAAGCAGCAGGCACCCGTCCCCAGGCTTGACGACCCAGGAAATGGATGCCTGCTGATTGTTCCCCTGCGGGAAGTATACCGGAACGCCGGTAATCTGCGGATAATCAATTGTGGTTTTGTCCGGCTTCCGGTACTTCATAACCGGCTGCACAACCGCCTGACAGGTCGCCGGGTCGAACGAGACGATTTTTCCCGGTATCACGGTGTGGGCGTCGTTTACCGCGTCCTTCGCTACGTCTTTGACCCGCTCTACGAGTTCTTGCATCATAGGCTTTCGCCTCCTTACTTGATTTCCAGCAGCCTCGCACGGCACGTCCATGAGCCGTCGATGTTATCGCCCTCAAGCTCCACAGAGTATACACGGAAGAACCCCGTGACGGTCTTGCTTTCCAGCTTCACGTAATCGTCCACGTTGATCGCGCCGTTCATCAGGTATTCCACGTCCCAGCCGTGCTGCGCATCCTTCGTGCCGTTCTCGTTGGATTCCGAGACGCGCTTTGGGATGTCAAGCAATCCGGTGTCCGGCGAAAGTACATAGACTTCCTTCGACATCACGTCGTTTGGCCGCTTGATTTGAAGCACACCATTTTGCAGTGACCAGACAAGGTTGCTGCTCTCGCAGGCTTTAGTCAGGACATTGATGCCGGGGCCAACATAGCTATAGCCGTTTGGAAAATCGTAAAACGCCGCATTATAGGAAAACGTCACCGCAACGCCCATCTGTCCGCCGACATCCTCAATGAGCGTCTTGGTGCTGACTGTCCCAGCATAGGACAGGGAGACGTAGGTGTCTCGAATCTCAATACGGTTGTCTACGACCTCCATCGCGGTACAGCGGTCGGCCCCGTCCGGTGAAGTCACAACGTGCGTTACAAGGCCGGTAAAGATTAGCGGCATGGCGGATCCATAGCCCGCTTTCAGTGCGACCACACAATCATCCTTGTTCAGCTCGGCAAGGTGCTCATCGTTCAAATTCCAAACAGAAATCTTCCCGGTATTCTGCGCTTTCTTATCGGTTTTCTGGAGCGAGAAGGCGATGTGCAGCGGC
>CAJUJQ010000210.1 GCA_910586575.1 uncultured Clostridia bacterium | reverse complement strand
GGATTTGATTCCGCTTGTACAGATTGGCGGATATTCCTGCCCTTCTGGGCACTCGCTTTCATCCTTTACGGCAGCAACGGCAATCTTTTGCTTCTATAAAAAGCCCGGGGCGGCGGCGCTCCTGCTGGCGGCACTGATTGGCTTTACCCGGCTTTATGTCGGGGTGCATTATCTGACCGATGTCCTATTTGGCGCGGTAATCGGAATCATCCTCGGACTTCTTTCAGCGATGGCAGTGAAGCGGATTGCTGCGAATTTACATTATGCGCGGCTGAAACGCGCGGATATACCGGAGAAAAAGAATCCATGAACAGATATCAAAAGCTTCTTGGCAATACCATGATTTTTGCCATCGGCACGTTCAGCTCCAAGCTGCTCGTGTTTGTGATGAACCATTTTTATACTGCGGCGCTGACCAAGCCGGAATACGCGGTCGCGAATATTATCATCCTGGTTTCCAATATCATTATCCCGGTCGCGTCGCTGGGCATTGCAAACGCTGTCATCCGTTACGGTGTGGACCCGACCAACGACCGTTCCGAGGTATTCAGCATCAGCATTTTGACCGTGCTGGGCGGCGTGCTCCTGCTCCTCCCCTTTTATCCGCTAATCGGGCCGCTTCTCCAGCATTTCCTGCCGCAGTCGGAGATTTTACCGAGCTATGTCATGCTGATTTATCTGTATGTGCTGGTATCATCCCTTCAGGCAGCCTGCTCCCAATTTGTGCGGGCGCTGGGCCACGTGCGGCTGTATGCGCTGGACGGTGTTTTCCGCACCGTCATGACGGTTGTATTTAATATCCTGTTCCTGAGCGTCCTGAAAATTGGGATTCCCGGCTTTGTGCTTTCAGTTGTCTGCTCGGATGGGCTGACCGTTATCGCGCTCTGCTTCATCGAGAAGCTTCCCCGCTATTTCCGGCCGAGCGCTTACCGCCCAGCGCTGGCAAAATCCATGTACCGCTATGCCGCGCCGCTGATTATGACAACGATCTGTGTTTGGATTTTCAGCAGCTCCGATCAGTTCTTCATTTCGTGGCTGACCGGAGAGGAAACCGCGGCGGTTTTCATGGCTTCCTATAAAATTCCGACCATCCTGACTGTGGTTTCCGGTATCTTTATCGAAGCGTGGCAGCTTTCCACCTTTACCAACAACACCTATGAAGAACAAGTCGAGTTTTTCTCCAAGGTCGGCAACGCCTATCAGGCAATCATTTTTATGATGGCCTCCGGAATTGTTATGTTCAGCCGGATCGGCATGGCGATTATTGCAATCCCCTCCTATTTTGAGGGCTGGCGTTATATCCCGCTGCTGATTTTCGCAACCAGTTTCTGCTGCCTTTCCAACTTCGCAAACAGTGTCTATGCGCTATATAAAAAGACGATTTTTTCGTTTACATCTGCCATTGGCGGCGCGATTGCCAACCTGATTCTCAACTATGTACTGATTAAGCGGTTTGGCGGCAACGGCGCGGCCTTTTCCACCCTGCTGTGCTATATCGGTATGTTCCTTGCCCGCGCAATCCATTCCCGCCGCTATTTAGAAATCAAATGGAAGGTCGGGCGCTTCGCGGGAACTTTCCTGATGCTGTGTGCGCAGAGCGCGTTGGCACTGCTGTACCATGGACAGTTCTGGTATCCCATCCAGTTGGTAATGTTCCTGGTGATTTGCGCAGCAAACGCGCAGGATATCCTGCTAAGCATCAAAAAAGTGCTGCGCAGAGCCTGAAAAAGTTTTTCCTATACCCTATAACTCTGCATCGCAGTGCTTGCTGTGTTTCCCATTTCCCTGCCAGGCAGCGCCTTTGAAAAATACCAAAAATCCGGCGGAAACTTTGTAAAACAAAATTTTCCGAAAACCCCTTCATTTTCTAAAAATTTATGGTATACTGTAAGTAGGAGGCTGGACAAGCTCAGCCGAAGCCGTCAGAAACCAGACAAAATGAGGAGGAACTAGTTTTGAAAAATATCTTATTCGTTGCGTCGGAATGTGTGCCGTTTATTAAGACTGGCGGTCTTGCCGATGTCGTGGGCGCACTGCCCAAGTCCCTCGACAAGAATAAATATGACGTGCGCGTCATTATCCCCGACTACGCATGCATTCCCGAAAAGTACCGCAATAATTTCCAGTATGTGCACCATTTCTATATGGATCTCGGCAAGCTTGGTGATGTCTATGTCGGCATTATGACCTGCGAGCTGGACGGCATTACCTACTATTTCATCGACAATCAGCACTATTTCTCCGACCCTAAACCCTACGGCGACATCCATTGGGACATTGAGAAATTCTGCTACTTCTCCAAGGCCGCGCTGGCAATCCTGCCGGTAATTGGCTTCCATCCCGACGTTATCCACTGCCATGACTGGCAGGTCGGCGTACTCCCCGTCATGCTGCATACGGTGTTTAAGTCCAACCCATTCTTCCATAACATCCATACAATTATGACTATCCATAACCTGAAGTTCCAGGGTGTGTGGGATATTGATACCCTTAAGCTTTATACCAATCTGCCGGATGATGTATTTGTAACCGGCCGCATGGAATTCAAAAAGGATGCCAATATGCTCAAGGGCGGTCTCGTTTACGCCGACCGCATTACAACCGTTTCGGATACCTACGCATGGGAAATCCAGCTCCCCTACTACGGCGAAGGGCTTGACGGCCTGCTCTATGCAAAGCGGGAAAGCCTGTCCGGTATTGTCAACGGCATTGATTATGATATCTACAATCCGGAAACCGACCCTAAGATTTCCGCGAACTTTTCCGCCAGGACGGTTGTCAAGGGCAAACAGAAGAACAAGATGGAGCTTCAGAAGGAGCTTGGCCTGCCGGTTGACCCCGACGTTATGATGATTGGCATGATTACCCGGCTGACTGACCAGAAGGGCTTCGACCTTGTAGAATGGGTCATCGGCCGTCTGTTACAATCGCATATCCAGCTGGTCATTCTGGGTACCGGTGATGAAAAGTATGAAAACATGTTCCGTCATCTGGAATGGGCGCACAAGGACAAGGTTTCGTCCAGCATTTACTTTAACGATGAACGCGCACACAAGATTTACGCGGCTTCTGACGCGATCCTGATGCCCTCCCGGTTTGAGCCCTGCGGCCTGACCCAGCTGATTGCCCTGCGTTACGGTACTGTGCCGATCGTCCGCGAAACCGGTGGCCTCAAGGATACGGTTGAGCCGTATAATGAGTTTGCACAGACCGGTACCGGATTCTCGTTCGCAAACTATAACGCGGATGAAATGCTCGCTACTATTTTCTATGCAGAACAGACCTATTATGACCACCGTGACGCATGGAACGATATGGTTCAGCGCGGCATGGCAAAGGACTTCTCGTGGGAAAGCTCCGCCAAGAAGTACGAAAATCTTTATGATTCACTTTAATCCCCTGGAAATATCAAAACCGCCGCGAAACGCGGCGGTTTTGTATTGTGCGAAATTTTAGGCTTCTTTGGCACCGTGCGGATGCCCAAAAGTGATTTCCTTGGACTTGATAAAGACGGACAGCTTTTTGTACGCTAAAAGCGTAATAACCGTGATAATGACACCTTTAATCAGGTTAAACGGCAGCACGCCAAGCAGGAGATAGCCCCACATACTGCCGATATAGGGGTTTACTTGGGCACAAAGATCAAGGATTGTTTCAATCGGCCAACCCATTGCAACTGTGTAATACGGGATAATCAGGAAATTGTTGGTCAGCATCCCGACAACCGCCATGCCAGCCGTCCCCACAAGGCAGCCGACCACCGCCGTTTTACGCGTGCGGTGATGCTTGTAAATGGATACGGCAATTACAATCAAAGTCGTCATCGGGAGTTTTTATCTATAGATAGATAACGCGATATTTTGAAAATGCTCAAACC
>CAJUJQ010000209.1 GCA_910586575.1 uncultured Clostridia bacterium | reverse complement strand
CGACGGTACCGACGTTGGTCAGCTTGATTTGGCTCTGGTAATTGGTGATCTGCTGCTTGATGATGTTGCTAATTTCTTCGGGGCGTAATTCCACTAAAGATCACCTGCTTCCTACGCGATAATATGGTTCATCTGCTGCGCTATTTCGGCAAGGCGGGTCTTGACCGAGGTATCCACCTGACGGTTTTCAATCCGCACCACAATGCCGCCGATGAGCTTGGGGTCTACCTCGTTCTTAAGGATTACCTTCTTGCCCGTCACGTCGCACATTTTCTTGCGCAGCTTGTCCTGGAGTTCCTTGCCCATCGGCGATGCGGTAACCGCGATGACCTCGGCAATGCCCTCCTCAAAATAGTACTGGTCCCGATATGCCTTGCAAATCTCGGAAATAAGGCCGATACGACGCTTTTCGGTCAGCAGCAACAGGAAATTCAGCACATAATCGTGCGCTTTCCCGCCGAACACCTTTTTCAGCGTTTCCTGCTTTTCCGGCAGCGGGATGCTGGGGGTGGTCAGCAGCTTGAGGTAATCGGGGTAATCCTCGAAAACCGCCGCCGCCTGCGCCAGCTCTTCAGAGAAGCGCTCGACCTGCCCGCATTCCTTTGCGACCTCGTAAAGGCTCAGCGCGTAGCGCTCACTAACGATAGATGCCACGCACTCACCCTACCTTGCTGATAAAATCTTCGATCATCCGCTTGTGATCGGCCTCGTTGATCTCCTTTTCGACCACCTTCGAGGCAATCATCACCGAAAGGCCGGCGATTTCATCCTTGATTTCATTCAGAGTTTTCTTCTTTTCCAGCTCGATGCTTTCCTCAGCCTTCCGCACCATGTCGGAAGCCTGCCGGTTCGCATCCGCAAGGATTTCCTCCGAACGCGCCGTGGCGCGCTTGGTGGCGTTCGCCGTAATCTGCGCGGCCTCATCCTTCGCGTTCGCGATGGAAGCGGTGTAATCGCGCTTCATGGTTTCGGCGGCGGTGCGGTCGGCCTCCGCAGTTGCGTAAAGCTCACGCACTTCGTTTTCCCTTGCTTCAAGCATTTTATTGATCGGCCCGAACAGGAACTTTTTCACAATCAGGAACGTGATCAGCAGGTTGCAGATCGTGACGCACAGTTCCCACCAGCCAATCGTTACAAACGATTGAAAGATTGCTTCCACAGGCTTACCCTCCTTCCAATGGAAGATCGTCCACCTGTTTCTTAATTATAAAAGCTAACCAGCGGGTTTGCAAAGATCAGGATCAGCGCGATAACCAGCGCGTAGATACCGGTAGACTCGGCCATCGCGATACCAAGGATCATGGTACGGGTAACGTCGGACTGGCACTCGGGCTGACGGCCAATCGCTGCACACGCCTGGCCTGCTACGTAACCTTCACCGATACCAGGGCCAAGGCCGGCGATCATCGCACAGCCAGCGCCCAACGCGGACATGCCTGCTACAAATGCTCTGGGATCCATAAAAAATTTCCTCCTTAGTAAATACAAACTCACAAAAATGATTTTTTGCGCGTTGCGCACAATCTTCAGGGAAATGCGTCAGCTGCGCGCGTTCCCGACGTATGCCATTGTCAGCATACTGAAAATGAAAGCCTGCATTGCCGCTGTAAACAGGTCAAAATACAGCGAAAGCACGCCGGGGATGCCGATCTGGAGCAGCGGTACGGGCAGAAAGCCCAGAATCGCGTTCGAGAATGCGGCAAGCCCTGATAACAGCAGCGTCGTGATGACCAGACCGCCTGCCATGTTGCCGAAATGACGGAAGCTCATGGAAATCGGCGTTGCGATTTCGGAGAGCACGTTCAGCGGCGCCATGATGAAGATTGGGTCTAAATAGCCTTTGAGATAAGCTTTCAGCCCATGGAATTTGATGTTGCTGTAATGGATCAGGAAAAATACAATCAGCGCCCAGCCGAGCGTTGTATTCAGATCGGCGGTTGTCGGACGCAATCCGATCACCGAAATCAAGCTGCCGAACAGCGAAGACATCATAATAGCCGCAACAAACGGCGCATAATGCCTGCACCCTTCGCCCATGGTCGAATCGACAAGGTTGGTCAGCATGACGACGGCCTTTTCAGCGAGCGCCTGTTTCCCTGTCGGGATCTTCTGTAAGTTGCGTGTCAGGAACACGCACAAGCACAGGATGAGCAGCATCACAAACCACTGGTTCCGCATGGACTCCGTAATCGGCAGCCCACCGAGCACCGGTATCTCAAAGTAGACTTGTGGTCCGTTCACTCAGTTACCTCCTTTCCCGTATGTTGGTCGATCCGCCCGGTGCCAGCCATGGAACCGCATGGTAAGGGGGCACGCTTTACAGCGTTTTCCCTACCCTGCGGGATACCGACCGTTACCGGACAGGTCTATTCAAAATCAATAAAATGATTTTCGTGTAGAAAAGCGGTATGACAACCGCCGCCGGGTTCAGCCACGGCAATTTAAAGGAAACAACAATCAGCACCGCTGTCAGCACATAGCGTGTCAAATAGCCGCGCACCATGCTTTTCTGGGCCTGCCCGGGCGTACGGTAGAGCGCGGCGGCGCGCAGCGCGGACTGCCCGATTTGGTAGAAATGGAACAGCGCATACGCCGTACCAAGCAGGATGCTAACCGCTGTCTGCCACTGCCAGTAGCCCAGTAGCGCAAACACACCATAGGTGACCAGCACCAGCGGCGCCATACCCTTGGCCTGCCGCCGCAGCTCGTCCATTACAATTTCACGGTCTTTCATGTTCCCGTTCGGCCTCCTTTTGAACCATCCGCAGGAAGCGGAGCAGGCATCCGATACTGGACAGCAGCCCCAGGGCCAATGCCACCGCGAAAATCCAGACGCCCAGTCCGAAATGCTCCCGCAGCCATGCGGCAGCGCAGCACGCCAGCACTGGCGGAAGGACCAGCGACAGCCCCAGCTGTCCAACCCAAGCGAGATATTTCAGTGCGGTAAGCCACAAACGAACCGCCTCCCCTGCCGCAAAATTCCGGCGCTGCCGGTGTTGTGAATCAGGAAAGAAAATACCCGACATTTCTTATTATAACAGAGATTCCAAAAAACGAAAGAGTTTTTATGAAAATTTTCTAAAAAAGTTTTTGCCTTCCAATATGGATTAGCAAGAGCGCACAAAAGCGGACAGGGCCTTTTACAGCCCCATCCGCCCTGTTTCCAACAAATCGAACGTTGTAAACGATTGAAACAGCGATTAAACGTATTTCTTCATACCGTCCGTAACCGCAGCGTCATCCTCGCTGAGCGATACGGTGAATTTCACGGTATGCATATCTGCAAAAGCGTTCAGGTGGTCCAGGAAGGCCTCTGCCTGCGCAGGGTCCTTCACACCAGCAACCTTGTACAAGCCATCAATGAAAATATGCGTGATATCATAGTTGCCGGCATGGATGCCGCACAGGAAGCCGAGCAGGCCGTCATAGCCGTTCACGGCGTATTCGCTGACATCGACCAGACGCGCGTCATAAGAGATATCAAATTTGAGCTTGTTGCCCTTTGTCAGGCAGACAACGCTGCCCTTTTCTTCCTTAACGGCCGCATTCACCAGCTCGATGATCGTTTTCGTCTTGCCGGAGCCTGCTCCGCCTACAATGAGTTTTACCATAGAAAATTCCTCCCAGATTTTATTGAGTGAGAAACAACCCAACCGGAAGGGCCCGCATCCTGTAAGGACACGCACCCATAAGTACGGTACAATCGTCTCAACCTTTGAGGTTATTTCCATGTTACCATATATCACGTCAAATTACAATCAAAAAACAACACTTTCCCTGCGGAATTTTGAAAAATTTTCTATTGGCTGCCCCAACAGCCCCAAAATCTGCCGTTCCGTCAGGAAAACCCTGTTTTTATGCCGCCTGGCTGTGCTCCTTCATCAGCAGTACCCGCAGAAATTCCCGATAAATATCGCCGAAGGTCATCGCACCGACCGATTCCGCCGCGGTCAAGGGGATATTCATCAGCACCTCATCGCCGCTTTTG
>CAJUJQ010000208.1 GCA_910586575.1 uncultured Clostridia bacterium | reverse complement strand
TGTGCTCTTCCGATCTGCCGTTTCCGGCGCCATCCGAACCGTTTTCCGGCAGTTTTCCAGCGATTTCCGGCAGCTCTCGCAGCCGGAAAGATGTTCTTCAACCAGGGCGCGGCTGTCCTCGCTGACGGCGTTATCCGCGTACAGCGGAATCAGGTCGCGGATGAGATCACAGGTAATCATACTCATGTCCTTCCCTCCATAAATTCAATGATTTTGCATTTCGCGCGGTGATAGGTCACGCGCGCCCAGCTTTCGCTTTTTCCAAAAATGGCGGCAATCTGCGCATAGGGCAGCTCGCCGAATACCCGCAGGGAAAAAACCTCCTTGTAAGGCTCCTCCATCGTGTGCAAAAATTGATGGATGGCAAAAGCGTCGGCGCTGTCTGACAGCCGGTCGTCCAGACGGAAGTCCTCGGCTGCGGCGGTTTCAGGCATGGGGGCGAAGCGCTTGCGCTTCCTGCAATAGGAAAACCACGTGTTTTTTGCAATCTGGCACAGCCAGACCCGCAAGTCGCATTCCCCCCGATAACAGTGCAGGCTTTTCAACGCTTTGAAAAATGTTTCGGCGGTGACCTCTTCCGCAGCCGCGTCGTCGCCGGACAAGCCCTTTGCGAATAGGAATACATCCTGAAAATACCGTCGGTAGACTTCCTCAAAGCTTAAATCGGTCATTTTTTCACCTCCTTGCTTATAAGACCCGGAAAAGCAAAATCCGTTACAGGGTGCGGAAACTTTTTTGAGCAGTTCCCAAGGACATCAAAAAACGCCGCAAGGATGCGGCGTTTTTTTTCAGGCAAGTATTTGATCCAGGGTTTCCAGCAGCTTCTGGATATCGATCGGCTTGGAAATGTGGCCGTTCATGCCGCATTGCAGCGCCCTCCTGCGGTCCTCCTCGAAGGCGTTCGCCGTCATCGCAAGAATCGGGATGGACGCCCGGTGCGGGTCGTCCAATTGGCGTATCCGCTCGGTTGCGGTATAACCGTCCATAACCGGCATTTGTACGTCCATCAGAATCAGCCGATAATGGAGCGGGGCCGCGTGCGTCAGCATGTCCACAGCCTCCTGTCCGTTTGACGCGATTTCCAGCTCGAAGCCCGCTTCGGTCAAAATCGCGGAGGCAATTTCCTGATTCAGCTCGTTGTCCTCGGCAAGCAGGATGCGCCCCGTGCGGCGGCACTCCTCGGCTGGCGGCTCCTGCTGCCTGCCCTCCCGTATAAGCGAACACAGGCAGGTGCGAAGCTCCGACTTGAACAGCGGCTTGCTGCAAAAAGCCGTGACGCCCGCTTCCCGCGCTTCCTCCTCAATATCCGACCAGTCATATGCTGTCAGTACAATCACCAGGACATCTTCCCCGACCTCCTTCCGGATACGCCGTGCAACCTCAACCCCGTTCATGTCCGGCAGAAGCCAGTCTATGATATAGACCCGGTAATGATTATTGCGCATGACCGCCTGCCGCGTGCGAAGCACGGCTTCCTTTCCAGACAGCGTCCACTCCGCGCGCATCCCCATCTGATCCAACATGCTGGATACGCTGTCACAGGTGTTGAAGTCATCGTCCACGACCAGCACCCGGCAATCCTGGAATTCCGGGATAATCTGCGGTTCCTTTGGCCCATCGTTCAGCCGGAAGGCAAAGCATAACGTAAATTCGGAGCCAACACCCTGTTCACTCTGCACATTGATGGAACCGTGCATCATATCCACAATGTTTTTCGTAATTGCCATACCAAGCCCCGTGCCCTGGATTCCACTGATGGTCGTGTTACGCTCCCGCTCAAACGGCTCGAAAATATGGGTGAGAAATTCCTGGCTCATGCCGATGCCCGTATCCTTGATCCGGAACTCATAATTGGCAAAGCCCTTCGGTGCGCCGGGCTTCTGCTGAATCAGCATGCTGATTTGCCCGCCCGCCTCCGTATACTTGACCGCGTTGCTCAGCAGGTTGAGCAGCACCTGATTCAGGCGGAGCTTATCACAGCAGATTTCTTCATCGATAATATCCATTGCGTCAATATTCAGCGACAAACACTTTGAATGAATATCCGCCTGAATGATGCTGCGCAGGCCGTGCAGAATATCCGGCAGGCTGCACGGGGATTCATCCAAATGCATTTTACCGCTTTCGATACGGCTCATATCCAAAACATCGTTAATCAGGCTGAGCAGATGGTTGCCCGAAGTCATAATCTTTCTCAGGTAATCCTTTACCTGCTCCTGCTGCTCGATATGGTTGATGGCAAGGGCGGTAAAGCCCACAATCGCATTCATTGGCGTGCGGATATCGTGCGACATGTTGGAAAGGAACACACTCTTGGCATTGTTGGCGCGGTTCGCCTGCATCAGCGCATCCTCGAGCAGCGTCTTTTTCTCCATCTCGCGGCGGGTTTCCGCGTCCACGCTGCGGAAGCCCAGCACCGCGCCGCGCCGATTGTCCCAATCCCCCGCGCGCACGGCTTTGATCTGGAAATATTCCAGCCCGTCCTCTGTCACCGTGCGGTAGTTAATGGCATACATCATTTTATCCGCCAGCGCTTCCCGCAGCTGCTCCACATCCTGCCGCACCTGCTCCTGATCCTCGATGTAAACATACTTTGCAATATACCGCTCCATGCTGTCCCGAAGCAGGTTTTCGCTGGTGAATATTGCATGGAAATCGGAACGGGTTTCCTCCCCCGTCCGCAGTGGGAAGCCGATACCGCTGTCCAGGTCGTAAAAGCAGGCAAAACGGAAGTCAACGCACAGCGCGTGCACCAGCTCGGCATGGCGGCGCTCGAATTCGGTGCGTTCGCGCTTTTCCGCCTGCTTCTGCTCGGTGCAGTCCAGCAGGAAGCGCTGATAAAACGGCACGCCGTTTTCCTCCAGCAGCTTAATATCGCCGATCACGTGCAGGATTGCGCCGTCGTCGTGCTGCACACGGTACTCGACACTGATGCTGTCCCCGGTATTCTTCAGCGACTTTATTTTTTCGCGGAGCATAAGCTTGTCCGACTCAAGCACCGAGGCGGCAATCATATCGAAGCCGCAGGACAACAGCTCCTCCTGCGATTCATAGCCGAGGATGCGCAGCGCCGCCCGGTTGACGCTTAAAATCCGCGAACCGTCCACCGTGTGGGTGATAACACCGCAATCCATGGTCATAAACAGGGTTTCCAGCATATGGTTGCGGCGCTGAAGCTCTTCCTTGTAGGCGCGCTCCTGCGTCACGTCAATCGCGACGCCGACCGTCCCCATGACGGTCCCGTCCAAATCGTACAGCGGGGATTTATAGGTTGTCAGCAGCCGGGTGCCCTCGCCGGTCTGGATGGTTTCTTCCGAAACGAGGGTTTTCTTCGTCTCCATCACAATCCGTTCGGACTCGATACAAGCGGGATCGTCTTGCTCCACATCCCAAATATAGGCATGGCCGCGCCCCTGCACCTGTTCTTTTGTTTTATTGACGGTCTGGCAGAAACTGTCGTTTACCTTCTCGTGGCTACCGGCTTTATCCTTATACCAAATCAGGTTGGGTACGCTGTTGATGGTCGCCTCTAAATATTGGCTGGTCTGCCAGAAATCCTTACGCATCTTATAATCCTGCTGCCAGCGTCGGAAGCGGAAGCAAAGCTCATCATCCGACATCGGGAGCGTCCAGATATCCCAAACGGCGGACAGGCTGCCGGTTACCTGTGCAATCTGCCCCTGTGAAGCCAGCAGGATGAGCATGGCATCTGGGCGGATGCCCTCCGTAAGTACCAAAAGCGCGGACGCTGCGCCGGTTTCCGGAAGACAGGCGAAAACCACATCCGCACCGGCAGCCAGCGCTGGTGCGGGTATTTCTGAAAAATCATGCGTGAAGCCCGCAAGCGGCGCAATCCCTTTCAGGATTTCAAACGCGCGGCACGGTCCCCCGGCACAATAGAACTGAATATGACAATGATACATGGTAACCTCCTGTGCGTTCCCATTATCCCATACACTGTTATTCTACCAACCAGGAGGGCTTATGTCAATATTACCGAGCCGCAAAAACACGGCAGTTTCATGAAATTTCCAGTAATTTACAAAAGTAAGAATGGTT
>CAJUJQ010000207.1 GCA_910586575.1 uncultured Clostridia bacterium | reverse complement strand
ATATGGAACAGCCGTGGGATGAAGTATGGGCGGGGTTGCAACCGCTCAGGTAGAACAATTTTAGTTGGTTGACTTACAATACGAATCTTGTCCAACCTCATTTTACCAGAACCAGCGTTTGTTACATTAAAAATTTTAGCCATATATTGCGCTCCCTGAAATCTTAGTCTTAAGTAACCAACAAAAGCTTAAACTGATTGACCCTTTCCATAAAAGCCTCCTGTTCCTTCACATAAAAGCGATATAGACATAAGTTATCCCCCGTTGATTCGCAGAACTTTTGACCGTCCCATTCGCCATATTCCGGGCTACAAATCCCGTGTCGGTCACTGTTCCGGAGATATCTTCACTGGCGAACCCGAGATGCAGCTGCGAAGTATAAGTATTCGGAATGACCCCGGTGTTAATCACTATGGATAACAACCAAGCTACCGAAGCCATAATAACAAATTTAGGCTTTGCCCCGATTGTGATTTCCTGGAAGCTGGACGAAACGTTGGTCAAATCGCTATTCCCGGTATAAGTCCCTGTTATAAAAGAGCTTCCTCCGATCGCGCTGCCGTTCAAGGTAAATTTCTTATCTGTCGTATCGGAAACCACAAAGTTGATTTTCTTTGCCTTAATTTCAAGGCAGTCGTCTGACGGCTCCGCGAAATGAACATAGTCGCCGTCGCCAAGGTTGATTTTTGTGCCATAATTACCATTCCCTTTGATTCTCAAATCTCCGGTCAGCGTCCCGCCTGAAACCGGCAGCGCGCCGACTTCAGAAGCGGTATAGCTTGGCTTTGAAGATGCCTGTGCCCATGCCGCGACAATTGCGTTTTTCAAGTTCTCGAACGTAATCTTTTTCCCGTTTACATCGCTGATATCGCCGACTGCAATGTAATCACTCAGCGAGATGTTCGCCGCAGTTAAGGCCGGTGAACCATTGACCAGTGCGTAAAGTGCGGCTGCGGCAGAGGTCTTTCCTGTCCCTCCGTGTGAAAGGGTAACCGTCCCCGTGATGCTAGAAGCCGGGAAAGAAGTTGGCGGTTCACCAGCTGGCCCCGTGTCACCTTTAGGACCCTGTGAACCGGTTGCGCCAGTATCGCCCTTTGCTCCCTGTGGACCAGCTGGACCGGTATCGCCTTTTTCGCCTTTAAGCGTGGCCAACTGCGCCGCCGTGAAATCGGAATAGGTGAACGCATCGCCTTTTGGACCCTGCGGACCAGCTGGACCGACTAAACCCCTCACACCAGAAATATTGAATATCTTAGCCATATATTACACCCCCCTTTTATCAAAGATTAGATACGAATATATCGATTATTATATCTGTTGTCGGTTTTGTTTTGCTTAAAAAACCGATTCTATTGCTAGTTCTCGAAAAAGGCGAAATTTCACAATCGTGATAAGAAACCGCGCCGGTTGAGACCAAGCTCGGCATGATATTGATGATGGTATCACTTGACGTTAAATCCTCTATCTCGTCTGTATTCGCTCTGTAGTTAGAACCATACGAACCGCTATTAGTCCACGCTTCTGCTGGGATTGTATAGCTTATCTTTCTAATAAAGGTACCGCCGGAACTGTCGGAGCTTACACCGAGTGCTGCTTTCAGATTTGCAAGAGTAATCTTCTTAGCAGTATAATTGTTATAAAACACAATGCCATCATAATCCCTAATAGAAGTTGCCGATTCAAGTTCACTCTCAAGCCCATTCACAAAATCTCCAACAGTGATTTTGAATGATTTAAGTGTACCACCCTTTTTAACACCTCCAAGAGGAATATAATCATCACTGCTTAAATATTTTGTTGATCCTTCTATCATTCCTGTAAAAGGCTGCATATCTTCCGACAATGAAATCAAATTATAAAGTGCTTCCTCTGCTGTTGATTTCCCTGTGCCGCCTTGCTGGATTGTCATAACTCCTGTTACCCCAGTGGCCGGGATCGAAGTTGGTGTATCGCCTTTCGGACCCTGCGCTCCAGTGTCACCCTTGTCGCCTTTCGGACCCTGCGCTCCAGTGTCGCCCTTGTCACCCTTTGGCCCCTGCGCTCCAGTGTCGCCCTTGTCACCTTTTGGCCCCTGCAACGCAGCGAGTTGTTCTGGCGTAAAATCTTCATAGGTGAACGGATCACCTTTTGGACCTTGTATTACAGTTGTCCCATCACCACCTTCAGGAATAGTAAATCCGTTCGGCCCAGTTGTGCTACACAAAATATTGACTTTTAAAGTCTTGGATGGAACTTCATCTGCGGTAAAAGTCATTTTATGATCTTCCGTAACATCAACGGCACGGATGCCGCTTTCTGCATATGCGGTATAACTGTCCGGATCGGGAGATACGATATACGACAGTTGTTCAGACGTAGAAAAAATATTGTCCGAAACGCTTTGTGTGCCATTCGACCATCCGGAAACAGTTAAAATGACCTGTGTACTTGCGATAATATCAATATCAAATTGAGATAGCTTTGTAGGCTTATTTTTTATGAATGCATCTGCCGTAGTAGATGTCGTATTCCAGTCAGACTGCACATTGACCTCAGCTCCGGGAGCGATGCCAGCAAGTTTTGTACGCTCCTGTGTGGTGTAGTCGTTTGTAGAAAGATTCTTTCCCTCAACAGCATCTACTTTCTTGGAAATGGCCTCATTTAATGTCTCATCTGTATACGGCAGCTGAGAGAATGTTTTTACACCATCTCCGACTTTGAAACGTGTCTGCCCAGCAGCAGTCACTACAATAATTTTTTCACCGTCTAAAAGAACTTCATTCTTTGCTTCCCAATTAGAAGCTGTGTCTCGTCGCAATTGAATTCTTGCGTTGACCTTTTTTTGAGCCATTAAATCAAATCCTTTCCGTAAAAAGCCCGCCGACACGTTATGTGCCGACGGGTTTAATATTGTAATTATTTAAACTGATTGTCTGCTTGAAATAGTTGTGATGATTCTGTCCGTAATGGCAGAACGATATGGCGCTCGATAATAGTTTGTCAGTGGATAAACAATATCGTGAAGTTCATCTTTTGAAAATTTGTGAATTGCAAGTTGAGTGCCAAAGAGTTGGTGCGCAGCGAGAACTTGTTCGGTAAATCCAATGCCAAATGGCATGGCTCTTAAAAAAGATTGCAGATCAATTGGCCTCATTGCTAATGATCCTATGACCAAATTGGATAGCAGTGATGCTCCGTTATCAAATATAGGACAGTATGAAAAACCACTCGAATCCTCAATCACAGCAATATTGTTAAAGTGCCGATCGTCATTTAAAACCAGAGAATCAATTTCAAAAAGCAATGTCAAATATTGTGGGAAATAATCCAGTTTTGTGATCTCCACAATAATTTTGACAAGTTCTTCGATCTTTTGAGGAAGGGAATCTAGCTCCGCCAATGATTTCCGTTCTTGCTTTGTTAATGTTTTATGTAGGAGATCTCCAATTGTCACAATGGCTTTCCCTGGCGTGATAAAATTCTTACTGTAACAACCGACATTCACTATTCCATTTCGTCGAATGTGCTCCATATGATAGGTTACAAACCGGAATGGCGTATCCGATTCTATGTTGCTTTGCTGTAATATGATTGACACGATTGTTTCGCTTAATGCTTCATATCCAAACTGATCGAGCTTATACCAGCGGTCCAGTTCTTCATCATACCATTTCTCTTGATTTCCTTTAGATGCCCCAGTTGGAAGCGTATCATTTTCAAGAAAGTACATATCATAAGAACTCCATTTCAAGCCACTGATTATCTTCTGCCATCCTGCCGTGCGTTTTTTGAAGTATGGTAATGGGATTATATTCTGAGACGCCGATTTCTGTTAAATATCGCTTCAATCCCGCTCTGGAACGAGGGATACATCGACTTTCCAAAAATGTCCGGAAATCCCGATACGAAGGTAGTGTGTTTTTTCCAAAAGCAGTTTTCCATAACGGGACGTCGTAGTTTAGCACTTGCACGCTTTCATTATCGCGATTCACATGAATTATACTGCATAAAACGTCTGAGTCATAATATCGAACAATAATGTCTGAATTTGGATTATCTATTTTATTATAAATCATTTTTATCGCCGTGTAAA
>CAJUJQ010000206.1 GCA_910586575.1 uncultured Clostridia bacterium | reverse complement strand
CGGATGGCGGGCAGGGTGGGTGAATACGGCAAATCTTTTCATTCGCGAGTATAACTGCTGCGTCAGACCGTGACATCGGCGGTTTTGCCGCGCACCAGCGCTATCAGATCGGAAGGCTCGGTCTCAATCTGAAACCCAATCTTTCCCGCAGATACCATGATCGTTGGGATGGAATCCGCGCTCCGGTCGAACACGGTCGGAAATGCTTTCTTCATTCCCACCGGCGAACAGCCGCCCCGGACATAACCAGTCAACCCCAGCAGGTCCTTGACGTGAACCATTTCCACCGCCTTTTCACCGACCGCCTTCGCTGCCTTTTTCAGGTCGAGTCCAGCAGCAACCGGTATCACAAATACGTAGTGCCCGCCGCTTTTGCCCCTGGCTACCAGCGTTTTGAACACCTGGCACGGGTCCTGCCCCAGCAGCCCCGCAACCGTTACCCCGTCAACCGCTTCCTTCCCATGTGGGTATTCATGTGCGGTATACGCGATTTTATGCTGTTCCAGAATGCGCATTACATTCGTTTTGATTTCGGGCATGGTATCCCTTCTTTCCAATGGTTCCCGTTTATTATACCCCGGTTTTTCCGCTTTGTCAAAGTACTTGCTTCCATGCCGGATTCTGTGTTATACTATAGATATTATTTTTATGAGAGGTGAAGCAGCATGAAAAAGGGATTGGCAATCGGTGTATTCGTCCTGGGTATCCTGATGACCGGTATCAGCATTACAACGATGGTCCTGGGCGCGGTCGGTATCGGCAAAAGCCGGAACGCATGAGCGTCCGGATATTGCCGCCGCATAGGGAATTTAGCATCCTGCGGCGCGGAGCAGATTCGTTTGCCGGCAGCGCTCTGCGCCGTTTTTCCTAAATTCGCGGGGGTTTTATACGGGTTCTTGTGCAATTTCCGGTCAACGCTTGCAATCTTGATAAAATTTGGTATAATAGACCCGTTCGGGAAAGCATGACATGATAGGCGGATTCCGGACAGGTCTAAATTTCAGGGGGCGTTCCAGGATGCGAGATCATAAGCAAATCTGTTGTTTCTCCGGTCACCGCCCGGAAAAGCTGTCCGCTTCGGAACAGGCTTTGCTGCTGGATGGTTTAGAGGCAACAGTTCGCCGCGCCGCAAGCGCGGGCTTTACCGCGTTCCTGACCGGCATGGGCCGGGGCTTTGACCTGTGGGCGGCACGCACAGTGCTTTCCCTGCGGGATGCGCTAGGGCTTGAGCTTTGGTGCGCGGTGCCCTACGCCGGGCAGGAGGAGCACTGGCCCGTGGAATGGCGCGCGCTTTATCAGGAAGTCCTGCTTTCCGCAAGGCGGGTCTACTGCCTGCATACACACTATACGCCACAATGCTTCCATGATCGCAACCGATTCATGGTGGAAAACGCGCAGCGGCTGATTTGCTATTTTAATGGCAGCCCCGGCGGTACGGCTTACACCCTCCGGCTTGCGCGCGCACATGGGCTGGAAGTCGAAAACCTTGCCGACCGACAGCTGACCCTCTGGGATTGAGAAAGGAGCGGAATGCGGTTTTGAATGCACGGAGAAGCGCATCCTTTTTCATCCGTCAGCTGATGCAGCGCTATTTCAGCGACAATATCACACAGTCCGCGGCGGAACTGTCTTATTTCCTGCTGTTTTCGATTTTCCCGCTCGTGATTGTTTTGAATTCCCTGCTGTCGGCGTTCCATGTATCGGTGCGCGGTCTCTCCCCGGTGCTGGAGCTGATGCCGCAGACGCTTCAGGCGCTGATCACACAATATTTTGAATATGTGGCAAGCATCCCCGCCGCAAGCCCTATGATTATCGGTACCGCGCTGACGCTGTATTTTGTGTCACGTGTCATCCGCTCGCTGATGCGGACGGTCAACCGCATTTTCCGGGTTGAGGTGCGGCGCGGCCCCGTGCAGGAATTCGCGCTGTCAGTGCTGTTTGCGCTGGGGTTTCTTGCCTCTATGATCGGTTGCCTGCTGGCCGTCGTCATCGGGCGCACCCTGCTTTGGCTGCTGCCGGAGTGGCTGCCTTTCTTTTCTTATGACCTCGCCGGGAAAATTTATGACACCGGCTATCCACTGATGATTTCCTTTATTTTCCTGTTCCTGTTGTTGTTTAACCGAGTCGTTCCGAACGTGCGGCTGAAATGGCGGGAGGCCGCGCCGGGCGCGCTCTTCTCGCTGACCCTGTGGCTGCTGATTTCATTGATTTTCTCGTTTTATGTGGATAATTTGGGGAATTATTCGGTGCTTTATGGATCCTTGGGTGCGATTATCGTATTGATGCTCTGGCTTTACCTGACCAGTATCGTGATTTTGCTGGGCACCCTGGTGAACCATATTTTAATGGTCATGCGCTATCTCCGGGAAACCGGCACAATGGTGTCATATGACCGGCAGTAAACCCGCGCTTTCCCCGAAAGTACGGGGTAGAAATAAAGGCTGTATCGTAACCGCCGAAGGACTGGAACGGTTCTGATACAGCCCAAAAGAAACGGAGGACTAAAAATGAAGGTTTTGGCAATCAACGGAAGCCCCCGGAAGGGCGGCAACACGGCACAGTGCCTTGATGTTATGGCACAGGAATTCGCCCGCGCAGGCATTGACTTTGAGGTGGTGCAGCCCGGCGCGAAAGTACATCCCTGTATGGCGTGCTATCACTGCCTGGACAATGGCACGATGCGCTGTGTCCAGAGGGACGACGGTGTCAATGAAATCATTGAGAAATGCATTGCCGCCGATGGGATTATTTTGGCGTCGCCCGTATACCACGGCGGCATTGCAGGCGGCATGAAATGTGTGCTCGACCGCCTGTTCCTCGCCGCAGGCTGCGGGGATAACCAACTGCATCATAAGGTCGGCGCGGCACTGTGTACCCTGCGGCGCTCCGGCGGTATGGAAACCTATCAGCAGCTGCTCGGCGTGATGGACGCGATGGAAATGGTAATCGTTACCTCGGATTACTGGGGCGCGGTACACGGCGCAGACCCCGGCGAGGTTCAGGGCGATACCGAAGGCATGGAGGTCGTCAGCAAGCTGGCGCGCAATATGGCCTGGATGCTTCAAGTAATTGACGCGGCAAAGGGCACCATCGACCCGCCGGAAACCCATAAACGCACCTTTACGAATTTTATTCGGTAAAGGCCAGATCAATTTCGATTCCCATGATCGGAAAATGTTACCGCTTCCCATCCCGCCACATAGGCGGGATGGGAAGCATCAGCGTTCATTGGTAATCTTTACCCCAAAGGAGTTTTGCAAATGGATAAGGCGATCTTTATCATCAATGGAACCGGCGGCGCCGGAAAAGACACCGTCTGTGAAATGGCAGCGGTACACTGTTCCGTCCGTAACGTTTCCTCCATCACGCCCATTGTTGAAATCGCCCGGTTCGCAGGCTGGGACGGCGTGAAAACCAAAGAAGCCAGACGTCTCCTCTCCCGCCTTAAAGAAGCGTTTACCGAGTATAACGACCTGTCATATCAATACTGCCTTCGGCAGGCAAGAGAATTCCTGAACGGTGACGAGCAGCTGATGTTCCTCCACGTACGGGAGCCGGAGGAAATTGAACGTCTCCGGCAGGCGCTTGGCCCGGACTGCCATACCCTGCTGGTACGCCGACCCAGCGTCAGCGGGAATGCGCTCGGCAATCGCTCCGATGATGAGGTCGAACAGTACCACTATGACACCGTGATCGAAAATGACAGCAGCCTGGAAGCCCTCCGGCATAAAGTTGAAAGTTTTTTGCGGAATTGGGGAATTGCGTCTTGACAAATTTCACCCTTTGTGGTATCCTAATATAGCTGGTTCCGAAATGATGAATCAGTTATCCGGGTGTAGCGCAGCTGGTAGCGTGCTTGACTGGGGGTCAAGAGGCCGCAGGTTCAAGTCCTGTCACTCGGACCAGAATAAGCCTTGAAATCTTAGGGTTTCAGGGCTTTTTTGTTACTTTTTTTGGCGGTTTGAACGGTTTCCTGATTTCCAGGAGCGCACAGAAAAGCGCACAAACGGAAAAGCATCGAAAAGCATTGATATGCTGAAAGAAAGGTTGGCTATCAATGGCAAATATCAGAGAGAACAAAAGGAATGGAAAATTGGTGTCCTATCGTTTCACGGTCTGTCTGGACAGGGACGCGCAGGGGAAACAGATTCGCCGCTACTGCACATGGACGCCAGAGCAAGGGACAACGCCCTCCAAGGCGCGGAAAGCCACCGAGCGGGCCGCAGACGCATGGGAACAGGAAGTAAGGGCAGAGTATCAAAAGCA
>CAJUJQ010000205.1 GCA_910586575.1 uncultured Clostridia bacterium | reverse complement strand
AAATTCCTGTTTGAACCGATGAATCACTAACCTATAGACTTATTATACGAGGAGAACTATCATGAGAAAAACCCAAAGAGCCATTGCCGGAATACTGGCGGCGGGCCTGCTGCTGGGCAGCGTACCTTTTGCGGCAGCGGCGGACGGCGCGACGCGCGGCGAGGTCGCGCGCATGGTGCTTGCGGCGGCGGACGACTACAATCCGGGCGTGAAGCTCGAAGACATTTTACAGGGGGACGACAGCGGCGATCTGCGCGAGAACGAGGTTGCGACCCGTGCGGAAGCGCTGGTTATGCTTCAGCGGGCATTCGGCGACCTGCCAACGCCGGTGGGCGACAACGCGCGCACAGCGATCCCGGCGGGCAATTTTACCGACATCCCGTTTTGGGCAAAGGAAGGGCTTGCCGATGTATTTGAGGCGGGTATTGTCGCAGGTACGAGCGAGACGACCTTCGGCGCGGGCGACCCGGTGACGGCAGACCAGGTGCAGCGCTTCATTAACCGTGTCTATTCGTTGGAGGGCAGCAATCTCAAGGACGACTTTTATGCTGCGGTCAACAAGCAGGCGCTGGAACAGAGTACCATCCCTGAGGGCATGCCGATGAGCGGCACGCTGTATGACATGATGTACGACGATTCGCAGGTCGGCGAAATCATCCGCGAAGCGGCGGCGGGTACCCATGAAAAGGGTTCGCCCGAGCAGAAAATCGGCGACTTTTACAACAATATCCTGAACTGGGACGCGCGCAATAAGGCGGGAATCACCCCGATTAAGCCCTATCTCGAGCTGATCGATTCTGCCGGTACCTTGGAGGAGGTGCTTGCGGCGGCGGACAGGATTGCGCGGGAAGCATACATTTCGGGGCTGCGCGTTTTTGGCCTGACGATTGATTCCAAGGACAGCGGCCGTTATATCGTGACCTTCAGCAGCTTTGCGCCGTCGCTCCCCAAGGAGGTTTACGCGGAGGATTCCGGGGTGAAAAAGGACGCCTTTTTGAAATACCTTGCCAAGCTGCTGGTGCTGGGCGGCTACTCCGAGGAGGACGCGGCGAAGCAGGCACAGCAGTATTGGGAGGCTGACAAGGTGCTTGCGGCGGCGAAGCTGGAACAGCAGGAGTACAGCGACATTGACAAGGTTTATAACCTGTACACCATGGAGCAGCTCAAGCAGCTGTTCCCGAAAGCGGATCTGGACAGCGCGTTTCAGACAGCGGGTTTCACGCCTACAGACCGGATCCAGGTAGCCGATGTCGGCCTTTTGGAAGCGGCTGCGCCGTATTTCACCGAGGAGCATGTCGAGCTTTTGAAAACCCGGCTGCGCCTTGAGCTGCTTGCCGGCCTGGGCGGCATGCTGAACCGCGCGTTTCAGGAAGCGGGCGATGTTTACCAGAATGAGCTGGTAGGCACCTCCGGCAAGCTGACCGATGAATACCGCGCGTCCCAGCAAGTTCAGCAAAAATTCAGCACGGAGGTCGGCAGGGTCTATGTCGAGAAATATTTTTCCCCCGAAGCCAAAGCGGACGTGATCGAGATGGTACATGATTTCCTGGAGGTTTACGAAGAGCGTATCCGCAAGCTGGACTGGATGAGCGAAACGACCAAGGCCAAGGCGATTGAAAAGCTCCGGTCGATGAACATCAAGGTTGGTTATCCGGACGAGGGGCAGTGGGACGATTCCATGGATGCTGTAGAAATTAAAAGCGCCGCGGAGGGCGGCAGCTATTTTTCCAACACCATGGAAATTGGCCGCGCCACGCGCGAATATCTGAAGAAGGTACAGAACGAGCCGGTTGACAAATCCATGTGGGCGATGAACGTTTACACGGTCAACGCGTGCTATGTGCCGGTGTTCAACGAAATCCAGTTCCCAGCGGGGATTCTGCGCGCGCCGATGTACGACGTGAACAATACCCGGGAGCAGAACCTGGGCGGCATCGGCTATGTGATTGCGCATGAGATAACACACGCTTTCGACAACAGCGGCGCGAAGTTCGACAAGGACGGCAACGTGACCGACTGGTGGACGGCGGAGGATTACGCCGCGTTTCAAAAGCTTTGCCAAAAGGTCGTGGCGCACTATGACGGCGCGGAAGGGGCAACCGGGATTGCCTGCAAGGGTGAGCTGACGCTCGGCGAGAATATCGCCGACCTGGGCGCGGCGGCATGCGTGACCGAGGTTGTCAAGCGGGAAGCGTCCCCGAACTTCAAGGAGCTGTACGAAACCATGGCGCGTTCCTGGCTGCTGACGGCTTCGCGCGAGTATCGGCAGTATGCGGCGTCGATTGACGTGCATGCCCCTGATAAGCTGCGAATCAATCGGGTGCTGGTCAACCTGCCGGAGTTTTATGAGGCGTTTGACATCCAGCCCAGCGACGGGATGTACGTCGCCCCGGAAAACAGGGTGTTGATTTGGTAACTGTTCGTCCTGTGTAACGGGCAGAAAATGGGCTGCTGTACGGTATGTGCGGCAGCCTGTTTTTGAGGTAAATAAAATATGCGGGAATTTTTCAAAAAAGCATGGCAATTCCCGGCGGGATTTGTTAAACTGATAGTAGAAGCCGTGTTTGCAGGCGGGCTGAAGGATTTTTATATCGCCTGCGGACTGCCATCGCGGCACGGTTTGGATTGGGAAGAAATCACCCGGTAGCTGAAGGAGGCAGAATGATGAGTAAGGTTCCAACCCCGCATATTGGCGCAAAGCTGGGCGAAATCGCGCCGACCATGCTGATGCCCGGAGACCCGCTGCGGGCGAAATTCATAGCGGAAACGTTCCTGCAAGACGCGGTCTGCGTGAACACCATCCGCAACATGCTGGCATTTACCGGTACCTGGGAGGGCAAGCGCGTCACCGTTATGGGTGGCGGCATGGGAATGCCCTCGGTCGGGATTTATACCTATGAGCTGTTCCATTTTTACGATGTGCAGCAGATTATCCGTATTGGCACGGCGGGGACACTGAACGACCGCGCCGGCCTGCGCGACGTGGTAATCGGCGTCGGCGCAAGCACCGACTCCAACTATGGAACTCAATTTGGCTTGCCGGGGGTGTTCGCACCGATTGCGGATTTTGACCTTGCAAGGGCAGCCGCCGAAGCAGGGGAGAGGCTCGGCATCCGCACGGTCGCGGGCAATATCCTTTCGAGCGATGTCTTTTATTCGGATGACCAGGACGCGCTGGAAAAGTGGCGGAAAATGGGCATTCTCGCGGTAGAGATGGAAGCGGCGGCGCTCTATATGAACGCGGCGCGCGCAGGGAAGCGGGCGCTTTGCCTGCTGACGATTTCGGACGCGCCGCTGCGCGGCGAATCGCTGTCCGTAGAGGACCGGCAGAACGGTTTTCGGGATATGATGCGGCTGGCGCTTGAGATTGCGTGAAAGGGAATTCCCGCAGTTCTGACAAAAACATAATATTTTCACACAAATGCCCCAGGGGAACCGTGTCAGGATAACCGTTCCTCTGGGGTATGATGTTGTGTAAATAAAGTTGACACCCTCTACTCACGGAAAAAAAAGTATCATCAAAGCAAAGGAAGGTGTCAGGGAATGGCGAAGAACCAGAGGCCAGGTACAGGCAGTGAAATTGGCCAGAGAGAGCAGCGCGGGAAAGGCGGCGAAGAAACTTGGGGTTCCGAGAAGAGGATGTATTCAATGATACATATGGGCGCAGGCGGATGTACCAGGCACTGACCCTGAAGCAGCCGGAAGGGATTACGGTTCCCAGCGAACGGACGGTTTACCGGATCATGAAACATCTGGGGCTGATCCATTGCCCGAAACGCTGGCCCAACAGCATCACAAAGGAAGAACGGAAAGCCAGAACGTCGGATGACCTGTTAAAACGGGACTTTTTCGCGGAGAAGGCGCTGGAAAAATGCGTTACAGATATTACAGGAATCAAAGCAAAAGACGGGAAATTGTATGTTTCGGCTATTTTCGACTGTTTCGATCTCAGCGTTTTCGGATTGGCTATGGACGACAATATGCGGGCCGGACTGTGTGCTGAAAAGCGCAGCCACTGCTTATCCTGCCCTGAGGGGAGCCATCATCCACTCGGACCGCGGCTCCCAGTACACCGGCAAGAGCTGCCGAGCGGCAGTGGAACGATACGACATCCGACAGAGCATGAACAGTGACGGCGGATGCTGCCACGACAACGCCCGCTGCGAAAGTGTGTAGGCCAGAATGAAGAGTGAACTGCTTTACGATCGGTTTGACTCGGAAAAATCTCCGGAATTGGTGACGCGGTCTATCACAACACGGATGTCGGAAC
>CAJUJQ010000204.1 GCA_910586575.1 uncultured Clostridia bacterium | reverse complement strand
GGTGACTGGAGTTCAGACGTGTGCTCTTCCGATCTACGCCATTTCTCTCGGGCCGGAGCTGCATGACGTGCATTCGTTCAATGAACGCCTGAACGTTGCTTCCACCGAGCGTATTTATCGGCTGGTATGCAATTTCCTGAAGGACAGCGCCGTATAACTGTGCTTCTGAAAACCGTAAACTGTGTATTTTCAAAATCGCAGTTTACGGTTTTTGCGCCTGTAATATCCGGGGCGTTTTACGATGCTATGATAAACACAGGGTATTTGAATGCTGGAAAATAAACAAAGGGCTGTCCCGCGTGATTTCAGGAAATCATTGTTGGGACAGCCCTATTCAGTTTCATTACATCTTAAATAAGAAGCTTTATAACAACCACTTTATGCAGGGGAACGGATTTTTTTAGGGACTGTGAATCAATAACTTGTGACAAGCGCCGCAGTTTTTTCGCCTGTCAAGGAAACTGGGCGCAGTATGGGAAGATGCAAGCGATTGTCGCAAGTTACTTTTTGAGCAGTTCCTTAGCCCTCCTTGACGGCAGCCAGCAGCGCGTCAATCTTGTCGGTGGCTTCCCACTTCACGTGAAGCTCTTCGCGTCCCATATGTCCGTATGCGGCAAGCGCGCGGTAAATCGGGCGGCGTAAATCAAGGTCACGGATGATAGCCGCAGGGCGCAGGTCAAAGACCCTGCTGACCGCGTGGGACAGCACATCCTCGCCGACTGTGCCCGTGCCGAAGGTGTCAATCATGACGGACACCGGGTGCGCAACGCCGATTGCGTAGGCAAGCTGCACCTCGCAGCGCTTCGCCAGCCCCGCCGCAACAATATTTTTCGCGACGTAGCGCGCGGCATATGCCGCCGAGCGGTCTACCTTGGTGGGGTCCTTGCCTGAGAACGCGCCGCCGCCATGCCGTGCCATGCCGCCGTAAGTATCGACAATAATCTTGCGCCCGGTCAGGCCGGAGTCGCCCTGCGGCCCGCCGATGACAAAGCGTCCGGTCGGGTTGACCAGGAAGCGGGTCTTTTCGTCGAGCAGGTGGGAGGGGATGATGGCGCGGGCAACATGCTCAACCATATCCTTGCGGATGGTACTCAGGGACACATCGGGCGAATGCTGGGTCGAGATGACTACGGTATCCACGCGGACGGGAACGTCATTATCGTCATATTCCACGGTAACCTGGGTTTTCCCATCCGGGCGGAGATAGGAGAACTGGCCGTTTTTCCGCACCTCGGTCAGGCGGCGCGCCATTTTGTGCGCCAGCGAAATCGGCAGCGGCATCAGCTCGGGGGTCTCGTCGCAGGCATAGCCGAACATCATGCCCTGATCGCCCGCGCCGGTTGCCAGCTCGGCTTCGGAGTCGCCTTCCTTGCGTTCGAGCGAGTTGTCCACGCCGAGCGCAATATCGGCAGACTGCTCATCAATGGAAGTCAGGACGGCGCAGGTGTCGCTGTCAAAGCCGTATTTCGCGCGGTCGTAGCCGATTTCGCGGATAACGGTGCGCACTACCTTGGGGATATCGACATAGCAGTGGGTGGAAATTTCACCCATGACGGAAACGATACCGGTAGTGCAGGTCGTTTCGCAGGCAACGCGGGAATAGGGGTCGTTTTCAAGCATCGCGTCGAGAATCGCGTCGGAAATCTGGTCGCAGATTTTATCGGGATGCCCCTCGGTTACGGATTCAGAGGTAAAAAGATGTTTTGCCATAATTTTTCACAATCCTTTCTGACGTAATGGTGGAAAAAAGGATGAAACAAACGATTTGTGCCCAAAAAAGCCCGCCTTCCGAAAACGGGAAGCGAGCAGACAGAAGCCCTCATCTTTCGTTTCCGCCGGATTTAGCACCTTGCCGTTGGCAGGTTGCCGGACTTCATCGGGCCGATCCCTCCGTCACTCTTGATAAGGAAATATAAATTTTTCTGTATTCAGTATATCGCCCCGCGCAGGCTTTGTCAAGAGCAAAATTTTTTTGAAAAGTGTGAAAAAAGTGTTGACAAACCGCGGGATATCAGGTATTATAATAAAGCAGTTTACTGATGGCCCGGTAGCTCAGCTGGTTAGAGCGCTAGCCTGTCACGCTAGAGGTCGTGGGTTCGAGCCCCATCCGGGTCGCCATCTGTCAATTTGCCTCTGTAGCTCAGTCGGTAGAGCAGGGGACTGAAAATCCCCGTGTCGGTGGTTCGATTCCGCCCGGAGGCACCACTGTTTTTCGATTTCTCTGGCGGAATCGAAAGGAGGTTCTTAGAAACAATCCGATGGATTGTTTCAACCGTCGTGGCTTTTTCGCAGAAATGCGATGGAGTCCGGAGACATTAGCTTTTGCGGATGTAGCTCATCTGGTAGAGCGCCACCTTGCCAAGGTGGAGGTAGCGAGTTCGAGCCTCGTCATCCGCTCCAGATAAAAACCGTTCTGTAACAGGAACGGTTTTTCCAGTTTTATAAGCTATCTTTTCTATAAAATCGCCTATTGACGCGCCCAATCAAAAGGGATACAATGAGAAACAATATGCACTTTGTTTTGGGAGGCGGTTTTGAAACCATGCGGAAATCTCGAGAACACCGGCTGCATATCGGCCTGCGGACGGTAAAAACCGGCTTAGCTGTGGCGCTTGCGCTGCTGGCTGCCAGCATGCGCGACGCAGCCATGCCGATTTTTGCTGCGATTGGCGCAATCGGCGCGATGAGCCGTACCCTTCATGACAGCCGCGTCGTCTGCCTGACGCAGTTTGTCGGCATTTTGCTGGGCTGCACGCTGGCTTATGGCTTTGTCTCGCTGCTGCCCTTTTATCAGGATCCCGCAGCCATCGGCCTGGGGCTGATTGGCATCATTGCCATTTGCAACTATTTCAAGTGGGATTACGCGATTTCGCTTTCCTGCATCGTCTTTGTATCCATCTGCCTGAACAGCGAGGATGTGCTGTGGTACGCGGCGAACCGTTTCATTGATACCGCGACCGGCTTGGTGATTGCGTATGCGGTGAACGCGCTGATTAAGCCCTACAACAACCGGGGCGCCATCCTGCGGGAGCTGGACGGCTTCCTGCATGATGTTCCCCCGCTCCTGCGGGAGCGTGTCTCTGCCGCGCGTTATCCGGATTCCTCCAAGCTGGTTGAACGGCTGCACCGGATGGAAGAGGAAATCGAGATTTACGAGCAGCAAACCCACCCGCATAAAAAGGAACGCAAAGGCGACTGTATTTATTTGCGCGGCTGCTTCCACCTGGCGGTGCGGATGATGCAGGAAATGGACGCGCTGTGCATCATGGATGTACCCGGTACGCTGTCGCCGGAGTCGGCACAGCGGCTGGCAACGCGCGGCATTGAAGCAGAGGCTGGCAGCCGCGCGGCATATGACCAGCATTCCCAGGTGATGAATTATCACCTGAACAATTTGCTCGACGCATATACCTATTTAGAGGAAATGCGAAAGGAAGAAGCCGGGGCGCGCCCGGGTAAGCGCGGGAAAGCCTCCCCAAAACACGATTGAAAGGTGGTTGTTTTATGACAATGGTCGCTTATCTGAACAGTCAATTCTCGGTGTTGCAGAACATTGATTTTTTTATCCGGCTGGCTGTCGCTTGTATCTGTGGGGCGGCCATCGGTTTTGAGCGCAGCAGGCGGTTCAAGGGCGCGGGGCTGCGCACCCATATTATTGTTTGCTTTGGGGCGGCACTGATGATGATTGTCTCAAAATACAGCTTCGCGGACCTGACCAGCCCGGCGGGCATCAACTTCAACGGCGTGCGCGGCGCGGACTCCGCGCGTGTGGCGGCGCAGGTTGTCAGCGGCATCAGCTTCCTTGGTGCGGGCGTCATCTTCAAACATGGCAGCTCCATCCGCGGCTTGACCACCGCCGCCGGGGTTTGGGCGACTGCGGGGATTGGTCTGGCGGTCGGCGCGGGGATGTACCCCCTCGGCATTTTTTCCACCATCCTGATTTTTGGCGTGCAGTATTTGATGCACTGGCACACCTTCGCGGGCGAAAATATGATAACCAGCAAAATTCGGTTCACGGTCGCGCAGGACGGGCGCTTTCAGGAGTCGTGGGATGATTTCCTTGAGGAACGGCACGCGCAGGTACTGGAAAGCCGGATTACATACAGCGAAAATTGCGAAATGACCTATGAGCTGGTGGTCCGCGCGCCGACGGATATCACGATGAAGGAGGTCAATGCTTTCCTGCGTTCAACGGCAGATGTGCGTAGTGTCGATATGTCGCTGGTATGAGCTTGCCGCGGAACGGTAAATGGCCGTCCTGACAGAAAAACCATGAAAACAACCATGAAAACCTGAGGAAGGATTTCGGAATCGAGAAATTCCCCTCCA
>CAJUJQ010000203.1 GCA_910586575.1 uncultured Clostridia bacterium | reverse complement strand
CGACCTGTGGAAATTCGCCCTGGGCGTTCCCCTAACCGGAAACGTCCTCGAAAAAGACGGTTTTATGCTTCTAAAAAATCGGTGTTGCCTTAAGTTGACGACAGTGGGGTATTGACAACAAAACGCTCGATTCTTTGAAGAAAAACAAAAACATCACTGTTTTGATGCCTGAAAAGCTGTGCAGGAATATCGGCTGCACACCGAATGATATCATTGCCTTCAAATAACAGCCCATTGGCCCAAGCGGATCAGACTGGGTTGCTTTTCGATTGTGATGCCGGATTATGTATCCGGCTTTTCCTATACGTTTGCAGAGAATCCTTTTTTATTATATACTGATATCTTAAACACGTTAATAGACGTGTTTAAGGTTATTTCAGGTGAGGTGAATATTGGATAAACTACTGGTAGAGGTGGTTTATATGGCACGACGCTTTGATAATTCTGAAAAAATGCTGAATCTGTACCGCGCGATCAGCTACTACCGCAAGCGTAAGGGCTTATCCCAAGAAAAGATGGCAGAGGAATTGGGCATCAGTCGTCAGCACCTTGCTGCGATTGAAGCACCTAACATGGATCGTGGTTTATCATTAGACCTGCTGTTCAATATTGCAGCTGTTTTGGAGATTGAACCATACCTGTTATTCAAACTCGGTATAGATGCCTGATTTTGGACGACAATTGAATATTCAGCAACAAAAGCCCAGATATTCTTTTACGGAATATTCTGGTCTTTTTCTTTGTTTATAACCAAACACATATCGAAGCATCTTTAACTTCATTCTCCTATGTGTAGATTTTGTGTAGATTTTGTGAATCCTCACGGTTTTTGCTTTCGGACGGTGTGATAGATAATAACCGCACGACAAAACTTACTTTTTAACATGGAGGATTCGATATGACAACAGAGGAATTTGTGACCTACCAGGAGGAGACGTTCGATGCCTACTGTAAGTGGCTGATTCAAAACGAGGGGAAAAATGCCAGACGTGAACTTAGCCGCCATGAGAAAAAGGAAGTCGTTTTTTCTGCCTTGCCAGAGACTGTAGTTGCGGGGTTATCCTATACCGACAGCTATGGCGCAGGTAGCGAGACCTTCCAAATTGACGAAGATACTGTAACCATCAAAGACGCAGCGCTGGCAAAGGCGCTTGCGACACTTCCCGAAAACTGGCTTGATGTTGTGCTGCTGTTCTATTTTCTGGGAAAGACAGACAGGCAGATTGGTGCAGACCTTCATTTGACGCCGGATGTGGTTTATTACCGCCGCAAGCATTCTTTGGGGAAACTGAAAAAGGCATTGAAGGAACTGGACGACGACGCAAAAAGATGACCCGGCTTTTGCTTTGTGTAGATTCTGTGTAGATTTTGTGTTTTCAAACGGTTTTGGATATTGGCCGGTGTGGTAGATAGTAAGGGCAGAAAAAAAGGATGTTTTCACGCGGAAAGGGTGAGATAGATGCAGAAGATTACTTATCCCATTATTCTTGTCGCTAAATTGGGTGATCCAGACGCAATGCAGTGTATTCTCTGCCATTATGAGCAGTATATCAACCATCATTCCCGCCGCAGCCTTTATGATACCTACGGAAATTCATGTACTTTTATTGATGAGGAAATCAAGGCACGGATTCAAGCAAAGTTGATGTATCGGATCATCGTCTGTTTTGATCCGGAAAAACAGCCCCAACACGGTTGAATTGCCATACGGCCAAAGCGCATCTGCCGAAAGGTGCGCTTTCACAGGCTGGCAATCAGTCATGTACCTTGACAAACAACGGAAGAAATTCCGCTCATATTCGGTATGTAAGTGCTGCATTCTGCAGCGGCCATTCAATCGCCATGACTTCCTGCGGACAGGAACGACAATAGGGGGAGGTGGAATTTCCGTTTCCGACCGTCAAAACGATAGTATCAAAGGTACGAGCGACACCTGAATGGGCGGACAGCGGGAAAAGCTGTTGTCATGGAATGCACCGCAAAAACCCGTATCGCAGGGTAAATGGGAGGTACTGGGGGATTGGCCTGGGCAGCGTAGTCAACTGCCGCCACCAACTGCTGGTATCGCGCCGTCGTGACATGGCGGGCTTACATATTCCAGTGCCGGGGGCGAGCAGTAGGGTGATCCTGTCACCTGAGAATACGGCACAATTTTATGGAGCGCATGGAGGACAAAAAGCCGGTCGCACGGATTTCCTTGTATCGGGAATCCCAAAACGCGACCGGTATGACCTCCTGAACTACTTTGTTTTGCTGGATGCAAGACCTGATACCACCGCATTTATAGTGATGTCAGGTGTTCCATCCGGCGAATAAATAACAGGGAGTGAGAGCATATGCTTATCCCGGTTGCGGAGGTCAAGATCAATCCGGGGCGGCGCACCGCTAACCCAGAGCACATTCAGGAACTGGCGAAAAGCATTGCAGAAATTGGACTGCTGAATCCGATTACGGTTGATCACCGGAACGTCTTGATTGCAGGACTTCACCGTCTGGAAGCGGCAAAGCTGTTGGATTGGCCGGAAATTGAATGTACGGTCAGCAGTCTGGAAGGGCTGCAAGCGGAACTGGCCGAGATTGACGAAAACTTCATCCGAAGCGATTTGTCACCGATTGAATACGGCAACCTGCTTCTGCGCAGAAAGAGCATTTACGAATCTTTGTACCCCGAATCCAGGAATGGGGGCGACCGGAAAAGCGAGAAAATCAGAAATGCAAAATGCGTGTCTGATTCTACGAAATCATTTGTGGCCGATACGGCCGAGAAGCTGGGCGTTAATCCAAGTACCGTCCGGCGGCAAATTCAAACCGCTGCTGGACTAAAAACTCGGATAAGAATTGCAGCTGCACACCGTGCGGCTTTCCAGCAGAGATTGTCTCCGACCACGGAAATCAATTTTGCTCCATAAATTCCCATTTTTGCGGTTTAGGAAAACAAAAGATAGAGAAAATGTTTCATTAACACGTAGTTTTGGTTTGCCTTTTGGAGAATCGATGTGCAAAAAAACATAGATTCAGCACTTCAGGATTTTCATTTTCAAGAAATTGATTTCCGTGGTCACTGACTTGAAATTATTGACAAAGCGCTAATATTGGCGTATAATGTAAACAAATATTCGTGCAGGAGGTGATTGTATGGCACAGACTAATATCAATATCCGAATTGACGAAACCGATAAAAAACGGTTTGATGAAATTTGCAGCCAACTTGGATTGACGATGTCTACCGCATTTAATATTTTTGCGAAAGCGGTAATCCGACAGCGGGGTTTTCCTTTCGAATTAAGTTTGGAACATCCTAATGCAGAAACGCAGGCAGCGATTGAGGATGCCATAAATGATCGGGATATGTACGGTCCATTTGACAACGTGGAAAGTTTGATGGAGGCATTAAATGCTTAAGATCAAATTCCAGGGACGTTTCAAAAAGGACTACCAACAGTCGATCAAACGTGGATACGATCCAAAGCGGTTGATGCAGGTTATCACGCTGCTGGCAAACCAACAGCCGCTTCCGGCAATCTACAAAGATCATGCGCTGAAAGATTCCAAGCGATATAAGGGGATGCGGGAATGCCACATCCAATCGGATTGGCTGCTGGTCTATCAAATCGATCAGGGAATGCTTTTATTGCGATTGATCCGTACAGGCACACATAGCGATTTGTTTGAATAATGCAAAACGGGAAAGCTGTCAGAAATGACGGCTTTTCTTTTTCTAAAGCAGCAGGCAGGATTTCAGTACGGGCAGCGTGGCTTTACGCTATGCCCGCGTCCTGCTCAAAAAATACAACAGTCAGCCCGACGGCAGCAAACTGCCTTACCGCTTCAAAACGTGAAATGGAGGAAGCTTATGGAACAGCATATTTACACCAAAGAAGAGCTTGAAGCCATGAAAAAAGTGGACATCCGAACGGTTGATATTGATACCCTGCGGGATATCCGCGATGTGAAAATCAACACCGACCTGCCGAAGGAGGAAAGAATTTTAGACTTCATCCGCCAGATCGGCAATCCGTATTGCTACCGGCACGGAAAATATGTGGTAAAAATCAGTTTTACCGATACCGACGTGACATTGGAGCAGCGGATGCTTTCGTATCTGCGCTCGAAATGTTGAAAAAAGCGGCAAAACTTCCTGGACATCGAACGGGGATTGTGCTAAGATAATGCCAATAGGACAGAACCAGCGCTCCCCTTGCTGTCAAAGCGTTTTGCTGAATATCTTTGACTGTCAGGAGAGGTTATCATGACGGAAAACAATGCAAAGGTATGGAATACCTGCGGTTATGTAGTCAAGTCCAAATTTGTGTGTAAAATGCATCAGGTAAATATTGGATAATCGAAA
>CAJUJQ010000202.1 GCA_910586575.1 uncultured Clostridia bacterium | reverse complement strand
TGTCAAGGTTGGTTTACCTGCGCCGGATACTGAATACCTTTTCGCCGATTGCTCTGGTAGGTCTTTTTGCCGTCAATATCGTATCCAAGAATGACATATACGGTGTACTTCTTCTCCTCATAATCTTTTCGCAGCGTCACATACAGGCAGTCCACGAACAGGAACGCATACAGCTTCTTCAGTGGTCGCTTCTGCCACTGCTCCAACTCTTCCAGCACGCAGTCTGTAATATTGGAGATCATCTCGTGGGAAATCTCAAAACCATAGATATCCTCGACCGTCTCTGCGATATCCCGCTGGCTCAACCCCTTCGCATACATCGACAAGACCTTGTCCTCAATGGCGCTTACGTCCTTCTGCCGTTTTTTGATGATCCTCGGAGAGAAGCTGCCGTCCCGATCCCGCGGCACCTCGATTTTCACTTCCCCGACTGTCGTCTTCAGCGCATCCTGCATCTCTGCCACCGTTTGCGGTTAATAGGCCGTAAGGATTTCCTCTGCCAGACAGACTCGTTCGCCTTTTGCTTTCTTTTCCATTTCCGTATTCACGCTCCTTTTTTCCCTATTTTACCACATTCCGCCCGTCCTTGTTACACACTTTATTTTACACTCCCGAATGTGCCTTGTATGAACCGTTTTCACAGCTGTCAATCAATGTGGAAGAGTATCAGGCAAAAAAGCGGGAGATTAACCGTGAGCTTGATAGGTTGAAACATTTGAAATCCATGCTGGCCGCACAGGCTGGGCAAGTGCAAATGAATGAAAAAGCTAAAACGGCAAAAATAAAAGCGGCACGTGAAAACGTTGACGCGAATGGATTGACAGCCGACTTATGCAATGCGCTGGTTGAACGGGTGTACATTTATCCGGGCAATCGGATCAGAGTAATTTGGAAGATAAAGGATTTTTGTACAAAAGAGATGTTATGCGTAAAAAGTATTCCGTTCGTAGTGGGGCACGCCGTAACAGCGTTTTAGGATGTTCAAAACCCCAGCCAAATTGGCTGGGGTTCTGAATACACCGCTTTTTGTGTCCAGTTGATTCACGATACCGTTAAAATTCCTTTGAAACCTTAAAAAAGTTTCTGTTTTGTGCTTGACATTTGGGTACGCATGGTGATGTGTGTGATCAGCAGGCAAACGATTCGCCCGCCTCCTGCCCAATTGGTTTAGTCAAGTGCTTCCAGGCGCGCCTTGTTTTCGGCAATCACCTTTTCCTGCACCATCGGGGGCGCTTCGTCGTAGCGCTCAAACTTGGAGATGAACGAACCGCGGCCCTGCGTCATCGAACGGAGGGTAATCGCGTAATCGGAAATCTCGCTCATCGGCACCTCCGCCATGATTTCCTGACGGCCGTCGTGGGTCGGGTTCATGCCCATGATACGGCCGCGGCGCTTGTTCAGGTCGCCGATAACATCGCCCATGTAGCTGTCAGGTACGACAACGGTCATGGAGCAGATCGGCTCGAGCAGCACCGGGGAAGCCTGCGGGATACCCGCCTTGTAAGCCAGGCGCGCCGCCATCTTAAAGGAAAGCTCGTTCGAGTCAACATCATGATAAGAGCCGTCGGTCAGGACTGCTTTCAGGCCAACCAGCGGATAGCCTGCCAGCACGCCGTGTTCCATGGCTTCGCGGATGCCCTTTTCAACCGCCGGGTGGAAGTTCTTCGGGACACTGCCGCCGAAAATCTTCTCCTCGAAGATGTAATCGGCTTCCATGCACGGCTCGAAGTCCATCTTAACATGACCGTACTGTCCATGGCCACCGGACTGTTTCTTGTGCTTGCCTTCGACGGAAACCTTTTTGCGGATTTTCTCGCGGTACGGTACGATGGGCGCGGAAAGCGTTACCTCAACGCCGAACTTGTTCTTGAGCTTGGAGCAGAGCACATCGAGATGGATGTCGCCCATACCGGAAATGATGGTCTGCTTGGTTTCCGCATTGTATTCCACGGTAAAGGAAGGATCCTCGTCGCGCAGCTTGGCAAGGCCGGTGGACATCTTTTCCTCGTTGCCCTTGGTCTTGGGGGCAATGGCCTGAGAGTAGCAAGGCTCGGGCAGCTGGATGCCGTCCAGCTCAACCTTGCGCACCAGGATGGACAGGGTGTCGCCGGTCTTGGTGGTGACGAGCTTGGACACCGCGCCGATATCGCCGCAGCCGATTTCCTTGACCTCGGTGGTCTTTTTGCCGCAAGCGGTGAAAATGTGCGCCATTTTTTCGTTCGCGTCGGCGCGCTTGTTGACGAGCGTCATATCGCTCTTGACCGTGCCGGAGAATACCTTAAAATAGGAGAAACGGCCATACTGGTCGGCAACCGTCTTAAAGACGAATGCGCATGGCGAGCCGTTCGGGGTGCAGTTGATTTCGACCGCTTCGCCTTTCTCATCCTCGGTCAGCTCAACCGGGGACTCGTCCGGGGACGGCATATAGTCACAGATGCCGGTCAGCAGCGCATAGGAGCCGATGCCGGTCGTGGCAGTGCCGCAGAATACGGGGGCAATGACCAAGTCCTTGACGCCCTGGCGGATGCCCGCAATCAGTTCTTCGTCGGAGAATTCCTCACCGGCGAAATAGCGCTCCATCAGCTCTTCGGAAAGCTCGGCGACGTTCTCGCACAGCAGGGCGCGGTGCTGGTCCACGCGCTCGACCATATTTTCGGGAATCGGGATTTCAACGCGCTTGTTCTTTTCCATCTTGTAGGCCTTGCGGATCACGCAGTCCACGACGCCGACGGTGTCGCGGTTGCCCTCGAAGATGGGTACGGTAATCGGCGAAACGCTGACGCCGAATTGCTTCTGGAGCTTGTGCAGTGCGGTATAATAATCGGAGTTTTCCTCATCAATCTTAGAGATATAGAAAGCGCGCGGCATATTGCGGTCGGCGGCGCGCTTCCACGCCTTTTCAGTGCCGACGCCGGGGCCGTTCTTGCCGGTCGCGACGATAAGCGCGCAGTCGGCGACGCGCATCGCGGAGGTGACCTCGGACTCAAAGTCAAAGAAACCCGGGGTATCGAGCAGGTTGATCTTGCAGCCGTTCCACTCGACCGGGGCAATCGAGGTTGAAATGGAGAACTGGCGGCGGACCTCTTCGGGGTCGTAATCACAGACGGTATTGCCCTCCGGGACCTTGCCGACACGGTCCGTTGCGCCGGAAATATAGAGCAGGCTTTCAACGAGCGAGGTCTTGCCGTCGCCGCCGTGGCCCATGATACATACATTACGGATTTGGTTTACATTATAAGCAGCCATAGAATTTAACACTCCCTGAAATGATAGCTCTTGTGCGGCGCACAATGCCAGAGGGGCAATAACCCCTTGTTTGTAATTATACACGATACTTGTCCAAAATGCAAACATTTCTTTGTTGGTTTTCACAAAAGCTTTACAACTTTCTGGAAACGTCCGTCTTTTTCGTTGACCTCACCAAAAACAGTATCTGTTTTTCGGCACTCTGCACAACGGAAATCCACCCTCTGTCGAATTATGCCATACGAATCCTGCGGGGATGGCGGCGAATTTGCACGCGGGGATTGACAGCCGGGAATCTTTGACATATAATAAGGTAAACTCTTTGCACTGCATCCGCGCGCTGAACGGCGCGTCCGCAACAGTACAAACTGAGCAGGCTGTGGGGGGAAGCCTTCATGAAGCCGGGCCGGTGGGAACCGGCAGCAGAGCACTTCGCATCTGTGGGACAGTTCCGTATGTTTCACAGGTGTTTTTTATTTGGACCCGTGAGGTGCCATAAGAGCATCCTTTTACCATGACTGGAGGTTATCTTACGACAAGTGTCAAACATTTTTCCCCGGAGGAAGAGGGGCGGATGATTAGCCGCGTGACGGCGGCGACCATCCTGGGCAATATGCTCCTCTCGGCGGCGAAGCTGTTCGCCGGGGTTTTTGGGCATTCGGGCGCAATGGTTTCGGATGCCGTGCATTCGCTTTCTGACGTCGGCACAACCGTGATTGCCTGGCTGGGCGTCCGGCTTTCCCGCAAGGCTGCCGACCACGAGCATCCCTACGGCCACGAGCGCATGGAATGCGCTGCTTCGCTGGTGCTCGGTACCATCCTGTTCCTGGTCGGCTGCGGCATCGGCTGGAACGGGATTCAATTGATTTTCAGCGGCGATTACGGCGCGCTTGCCGTGCCCGGGAAAATCGCCCTCGCGGCGGCGGTGCTGTCGATTGCCACGAAGGAGGGCATGTATTGGTATACGCGCTATTATGCGCTGATGCTCGATTCCGCCGCCTTCATGGCCGACGCCTGGCACCACCGTTCGGACGCGCTGTCCTCGGTGGGTTCGCTGATTGGCATCGGCGGCGCCATGCTAGGCTTTCCCGTGCTCGACCCCGCAGCCAGCGTACTGA
>CAJUJQ010000201.1 GCA_910586575.1 uncultured Clostridia bacterium | reverse complement strand
TCAACGATCTACTACGAACGGAGGGAACCGGATGAGGAAAGTGTCCGACTGAAAGTGGTAAACATAGGAGCAAATGTAAAGCATCGTAAATGAGCAGTGGTGTATCAACCAGTATACCTGTTAAGGAGTGTGAGGAATGAATGAAGGCATTTCAGCTTATCCCAAGCGTAGTTGAATACAAAACGTTCCTGGACTTTGCGGAAGAGGCAGCGTTGGGACAAAACGACCTGATCTTGACGAATGAGTACATTTATCAGCCGACGATTTCCGTACTGAACCTGGGCTGCCAGACCTTGTTTCAGGAAAAGTATGGCGCGGGTGAGCCGACTGACGTGATGGTCGACGCAATTCTCGCGGAGCTTTCCGGGAAAGATTACGAGCGGATTATCGCAGTTGGCGGCGGCACGATTATTGACATTGCCAAGGTGTTGGCCGTCGCGGAAAGCTCTGACCGGGTAGACGATTTGTATGACCGGATGAGTGCGCTGCATCAGGTTCATCCGCTGCTGATTGTCCCCACCACCTGCGGCACGGGCAGTGAGGTCACAAACATTTCGATTATCAACCGTACTACAAAGGGCGTGAAACAGGGCATCGTATCCCCTTCTATGTTTGCAAAACAGGCGGTTTTGATTCCCGGGATGCTGGCAAGCCTGCCCTATGGCGTGTACGCGACTTCTTCCATTGATGCCATGATTCACGCGGTGGAAAGCTACCTTTCCCCGAACGCCTGCCCGCTCAGCGAGCTGTTTTCGGAAAAGGCGCTAGAGCTGATCCTGCCCTGCTGGCGTGCGGCGGCGGACTCTGGCGAAAAGGACGGCTGGAAGCATTACGCGGCGGAATTCCTGCGGGCATCCAATTACGCCGGGATTGCGTTCGGCCACGCGGGCTGCGCGGCGGTTCACGCGCTGAGTTATCCGCTTGGCGGCGGGCATCATGTGCCGCACGGCGAAGCGAATCAGTGTATGTTCGCGCCGGTTATGTGCAAGTACGTGGAAAAGCAGCCGGTCGGCAAGCTCAATCGGTTTGAGGAGCTGCTGGCAAAACTGCTCGGCTGTGAGAAAAAGATTGCGATCTGCGAGCTGTATCTGTTAATGGACAGGGTTCTTGAACGCAAGCCGATGCAGGCTTACGGCGTGACAAAGGATGAGCTGCCGAAATATGCGGACACGGTTGTGGAGACCCAGCAGCGGCTTCTCGGCAACAATTATGTGCCCCTCACCCGCGACGAAATCCTTGCCATTTACGAGAGTGCGTTTTAAGCGTCGGAGGGTTCAAGATGGATTGGAGAGCTTACTATAAAGAGCATACTTATACGCCTGAAAAGGCGGTTTCACTCATTCAAGATGGCGACCGCGTGGTATTGGGCCACGCGGTCGGAGAGCCGATCATCTTCCAGCGCACTATGGCGCAGATGGCGGAGCAGTTCCACAATGTCGAAGTTGCACATATGGTATACCTCGGCTCGGGCGAATATTTGCAGCCGGGGATGGAACCGCACTTCCGTCATAATGCTCTCTTTGTGGGAGGGGCCGCACGGAAGCCGATTGCCGAAAACCGCGCCGACTATACGCCTGCGTTTTTCTCAGACGTGCCGCGTATGTTCCGTGACGGCACGCTGCCGGTGGATGTATTCGCGTTCACCTGTTCGCCCCCGGATGAGCGCGGCTATGTGTCGATGGGCCTGAGCTGCGACTATGGCGCACAGGCGGCGAAGTCCGCAAAAACCGTGATTGCGGAGGTCAACCAGAACATGCCCCGCACCTACGGCGAGAGCTTTATCCATGTTTCGGAGATCGACGCGTTCCTGTGCTCATGGGAGCCGCTGCCTGAAAGCAAACCGGCGAAAATCGGCGATGCTGACAAGAAAATCGGCAAATATATTGCGGATTTGGTGCGTGACGGCGACTGCCTACAGCTTGGCATCGGCGCGTTGCCGGATGCGGTCTGCTCCTTCCTCGGCGACAAGAAAGACCTTGGCTTACATACCGAAATGATCTCGGACGGCGTGCTGCCGCTGCTGGAATCCGGTGTCGTCAACGGCAAACGCAAACAGCGCGATATCGGCAAAATCTGCGTCACTTTCCTGATGGGAACGCGCAAATTATATGACTTCGTGAATAATAACCCGATTATCAACATGCTGCCGGTAGACGTGTGCAATAACCCGGCGATTATTTCACAGAATGATAACGTTGTGAGCATCAATTCCTGTGTTGAGGTTGACTTGCAGGGCCAGGTCTGCGCGGAAGCGATTGGCCTGCGGCAAATTTCCGGTATCGGTGGGCAGATGGATTTCGTGCGCGGCGCAAACCTCTCCAAAGGCGGGCGCTCGATCATTGCGCTGCACTCCACAACAAACGGTGGTTCGGCTTCCAAGATCGTCACGACGCTGACAACCGGCGCACCCGTAACGACCAGCCGCTGCGACGTGAATTACATCGTCACAGAATACGGTGTGGCACAGCTGCGCGGACAGACCCTCCGCGAACGCGCAAAGCGTTTGATTGCGATTGCGCACCCCAAGTTCCGCGCGGAACTCGCGGAGGAATTTGAAAAACGCTTCGGTGAAAAACTTGTGGTTTCATAACTCAAATTTCACATAAAGGAGAGACAAGAAAAATGCTGACGAAAGAACAGTACATTGAATCCCTACGCAAGCTGCATCTCAACCTTTATCGCTTCGGCGAGAAGGTTGAAAATGTGGTTGACGACCCGATTGTCCGCCCGTCGCTGAACTCGTTCGCGGCGACCTACGAGCTGGCGGAGGACCCGCAGTATGAGGACCTCATGACCGCGACCTCCAACCTGACCGGGAAAAAGATCAACCGCTTCACCCATCTGCACCAGTCCACCGGCGACCTGATCAAAAAGGTCAAGATGCAGCGGCTTCTTGGGCAGAAAACGGCGGCCTGCTTCCAGCGTTGTGTCGGCCTGGACGCTTCCAACGCGGTTTACTCGACCACGTTTGAAACCGACGAAGCCTGCGGAACCAAATATCACGAGAACTTTGTGAAGTTTTGGGCGGATGTGCAGAATAATGACTGGGCAGTTGATGGCGCAATGACTGACGTAAAGGGCGACCGTTCCAAGTCCCCCTCGCAGCAGGCCGACCCCGATTTGTTTCTGCATGTGGTGGAGCGTACCCCGAACGGCGTATATGTTACCGGCGCAAAGGCTCACCAGACCGGCTACCTAAACAGCCACTATGTGCTCGTGATGCCCACGATTTCCATGCGTCCCGGTGATGAGGATTACGCAATTTCGTTTGCCTGCCCGACCGATGCAGAGGGGATTACCTTGATTCTGGGTCGGCAGTCCTGCGATACGCGCAAGACCGAAAAATACAATGATATCGATGTTGGAAACAAGGTTTACGGAGGGCATGAAGTCCTTGTGATCTTCGACCATGTGTTCATCCCGAATAACATGATTTTCCTCAACGGCGAGGTGCAGTTTGCAGGCATGATGGTCGAACGCTTTGCGGGCTACCACCGTCAGAGCTATGGCGGCTGCAAGGTCGGCGTAGGCGACGTGCTGATCGGCGCAACTGCGCTGGCGGGCGAGATGGCAGGCTCGGCAAAGGCTTCTCACGTGAAGGACAAGCTGATTGAAATGACCCACCTCAACGAAACGCTGTATTGCTGCGGCATTGCGTGTTCTTCTCAAGGAAGCAAAACCAAGTCCGGCAACTACTTAATCGACCTCCTCCTGGCAAACGTCTGCAAGCAGAACGTGACCCGTTTCCCGTATGAAATTGCGCGTCTGGCGCAGGATTTGGCGGGTGGTATCATGGTCACTCAGCCGAGTGAAGCCGACTATCGCAATCCTGCCACTCACGATTATATCGAGAAGTACCTAAAGGGCGTAGATTCGGTAGCGACCGAAGACCGTATGCGTGTTCTCCGCCTGATCGAAAACATGACGATGGGCACCGCCGCCGTCGGTTATCTGCCGGAATCCATGCACGGCGCTGGCTCACCGCAGGCGCAGCGCATCATGATTTCCCGCCAGTCTAACCTGGAAATGAAAAAGCAACTGGCGAAGGAGATCGCACGGATCAAATAAAATAAAGCTTTAGATAATCGACATAAGAACGTGTTTTTCAATTGGAAGAGGCGAATAGGTGTTAAACAGATAAAATACCATCAAAAAGGAGGCGCAATTACAGATGAGTACTATTGAAATGATTAGCCTGCTAGGCATTATCGCGGGCCTTGCTATTTTTGTAATTATGTCAATAAAGGGATTCCAACTGGTCATTACGGCATGGGTTGCCGCTATTGCAGTGATCCTGACTTCCGGGCAGCCGATCATGGAAATGATTACCGAAACGTGGGCCAACGGCTTTGTTGGCTTTATACGAGGATATTTTCTTATTATGGCACCACTGTCGTCAACTTAAGCGAGACTGTCGAAATGCCCAAAAAGAGAAAATAAAA
>CAJUJQ010000200.1 GCA_910586575.1 uncultured Clostridia bacterium | reverse complement strand
GGAGTCCAGAGGGATGAGTCCCTCTGGCGCTGTCCGCGCAGGACCGCCCGCCGCGCAGGCGAACCGAACGGCAAACTTTAACACACACGAGTATAACTTGCGGCAATCGCCTGCATCTTCTTCCGCCATACCACGTTGCTTTTCCTTGGCAGGCGAAAGAATCTGCGGCGCGCTTGTCACAATTAATTGATTCACAGTTCCTGAGAATCCTGTCCTTATCGTACCCCTTCCGGGGAATCCTGTCAAGTGCTGCCCTCAGCGGTCACAGGGCAATACGGTTGCGGGGATGGCGGGTCGATAAAATATCCTTCTGCTTGGAGGCCGCCACGTTCGTATAAATCTGCGTTGTCAAAATGGAGGAATGCCCCAGCATCCGCTGGATATAGCGGATATCCACATCCTCCTCCAACAAAAGCGTCGCGAACGAATGGCGGAACATGTGCGGCGTCACGTTCATCGTGGGCGCGGACAGCTTGCCGTATTTATGCACCATCCGGCGCACGCTCTGATCAGTCAGCCGCTGCCCGTCCCGCCCCACAAAGAAAGGCTCCCTGCCGGTACGCTTCCCGATATACGCGTACCGCCGGAGCGCCGTCAATACGTCAACATTCCCAATCTGAAGCAGCCGCTCCTTCGCTCCCTTGCCCCAAATCATCAGGCTGCCTTCCTTTAAGTTCACATCCTCCGCGTTCAGCCCGCAAAGCTCGGAAACCCGGATGCCTGTCGCAAACAGCAGCTCCAGGACCGCCGAATCCCGCCGCGCGCGGTCGTCCCCAGCCCCGGCCTCCGCCAGCGAGTGCGCCCGCCGCAGCATGTCCTCGATCGTCCGCAGCGGGATGGTGCGCGGCAGCGTTTTCGGCTCCCGCAGGCGCACCCGGAAGCGCCGAAACGGGTCCTCGGTCAAATACCCTTCGTCTTCCATCCACCGGCAAAATGCCTTCACCGACGCCAGCTTGCGCTTAACCGTACGCGGCTTGCAATCCCTGTTCAGCCCCGCGATATACGCCGCAAGCGTCTCCCGCCCCAGCGGCTGCTTCCCCAGCGAGTCGGTCAGCTGCCGCAGGTCCGTCCGATATGCGCGCACTGTCTTGCTGTTCAGCCGTCGCTGGCGCTCACAGACCTCTAAATAATGAGTAATACAGGGTTCGAGTTCGTGTTCATTCATGGTTCTGCCTCCATTTCGGTTAGTATACCTCAAATTATAAGGCAGAATTCAATTTATTTACAAAAAATCTAAAATCATACAATCAGCTCGTCCGGAAATAATTGCCGCGTGATGGCAAAAACGCCGGAACGGCAATGCCGAACCAGCGTTTTTGGTTCCTTACTTCTTCTTTTACTTCTTTATAAACACGGCAGCATCACAAGCCGCAGCAGGGATTATCGCTTAATCCTCCTGCTCGTCGTCCTCAAGCTCAACATCGACATCAACGCCCATATCTGCCCCGGACGCGTCAGCCTTACGGCTCTGGCGCAGCCAGCGATAAAATGTGCTGATTGAAACATGCAGGCGCTTGGCAGCGTCTTCGGCGGAAATATCCTTGTTTTCATATAACATGCGGATCTTTTCAAACCGACGGTCCGACCGCTTGCTGGGACGGCCCAGCGTGACACCCTGTTCCTGCGCACGGGTCATGCCCTCGCGCTGGCGGCGGCGAAGCTCGGCGCTCTCCCGCTCGCGCACGGTGCGGATAGCGTCCGCCGTGATGGTGCACAGCAGCTCATGCAGGGTGAACCCCTCATGGACCTGGCGCCCCAATTCCTCCTGGGTAATCCCCAAACGGCCTGTATGTTCTTCCAAAAGCTGTTCTATATCCGTTCTGGTATATTCATTTTTTACCGACAGCATCATCATACCTCAACTTTCCCAATAGCTTGTCCGGCTTGACCGGACCATTCCAGTGTCCTCGCGGCACACAGTCCCATCCCGTATGCCGTAAATGAATCATCCGCGGGCCGCCGCAACAGCGTACCCGGCATCGATCCCTGTCCCGATCCCGGCAGCAGCATGCCGGGACCGGCTTCCTCTCTCTCATCGGTTCCCCGCCGACCAAATCCACCCTTTATCAGCATTCCCGCTGATATGGGATTTTATGCCCAAAGGCCGGATTTCCAGGCGTTTGGCACTAAAAACACAGCTCCCATAAGTTTTAGAGCTCTTTCGCAAGGATTTCCTCACGGCGGCTGAGCAAATCGCCATGAAGCAGTGCATCGATCGCCTCCTGCTCGCCGATCCGGTCGATCATGGCGGCGAAGCGCTCCCCTTTGTGCCCGCAGTCGCGGAAAAGCAGCATGGCCTTTTCGATCAGGTCCATGGCCTCCTCCTCGGTATACAGCCCGGGCAGGGGCGTCCCATGGCGTGTGATACGGCCCCAGCGTCCACCGATATAGCACTTGTAGCGCACATCCGACGGCGTAACCGCCTTGAACGGGCACTTGCCGATGCAGTAGCCGCAGTTATTGCACACATCGGTATCGCGGGACATCTTGCCGTCCTTAAGGGTGCAGCAGGACATCCGGCAATTCTTCTCGATCTGGCAAACCTTGCAGCCGCGGCAAAGCGCGGGGTCGAACAGCGGCGGGTGCTGGCCGACGATACCGAAATCGTTCAGGTCCGGCTTGATGCAGTTATTCGGGCAGCCGCCGACCGCAATCTTGAATTTATGCGGCAGGCGCACATTCCCCATGCCGACATAAAAGCGGTCATGGATTTTCTTGCCGAGTGCCTGCGTATCATAAAACCCGAACACACAGGTCGTACCTTTGCAGGCAGTGACCGGGCGCACGCGTGCGCCGGTGCCGCCGGTAGCCAGGCCGGCCTCAGCCAGTTCCGCCTTGACGGCTTCGATATCCTCATAGGGGACACCTACAATTTCGACCGTCAGACGGGTCGTAAACGCGCAGACGCTGCTGTAACGTGCTGCGATATTGGCAACGACGCGCAGCTGTTCCCCGGTCAGGGTACCGTTTTCGGTAATGACGCGGCAGTTAAAGCGCTCTGTGTCACGATTGAGCAAAAAACCCTCCAGCTTTACACGCTGGACATCCTGTTTTGCCAATGCCATATAGTTGATAAACCTCCTTTTCCATGATAACAGCCTATCAGTATTATTAGGAACGGCCTGTAAAGAAACCGGGCGTTCCGCCCCCCGGAAACGGGGGCGCGACGGCGCAATTTACGTACAGCCCATTCAAAGCATAGGTTCCCATCCCAGCCCATTCAAAAGATGCTGCCATCATTATATCATAAGTTCAACAGAAAATGAAGCTTTTTTACGTGTTTTGCGTCTTTTTTGAAAGATTGGTCTGCGGACGCCGCAGCAACCGTCTGCCGCTATTATACCACAGGTAGCGGCAGTGTGTAAATGGTAATTTTTCAAAACAAATTAAGACTTTCTTTTGACGCACGGGGGCTGGAATGGACGTCGCGCGCCGGGGCCTGGGCGGCCCGTTTTGGCGCATGAACGCTTTTTTGCGAAATTGCATTGTATTTTCGCGGACATTCATATATAATTAAGGAATGGATAAAAATGATTGTCACTGCTTGGACAGTGAGGAGGGAAATGCAAATGCCGACGGTTACCTTTTCTTATACGATAACGGCTTCACTGGCTGCACCTGTATCCCATTTTGGTTATGCGGTGCGGGTCCCGTCGGACACAGGGCGGCAGCTGCTCAGGCGGCAGCATCTTGCGTTCCCGGAGGGCGGGCCGAAGCTGGAAAAGCTGGACCCGCTCGGCAACCGGATTCTGACGGGCATCCACCAGGGGACGAGCGCGCGCTTGGCGTTCACGGTCAGCGGCAAGGCGCGCATCGAACCGGACCAGGCGGAGGAGGGCAGCATGGAGCTTTACAATGGTCAGACATTCCGCACGGGCGCGGGCGGGCTGCTCCGTTCGTGTTACCTGCACCATTCGGCGGTGGGGGACGCGCCTGACCGGACGCGGCATTTCTGCCTGATGCTGCGGGACGAATTCTCCTGCCGGCGGGGGCTGCCGTCCCACCGCACGGCGGAGGAAGCGATGGAGGACCACATTGGCCCGCCCGAGGATCTGGCGCACATTGTCCTTTCGCTGTGCCGGATGGATCACATCATGGCGCGCTATGTCACGGGCATCAGCGGGCAGGGCGCTTCGGTCTGGGTCGAGGTCTGGAACGGGAGCCACTGGATACCGATCGACCCGGCAACGGCACAAATCTGCGACCATCGCTATCTGAAGATTGCGCACGGCCGGGACGGCGGCGATGTCATCCTGATTGCGCTGTCGAACGGCTGCACGGTCTCCCGCGCGGAGATGCACAGCACCCTGACGGTGGACCACGCCCACTAAGCGGCGATGTCTTGCGCGGACAGCGGCAAGGTTCTGCCCTGCACCCGCAATTTTTTCGGAAAAAAATCGCGTAAAAGCATTATCCCCGCTGCGGCGGGGATTGATGCGTCTGTATTCTTTCCTGCATTCCGCCCCACCCGCCAATAAAGGACGGCGGGGTAATTTACCGCTGAGCAAATGATATACTCGCGAATGAAAAGATTTGCTGTATTCACCCACCCTGCCCGCCATCCGTT
>CAJUJQ010000199.1 GCA_910586575.1 uncultured Clostridia bacterium | reverse complement strand
GCCATGCGGAAATCCAGCCCAAGAACGAGTTCGATTTTTGGCCGGATGGAGCACTCGTTTATACCGCTTTTTTTGTGAACGCCCTGCCGAAAAAAGCCGCGCTTTTCCGGTCAGCACAGCCCGGATGGGCTTTGCGAGTGCTCGAGCGCTTCCATCGCTTCTTCAATCCGGCTTTTGGCCTCTGCGCCGCTCTGCGCCCCCTGGATATAATCCACCAGCGCTTCCTGCCGCTCCTCTCCCAATGAGAAAAAACCGTTCATTGCCCGTGTGCTGTGCGCCATCCGGCTCATCAAGCCGGTCGGTACCTCTGGGATTTTCCGTTCCATCCGTTTTTCTCCTCCTTGCATAAGCCGGTTTTCACCGGTTTCGAAATTTGTTTTCAGGTTTTGCAAAAATGTTCACAATTATACTCGTTCCCAAATGCCGAATTCTGTGATATACTGGAGATTAAGTAGAAGGACCCCTTCCGCGTGCCTGTCATGACAGCTCGGCCAGGGGGATGAAAGGAGCAAGCGGCCATGAGTATGCTGCGCACTTTTTTGATAACGGGTTCCGCGCTGATGCTGCTGTGCGCCTGCGGGAACCAGAAGGAGACGCCTGCCGCCCCCGCCGCGGAAATCCTGCCCGCCGCGCCCAAGCAGGAGGAGCAGCAGCCTGCCGAACCGCCCGCCGAAACCGTGGTGGATGGCGGGGACACCAGGGAGGAAGCCACCATTATTAAGGATACCGATGGGCTTCCGCTGGTGAGCACTTATGTTACCCGGCCGGATGTGACGGGTCTGGTCGAGAGCGCTGCCAAAAAGGCAATCGAGCGCTATTATGACGACCTCTACCGGCAGGAGCAGGAGTGGTGGACCGATGGCCTGGTGGATTTCGCCCGGGAAAATAAAAAGGCGGCAGCTGATTACGGCGGCGATTTTCTGCCGTTTACGGTCACCGAAACCAACGAAATCGTTTATGACGGTAAGGCGTTCCTGTCCATCCGCCGTGATTTGGAAACCTACACCGGCGGCGCGCACGGCTCCCACGCCGTCTCCTGCGATAATTTCCGCAAGTCTGACGGCTCGCTCGTCAAGCTCTCCGAGCTGTTCCGCGACGGCAGCTATCAAGACGTTCTTTTGGAGCACGTTGCCGCCTATATTCGGAACAGCCTGCCCGAAAACGCTCCCGCCCTTTATGATAACTGGGAGGACACCCTGAAAAGCACCTTTGACGAGAACCACTTCTTTATTGACCGGGAGGCACTGACCATCGTCTATCAGGAATATGATATTGCGCCGTATACCTCCGGGGCGCAGTTCTTCCCGGTTGCCTATGCTGACATTTCCAACGAACTGAGTGAATCGTTTTTGAGGGATATTTATGGTGGAAAAGAATAAAATTTACCGCGCCGCGATTACCAGCTACAGCACCGAGGGCATGGGTATGGCCCGCATTCAGGATATGGTTGTGTTTGTCCCCGGAACGGCGGCGGGGGACCAGTGCGATATTCGGATTACCCGCGTGGCAAGCCGTATGGCCTATGGCCGTGCTGAGCGCATTGTCGTCCCCTCCAAGCACCGGATTACGCCCGCCTGCCCGCTGGCCGGGAAATGTGGCGGCTGCTGCTGGCAGCACATCACTTACGAGGAGGAGCTGCGCGCCAAGCAGCAAAAGGTTGCCGACGCGCTACGCAGGATTGGCGGCGTAGCGGTCGAGGATTTGCCCATTACCGGCGCGCCCGAGATCACCCATTACCGGAACAAGGCACAGTATCCGGTTGGGCTGGGCGCGGATGGTACAGTTGTCACCGGGTTCTACCGCATCAGGAGCCATGATATTATCCCGGCGGAACAGTGCCTGATTCAGTCGGAAACCGCCGACCTGCTCGCGGGGGTCGTGCGCGGCTGGATGGCTGACTGTGGGGTCGCCCCCTATGAGGAGACGTCGAAAAAAGGGGTGGTACGGCATATCTACGTGCGCACCGGCGCCGCCAGCGGGGAAGCACACTTGTGTATCGTCGCCGCCCGCTCCAGGCTACCCGCGCAGGAGGAGCTTTTGCGCCGTGTGCGCGAAGCCTGCCCGTCCTTGACCGGCGTGGTGCTGAATGTCAATAAACACACCGACAATGTGATTTTGGGAGAGAAAACGCTCACCCTTTGGGGCGAACCGGAGCTTGAGGACCGGCTGTGCGGCAACGTATTCCGTTTGTCGCCGCATGCCTTTTATCAGGTGAACCACGCGCAGGCCGAGCAGCTGTATGCCTGCGTGCTCGATTTTGCCGGGCTGACCGGCGCCGAATCGGTGCTGGACCTCTGCTGCGGCGCCGGGACGATTACGTTGGCGCTCGCGCGAAAGGCAAGCCGCGCCGTCGGCGTGGAAATCGTGCCGGAAGCCGTTACGAATGCCCGAGAAAATGCTGCGCGCAATGGCGTGGAAAATGTCGATTTCTATTGCGCCGATGCGGCACAGGCCGCTATGCGGTTCGCCCGGATGGGGAAGCACCCCGACGTGATTGTTGCCGATCCGCCGCGGAAAGGGCTTGATGAGGAGACGATTGAGGCGGCTGCGCAGATGGCTCCGGATAAAATCATTTATGTTTCCTGCGACCCCGCGACCCTCGCAAGGGACGTGAAACACTTCGCCGGGCTTGGCTACCAAATTGAACGGGCGCGGGTGTTTGATTTGTTCCCGCGGACGCGGCATGTGGAGACGGTTGTCTGCTTAGGTAGGGAATTGGAACGGGCAAGTCGACATGTCTACCTGGACTATGAGCCGTCTCCAGACACGAAGATTCCGCACAATCCGACATACCCGGAAATCAAGGCGTGGGTTATGGAGAACCACGGTCTGAAGGTGTCCAGTCTATATATCTCCCAGGTCAAGCGCAAGCACGGGCTACCGGTCGGCGAGAGTTATAACAAGCCGAAGACCGAGGGAGCGAAGGTCCCGCAATGCCCGCCCGAGAAAGAAGCCGCCATCGAGGCCGCGCTGAGACACTATGGGCTGATTTGAAATTGACGCCGCAAGGCAACGCAAAATTTACCTGTCCGCCGCTCGTGCTGGACAGTACGGAACACGGGTCGCTCTCCTTTCCGGGGGACGGCCCGTGTTTCTCTTTCCAGGACGCCCGTAGAGGCCCCTGGGTGGTCGCAGGAGCCGCGTAGTGTCCAGGTGGTACCCAACATAGGCGAAGGCACGGCCGGTCCTCAGAGGGGCCGCAGGACGCCGGGACGAGCGTTCTCCTGGCCGTGCTCGCCATCGCACCGTCCTTAGCCAAGGCGCCCGCCCCCGGCGGGCGCCGCCTGTTTGGATTGGCTACAATGCGTCTCGGGCGGCGTCAGCCGCCCGAACGCCACTGCCTACACACATCAGCCCAAAACAGCGCTTTTTACACAGTTTTTGTGTGATGGTGCGGTGTGTAAACTATGTAAAACAGTCTTGAACTTCATCTGAATTTCTATGTCCCAATAACAGCGATTTACAACGTTTTATCTATACAAAAATTAGAAAATACAGGCTTAACATGGGGGTGGAATCGATTGTTTATACTTTTTTGCTGATTATGTCCCGAATAACACTAATAAACGCTATTATAAGCATTTTACATATATTTTTCGGCGGAGTTCCAAAACGCTCTATATGGGACATAGTAAAAATCATGTCCCTAAAACAGCGTTTTATATAGCATTTAGAATTGCTCTTATACGCCGAAAATGGGACGCTACGGCTCCCTCCCGGTGTCCCATGTCCCGAAAACAGCGTTTTACAGCGTTCCACATTTGTGACGATGGAAATATCCTCATTTATCAGGCGAAAAAAAGATGATATAGAGACATGGGGCGGGGCGCTTATATTGGGGTAGCCAAATCTATTATGTCCGGCCATGAGGCTCCTGTTTTTAGTTGTGGTGATTGCCAAATACGGCGGTTACACATGTGCGAACCAAAATATCCTCATTTATCAGGAGAAAATAATCGTTGACAAACGCTCTAAAATGATGTATAATGACGATATTAAACAGAAAGGAGTGCGACATGATGGCTGGACTGGTATTTCGTAAGCAACCTGGGAGGCCGGCAAAGAAGCCTATAAGCGATGACGAGCTTTTGGAGCTGTATCGGAATCACACGGCAACTGAGATCGCGGCTATGTATGGCGTAAAGCCGTCCACTGTCCGGTCTTGGGTCTCCAAGATTCGGAAGGTGGTGGAGGCAGATGCCGGGCAATAACATAAAAAAAGACGCGCCTGCCGTGACGGGGCAGGGCGCGCCTGGAACCGCTGGAAACGGTTCTGCAACTATTGCTATTATACCATCTGCGCCGTCTGGAAGTCAAGCCGTTTCCGGTCAGAATTCTACAGGTCTCCAGGGAAAGGGCCGATTCAAAAAGGATAAGACCCATGTACTGGGCATAAATTCCAAGGTCAACTCGCTTGCGCTGAAATTCTATGATGAACAGCTGCCGGGTGCGAACTCGGTATATGATCCTAATGGATTTCTGGTGCAGCATGACCCGAATGCCACGCCGAATTTCATAGACGCAATCAAGGCAACGAATCCGAAAGACTTCCAGGTGCTGGCTATACGGCATGATCGGGACGAGGTGACGGATGGTATTT
>CAJUJQ010000198.1 GCA_910586575.1 uncultured Clostridia bacterium | reverse complement strand
CAAACGGATGGCGGGCAGGGTGGGTGAATACGGCAAATCTTTTCATTCGCGAGTACAGTTTCCCGCCGCTTCGCCTTTCAGCAGGGCAACTGCCGAGCTGGTGCCAATCCGGTCGCAGCCCGCTTCCAGAAAGGCCTCCAAATCCGCGCGGGTGCGCACGCCGCCAGCAGCCTTAATTTTGACGTTCTCTCCGATATGCTGCTGGAACAGCCGTACGTCCTCCAGGGTTGCCCCCGCCGTGCCAAAACCGGTTGAGGTTTTAATATAGTCGGCCTTCGCGTCGGTGACCGCCTTGCACATGGCGATTTTCTCGTCCTCGGTCAGGTAACAGGTTTCAATAATCACCTTCAGAACCTTGCTGCCCACCGCCTGCCGCAGCGCGCGGATTTCATCGGTGACAAATGCAAAATGACCGTTTTTCACCTCGGCGATGTTGATGACCATATCGACCTCGTCCACACCGTCCGCAAGCGCCTGCCGGGTTTCGGCAAGCTTGGCCTCGGTCGTGCTGTAGCCGAGCGGGAACCCGACAACCGTGCAGATTTTCAGACGGTTCCCGTAGGTGTCATGGATGCGCCGGATATAGCACGGCGGGACGCAGACCGACGCCGCGCCAAATTCGATGGCTTCCTCACAAAGCGCCTGAATGCCCTCCCAGGTCGAAACCGGCTTGAGCAGTGTATGGTCGATATGCCGCATAATTTCTTTGACTTCCATCATAAAGCGTTCCTTTCCAACATTCATTGAACATTTGCCGTAAAAAAGGCTATCATTTTGTAGGGGGCGGGGCCGTTACGCGCACCAAACGGCGGTTTTGAATCGCTGCGCGCATCGTCTCAGGACAGCTGTCCCAGCAGCGAGCAGCCAATTGTACCCGCAGGCATTGCCACGCCGAAATTATCGCACACGGTTGCGCCGATTATCGCAAAGGTTTCCTGTTCGGGCAGCCTGCCGTTTCCCGCCATTGAGGGCGACCACGCGAGGAAAGGTACCTTTTCGCGGGTGTGGTCGGTGCCGGTGTGGGTCGGGTCAGTGCCGTGGTCAGCGGTGATAATGAGCAAATCATCCCTGCGGAGCGTGTCCAGCAAAACCCCCAGCTTTTCGTCGAAGCGTTCCAGCTCTTCGGCGTAGCCCTGCGGGTTGCGGCGGTGCCCCCACTTTGCGTCAAAATCGACCAGATTGACAAAGCACAGGCCGTGAAAATCGCCCTTTGCGGTTTCAATCGTCTGTTCCATGCCGTGGACAGACGACCTGGATTTCTGCGCCTGCGTAATCCCTTCCCCGTCGAAAATATCGCGGATTTTGCCAATGGAAACCACGTCCAGCCCGGCGGCCTTGAGCGCGTCCAGCGCGGTTGTGCCGGAGGGCTTCAGCGCGTAATCGTGCCGGTTGCTGGTGCGCTCGAACTCGCCCTTGTGCCGCCCCAGATAGGGGCGCGCAATCACCCTGCCGACCTTCCATTCATCCCGCAGGGTCAGCTCGCGCGCGATTTCGCAGCAGCGGTAAAGCTCGTCCAGCCCGAAGGTTTCCTCATTGCCGCAAATCTGCAAAACCGAATCGGCGGAGGTGTACACAATCATATGTCCGGTCGCGATTTCCTCCTCTGCCAGCTCGTCTAAAATCACGGTGCCGCTGGCGCTCTTGTTGCCGATCACCTTGTGGCCCGTGCGCCGTTCCAGCTCGGCAATCAGCTCGGGCGGGAAGCCGGTTTCGGTGAAGGTCTGGAACGGCGTGGTCGTCTCCAAGCCCATCATTTCCCAGTGGCCGGTCATGGTGTCCTTTGCGTTGCTTTTTTCGCGGAGCACAGCGTGGTAACCCTTGGGCGTGTCCAGCGCCGGGACCTGCCGCAGCGGCGTTAGGTTCGCCAGCCCCAGGCTTTGCAGATGCGGGATGTGGAAACGTTCCACCGATTCCGAAATATGCCCCAGCGTGTTGGTTCCCGCGTCGCCGAAGCGCTCCGCGTCCGGCATAGCGCCAATCCCCAGTGAATCAATCACAATGACAAAAATACGGTGATACTTGCTCATGCTTCAGCAGCTCCTTTCTTATGCCAATTATTATAAGCTTCTTTATGACAGAGCGCAAGGTGGTTTTTGTTTTTTCAGAACATAAAAGGCAAAATTGCATACAAAAAAGGGGCGCCGCATATATGGTGGTGCAGCACCCGGTTTGTGATTCCTGTTCGTGATGCGGTATTTTAGAACGCATCCATAAGCGACTGAACCTGTGCCGCCGTTGCCAGCCCATCAGAGAAAGCGGTGGCGGAACCGGCGGCAGCCCCCATGCGGTGGGCGATGGTATAATCGCGCTCCTTCAGCCAGCCCGCCAGGAAACCGGCAACCATGGAATCGCCCGCGCCGACTGAGTTGCGGACGGTTCCCTTGGGAACGCCCAGACGGTGGCACACCCCGGTTTCGTCCAGCAGCAGCGAACCGTTCCCCGCCATGGAAACCAGGACATTGCGCGCCCCGCGCTGTTGCAGCTGACGGGCGCAGCCCTCAATTTCGGCGTCGCTTTCGAGCACCTTCCCGAAAATCTCGCCCAGCTCGTGGTTATTGGGCTTGATGAGGAAGGGATGATAGGGCAGCACCGCGCACAGCAGCTCCCGTGCCGCGTCCACCACAGTGAGGATGCCGCGCCCCTCAAGCCGCTTGAGGATGCTCTGATAGATATCGTCGGGGAGCGAGCAGGGGATGGACCCCGCCAGAACCAGCACATCGCCTTCCCGCAACTGGTCAAGCTTGGCAAACAGCTGTTCCAGCGCGGAGGACGGGATGTCCGGTCCCTTGCCGTTGATTTCGGTTTCCTGCCCCGCCTTGATTTTGACGTTAATCCGGGTCAGCCCCTCCGGCAGCCAGATAAAGTCGGTGCGGATGCCGCTGTCCCGCAGGCCGTGCGCCAGCCCGCGCCCCGTGAACCCTGCCAGAAACCCGAGCGCCACGTTTTCCACACCCAGGCCGCGCAGCACTGTGGAGACATTGATGCCTTTCCCGCCGAACTGTAGCTCATCACTGGCTGTCCGGTTGGTTTCGCCGGGCTGGAAATCGTCTACCCGGACGACATAGTCGAGCGCTGGGTTAAATGTAACCGTATAAACCATTCCTTAAACCTCCTTGACCACTGTATAGTCTAAATAACGCTGATCAGGCAGGCGCTCGGTGATAATCCCCGCTTTCTCCAGGGGGAATGCCGTTGCTGCCGTCACAGTATCAAATTTACTGGAATCCGCCAGCGCCCAGGCTTCCCGCGAACGGGCGGCGGCAAGCGCCTTTACCATCGCTTCCTCCGGGTCGGGCGTGGTGAAGCCCTGCCCCGGCGCGATGCCGTTTGTCCCAAGGAAAACAACATCGTTGTTTTGAATCAGCCCGGCGGCATACTGCGCAATCCGCCGTTTCTCGGGCGTGTGCAGCTGGCGCTTGGTCTCCATGTCCGGTTCCTCCGCGCGGAAGGTTTCCCGCACCGGGAGCGCGCCGCCGTGTACCTTGGCCAGCTTGCCGCGCTGTGACAGCGCGGTCAGGTCACGGCGGATGGTGGCTTCCGATACGCCGATGATTTGGCAGAGCTGAGCCACGCTGACAGCTTCCCGCCGGGAAAGCTCCTCCAGAATCCTGTCCATCCGCTGTTCCGCCAATAACGCCATTTGTCCCCTGTCCTTTCCCGCTCATGAGATTTGTTTGATATGTTCATCATACCATCAAAAACAATCAGAAGCAAACAATTTCGGTTCTTCTTCCGGATAGACAACGCCCCAATCCCGGCGCAGGCCGGTCATCAGCCTCATGACATCCATCGTATAGGGAAACACCATATCACCGCCCGCGGTTACAGCCGCCTCCATGTCCTCCCATTCATAGCGGAGCGCGTCCGCCGTCCGCCCCGCGCGGATGGTTTCCACCGCGCCGGTCTCCGCGTCCACAAAGACAGCCTGCTCGGCGCGGGGGTATTCCAGAATCTCGGCATAGCCCTTTTCAAACAAAATCACCGCGCGTTTGGGCTGTTTGGAGTGCAGGGAAAGCATTGCCGTGACCAACTGCCCTTCCCGGTTCATCATCGAGATTGCGGCGCTTTCATCCACGCCGGTCGGCGCGCGGCGCACAAAGGAATTGACCTGGTCAGGGGACGATTCCAGGAACAGCCGCGCCGGCGAAAATGCATACACGCCGATATCCGGCATCGCGCCGCCCGCGAGGTTCGGGTTAAAGAAACGGTTTTTCATGTCATATGCCTTGAAGCTGCCAAAATTCAGCTGAATAAGGTTGACCCGCCCCCAGGCGCCGGAGTCCACCCGCTGCCGCAGCTCCCGGTAAAGCGGCATGTGGTAAATGGTCATTGCTTCGGCAAGCACTGCGTGATTTTCCTTCGCCAACGCGGCAGCTCGTTCCAGCTCTGCGCTGTTGAGTGCGATGGATTTTTCATACAGCCTTATCCAAAATGAATAATTAGATTCGAGCAGATTTAATCATTTTCGATCACAAAAAAACCGGGCGTGTTTTTATATGGTTTGCACAATCGCGTTGTCCGGGGTTTGGACGCAGTGCATGCATATGAAAGGACCTCAGCCGATTTGGCTGAGGTCCCTCGTGCTCCATCCAGTCAGAAAGCGGACTTTGGCTTGGAGCGGGATTTTCGCAGGGC
>CAJUJQ010000197.1 GCA_910586575.1 uncultured Clostridia bacterium | reverse complement strand
CGCCCGCCGCGCAGGCGAACCGAACGGCAAACTTTAACGCACACGAGTATATATCGCGGGGGATGTGAAAAGTCAATCCCTCATTTTGCCTGCGGTACCGGCTCTTCCAGGGGCGGGCGGAAGGGGTAAAGCCGTCAAAATCGGCAGTTTCTAAAAAAAACAGCTTCTTAAAACTGCCGGAATTTCAAAAAAGGGCTTTACAAACCGTTTTCAGTGTGATATGATGATATCTGCCTTTGAGTGGTATCAAAGGGAACCCATGCTTCGTCCGCCGGGTACAGGGCGCGTCCAGCGCGCCGCTTCACCAGCCGGGAACGCAGCATTGGGGGGTATCAATATTTTAATGAGGTGAAAGTACCATGATCCGTAAGGAAGTCAAAACCGCCGTTATCGAGGCCAACCGCACCCACGAAACCGACACCGGTTCCCCGGAGGTTCAGGTTGCCATCCTGACCGCGCGTATCGCAGAACTTACCGAGCATCTGAAGCAGCACCCGAAGGACAACCATTCCCGCCGCGGCCTGCTCAAGATGGTCGGCCAGCGCCGTTCGATGCTGAACTATCTGATGAAGAAGGATGTCAACCGTTACAGAGAGCTGATCAAGAAGCTCGGCATCCGTAAGTAAAACCGTGAAAAAAGGGGGGCTTTTGCTCCCCTTTTCACCATGCGTGCGGTACAGGCAGAACACCACACGCCCTGTCCGACGCTCCGGGACCAGCTTTTTAGCCTTTGAAGGGCCGCCCCGCCCTAATCCTGAGGGGCCGCGCTTCAAACGCTAAAGGCTGCCGGAACGTCCCCCCCCCCCATAACCTATTTTTATAAGGAGGCAGCTTATGAGCAACATTAACCATTTCCAGTTTAAGGATCACCGTGTTTTTGAAACCACCTACGCAGGCCGCCCGCTGGTCGTCGAGACCGGCAAAATGGCGCAGCTCGCCAACGGCTCGTGCCTGGTGCGCTACGGCGAGACCGCCGTGCTGGTCACCGCGACCGCGTCCCCCAAGCCGCGCGACGGCATCGATTTCTTCCCGCTTTCGGTCGATTTCGAGGAGCGCCTGTATGCGGTCGGCCGCATTCCCGGCTCCTTCATGCGCCGTGAGGGCCGTCCGTCCGAGCGTGCCATCCTGGCTTCCCGCCAGATTGACCGTCCGATGCGCCCGCTGTTCCCCAAGGATCTGCGCAACGATGTTTCCATCGTCTGCACCGTGCTGGAAAACGATTCCGATAATACCCCTGAGGTCGCTTCCCTGTTGGGCGCGTCCATCGCGGTTTCGATTTCGGACATCCCGTTTGACTACGTGGTCGGCGGCTGTGAGGTCGGCATCGTTGACGGCGAGACCGTGATCAACCCGACCGCCGCGCAGCGCGCAAAGAGCGAGATGAGCGTTACCCTCTGCGCGACCGCCGAAAAGATTGTCATGATCGAGGCCGGCGCGAAGGAAGTCCCCGAGGAGCAGATGTTCGACGCGCTGATGAAGGGGCACGAGGCCATCAAGGAAATTGTCGCGTTCATCGCAGGCATTAAGGCAGAGATTGGCAAGCCCAAGTTCGAGTACGAGCACCACGACATTGACCATGACCTCTTTGACAAGCTGGAAGCCGCCTGCAACGACCGCTTCGAGCAAGCCATGGACACGGACGACAAGACCGTCCGTGACGCGGGCGTCCGCGCGATTGTGGACGAATTCGAGGCGGGCCTGGACGACGAATATAAGGAAGAGCACCTTGCGAACCTGCCTGAGGCTGTGGACAAGCTCGAAAAGAAGATTGTCCGCCGCTGGCTGGCGAACGGCAAGCGCGTTGACGGCCGCGGCATGGAGGAGGTCCGCCCGTTGGCTGCTGAGGTTGGCATCCTGCCGCGCGTGCATGGTTCCGGCATGTTCACCCGCGGGCAGACCCAGGTTCTGACCCTGTGCACGCTCGGCACACTCGGCGACGCGCAGGAGCTTGATACGATTTTCGACGAAACGGAAAAGCGTTATATCCATCATTATAATTTCCCGTCCTTCTCGGTCGGCGAAACCCGCCCGAGCCGCAGCCCCGGCCGCCGCGAAATCGGCCACGGCGCGCTTGCGGAGCGCGCGCTGCTGCCGGTCATCCCGTCAGCGGAGGAGTTCCCGTATGCGCTGCGCCTGGTCAGCGAGGTCATTTCCTCCAACGGCTCGACCTCCCAAGGCTCTGTCTGCGGCTCCACGCTGGCGCTGATGGACGCGGGCGTTCCGATTAAAGCGCCGGTTGCGGGCATCTCCTGCGGCCTGATTACGGACGGCGGGCAGGAAACCACCTTCACCGACATTCAGGGCGTCGAGGACTTCTACGGTGATATGGACTTTAAGGTAGCGGGCACCAAGAAGGGCATTACCGCGATTCAGGTCGATATCAAGGTAGACGGCCTGACCCCGAACATTATCAAGGAAGCCTTCCGCAAGTGCCGTGTTGCACGCCTGGGCATCCTGGATGAAATCATGCTCAAGGCGATCGACGCGCCGCGCGGCGATGTTTCAGAGTGGGCGCCCAAGATGACAACCATGCAGATCGACCCGGACAAAATCCGGGAGGTTATCGGTAAGGGCGGCAGCGTGATCCAGAACATCGTTGCCGAATCGGGCGCGAAGGTCGATATCAACGACGACGGCGTCATCACGATTGCGGCGGTACACGCGTCCGAAGCAGAGGCCGCCAAGAAGATGATTGAAGCGATTGTAAAGGTGCCCGAAGTCGGCGAAATTTACTACGGCAAGGTTGTCCGCCTGATGAACTTCGGCGCGTTTGTCAACCTGACCTCCTCCAAGGACGGCATGGTGCACATTTCCAAGATGGCGAACCGCCGAATTGAGAAGGTTGAGGACGCGGTGAACGTAGGAGACATGGTTTGGGTCAAGGTCATGGAAATTGACGACAAGGGCCGGATCAATTTGTCCATGAAGGACGTCCGCGAGGAAGAAAAGGTTCTGTAAAAAAGATTTCCGGGCTGCCCCAAAACGGGCAGCCCGTTTTTTCGTTGAGGGGGGAAAGCTATGCTGAAAAAGCTTTGGAGGAATTATCAGGAGGGACAGCGGCTCATCATGGTCGGCGGCATTACGGCCGCCGTGCTGGTAATGCTGTTTTCGGGCTTCTTCTGGAACCTCTATGTGCAGGCGCTTGACCTGGGGGCGGGCGGCGTCGGCAGCAAAGCGGCGGGGGATACGCCGGTTGCCCATTCCCTGGCAGAGATGGGGACGCTGGAAAAATTCACCGTGCTGGAGGACCATAAGAAGGATTCCAAGCCGGAAAACATCTGGCTGGATGATGAGAATTACTTCATTATGACCTTGGAAAATGGGGAACGTGCCCTGCTCCGCTACAATTACAACAATGGTGAAATCCTGTCGTGGAAAAGCGAGGGCGTTTATGTCTACCGTTATCCCGTTGGGACGTGGAAGCCACTGGAAATCAGCGAACAGGCGCGGGGCGCGCTGCCACAGCTCAGCCCGCCGCTGACGCGCACCGATTTTTACATCGACATGGAAGGCAATTCCCTGACCGCAATGTCGGAAACCGCGTTCAAGGGCGCGTATTTTACCGTTTGCCTGGTGATTGGCGTCTTTGCAATGATTTGTTACGGGACACGCCGGGTGGATAAATGGGAGCGCGAGGAACAGGCTGAGCACGAAGCCTCCCTGCCCCGGAATGACTTGGAGCTTTGGCTGGTCGGTACCTACGCCATCTGGGGGCAGTTTTTCGCGCAGGTTGCCGAGGCTGGCGGGCGGATGGCCTGGGACAAAGCACTGGAAAACGGCCCCCTGCATTTTGGTGGACGGCCCAGGGACGATACCAGCCGCAGGCTGACCAAGGAAACCCTGCTCGACAGCTGGGATATCAAAACCCAGGACGAGCTGCTGGACACGGTCGCGTATATGAGTACCGGCCCGGGCTTCCAAAAGTGCCGGACGCAGGCCGACCGCGCATGGCAGCTCTGCCGCTCGGTACAGCTGCTGGGGATGAGCTATATTGCGGGCTGGTGTTGCCGGGAGGAAATGGTTGCCCGTTCCTGCGAGGTCGGAAGCATCCTCCAAAAAACGTTCCGCTCATGGGAGGAGCTGTGCGAAAGCTTCCTGGAGGGCTACGCCCAGTGGCAGCTGCGCAGCTACCCGCAGCAGGCGTTGGCGAATATCCACATCCGCCGGTCAATTTATGAGGGGCTGTGGCGCCGCCCGGACAGCCCGTACCGCCTGAATTGGTATCTGCCGCTTGACCCGGATGAATGGTCACAGCGGGACGAGCGCCGCGCGGCGGTGGAACGCCGGATGGACAGCCGTGATATCCGCGGCCGATAACGATAGATAATGTCACCAGAAACAGGATTGCCCCCGATCTGGTGACATTTTGATTTGCTGACTGCGCTGCCCGTTCCCAATCTCGCAGGCAATCTTTTCCAGCACGTCCCTGTTTGGTTTCATCTATTCCGATTGCGGCTGTTTTGGAGGGATCCGCCCAATACGTGCATCTTTCACGTGATGCCGGGTCACAGGCGCGTGTCATTTTCCCCAGCGCGAAGAGCCAAAAAGGAGCACCGCATGGACACCGAGATTGCGGAGTTGGAAAAGACCGTCAGCAGCTACTGCTCCATCCGGCCAAAAATCAAACTCGTTCTTGGGCTGGATTTCCGCATGGCTG
>CAJUJQ010000196.1 GCA_910586575.1 uncultured Clostridia bacterium | reverse complement strand
TATAATAGAAAAGAAAGATTTGCCCTTTTACAGGCAGAATTTCCGAATAAGACAATGAAATGAAAGGATGCCAGCATGAATAAATGGATGGAATATCTGAATGAATCCGGCATAAGGGTGCCCGACGCTGACTACAGCCAGCCACAGGTGCTCAAATCCATGGTCAACGAGAATTATTCTAAAATTTCCAAAAAAATGAAAACTGTCCGGCACAACAACGAAGCATTTTATGAGCTGCTCGATTTTGATAAGCCGCGCGTGAAACGCCGCGTCGCGGCAACCATCGCATCCTGCGGCACACTGCGGGAAAAAATATCGGCCATTTGCCCGGATATCCCCAATGTGTTTTATCTGGAACAGGATTGGGCAATTGCCAACTCTACCCCGATTACCTCGATAGAAATCCAGGAAAAACGGCTGTACTTCTCAACAGGCGCGGCAATCTGGATTCTCGATCAAATCAAAGCCGCCGGACGGATAGAAGAAGCCGCAGCAATGCTGCCGGACGATGAGGAAACACTCGACCTGGTCAGGACGCCCGACCTCTGGGATCCATGCCATGGCACAGAGCTGCTGTTCAGCGTGCTTGCGGTCATCCAACAACGCAATGCGGACTGCACGGCCACCGACCAAAAGCGGAAAAAAGGCAAACAAAACGGTTCCTTCCGTGTATTTGCCGACCGTTTCACCACCGCCGGGACCCACCGCCAGGATGTCCCCTCCCGCAAACGGTTTGAAATGCTTCTTTCGATGATTCCGGAGAAAGCCAAGCGGGCGGCCGTACACCACTACGAAAAAAAATTCTGGGAATGGGTCGGCTGCTACTACCGCTGCCGCGCGATTTATGCCGCGCGGGAGCATAAGCTGTCAAGAAGCTGCGAGCGTTTTTGCAGCCGCGCCAGCCAATTTATACAAGAGCAGAAAACCGCGTTTGAACGCAGTAAAACAGCGCCCGCTGTCCTGAAAAAAGAGCATATCCCGCTCGATCTCCCCTCCATGCTGCCCGAGCTGATGTCGAAAGGTTCCTTCCACCGAAACAGCGTCCCCCCTCCGCGTTCCGTTCCCAGCGATATTTTCTCCCTCGGGGATGAAATGGTACGCCTGGACACCCAATCGGACAACCTGTGCGATGAAATCAGCGACTTTATTTTTGACAGCGTGTCGAATACTGCCAGCCACCCGTCCTATTTGAAGGAACAATACGGGGACGAAATCGCCTCCATCCTGGGCAGCTTTTCGATTGACGATCCTTATGAGCTGTGCTTTGCAGCGCTGTATCTGCTCGACCAGGGCAGCGACCTGCCGTGGCTTTATTTCGCAAACAGCAACCTGATGGAAAACGTTGGCCGCTGCCTGCCCTGGGCGAACGGCAGCTACCGCCCCGACGAAGACGTGATCTGGAACCCGAACGCCGAAGGAGAGCTCCGCCGCGGGCCAAGGCGCGGACGGATGCCCGACCAAATGGATTGGTACCGGCTGGATTATTTCGACAAACAGGACGCCCCCGAGGACGGCAAACGCACCAACCTTGCGCAGATTGTGTACGACCTGACCGGCGGGCTGATGCCCCGGGACAGCCACCGTTATGACGGCGCACTGGGGGAGCTGGCGTGCTTCGGCATTACGGGGTATAAGGCGCTCCCGCTGCTGAACAGCATGCTGCTGATGGGCGAAGCGCGGCGGCGCTCCGAAATTTATGTCAACGGCTACCCCGAGGAACCGGAGCCAGAAAAGCCAGAGGAGCCGCAGGACACTGTCGAGCAGCTGCATGAGGCGCTTGCGGCGCTCCGCCAGGAAAACAACCGGCTCAAGCAGGAAAACGGCAAGCTCAAGCGCGCCCTGCACAGCGCCGCCCGCGAGACCGAGGACGAAAAAGAAAAATACACCGCCCTCACCGAACAGACCCAGCTGGACCGCCGTGAGCTGGCGGAGCTGCGGGAAATCGTCTTTTACCAGCAAAACGAAATTGAAGTTACGCCGGATGCCGGGATTGAATACCCGTATACCGTGCAGCGACGCACGGTGGTTTTCGGCGGGCACGACTCCTGGGCGCGCGCCATCAAGCCCATGCTCAAGGGCGATATCCGGTTTATTGACCGCAATATGCTGCCAAACGCCGACCTGATCCGCCATGCGGATATGATTTGGCTGCAAACCAACTCGCTCAGCCATAAATTCTACAATAAGATCATGGACGTTGTGCGCACCTACGGAATTTCACTGCATTATTTCAAATTTGCGTCAGCGGAAAAATGCGCCGAGCAGGTTGCCTTGCACGACCTGGAATAAAAGAACAACCGGCTGCTTCTGGAAAACTCTCAGACGCAGCCGGTTTTTTATGAAAAATATGATGACTTGTTGAAAGCGAACATCAGCCCCGGCGGGCGGACCCGGCTACGCTTCCAGCACCTTTACGCTGTACACCATCAAGACTGCCTTTACCTTCTCAAGCTTCGGCCTTGCGGCTACGATGGCGGTCGCGCTGATGATCATGATTATTTGGGTGTATATCGTGCAAAACAAGATCATCCATGGTATTATATTAAAGGAGGATAAATGATGCGGAACCCTCATGAAATCAACTTCAGCGTACGCTGCCGGTATCACTCGACGAAAGCGCGCTGCTGGATGGTTGCAACGATTTCCAGCTGTTCACAAAAATTATTTTCCCGCTACGGCGACCGTCGCAATCATCAAATCCATCACAATCATCAATGATATGTACATCCCCGATTTGTATATGCCGAAAAATAAGCTGCGCACCCTGACCACCTTCCTGATGGACTTTGCCAACGCCCAGCAAGGCTCGTGGCAGACGCTCGCGGCGGGCATTATCATTGTCATGCTGCCGACCATCCTGATTTATATTTTCTTCCAAAGATATATCCTGTCAGGTGTCGCGGCAGGGGCTGTCAAAGAATAACTGATTAAGGAGTTTTCGTTATGCAGGCTGAACTTCAATGGCTGACCGACCCCACTGTGTTTCAGGTAAACCGGCTGGATGCACATTCCGACCATGTGTGCTATGCCTCGGCGGAGGAAGCCGCGCGCGGCGTATCCTCCCTGCGGCAAAGCCTGGACGGGCTGTGGCGTTTCTGCTGGAGCCAGAACCCCGCTTCCCGCCCCGCCGATTTCTGGCGTGAAAACGCGGATGATTCCGCATTCGGCACGATACAGGTGCCGGGGCATATCGAGCTGCAAGGGCACGGGCAAATCCAGTATATCAACACGCTCTATCCGTGGGACGGCCACGCTGAACTGCGCCCGCCCGAAATCGACTGGGACGACGCGCCGGTCGGCAGCTATGCCCGCACCTTCGACCTGGAACCCGGGCTGTGCGGGAAAACGGTCTGTATCAGCTTCCAGGGGGTGGAGCAGGTGTTTTTCGTCTGGCTCAACGGGCATTTTGTCGGCTACGCGGAGGATAGCTTTACCCCGTCCGACTTTGACCTGACCCCATACCTGAAGGAAACGGGCAACCGGCTTTGCGTCGAGGTGCACAAGCGCAGCAGTGCCTCCTGGATTGAGGATCAGGACTTTTTCCGGTTCAGCGGGATTTTCCGCTCGGTGTACCTGTATGCCAAGCCCGCGCTGCATTTAGAGGATTTATGGCTGCAAACCGTGCTTGCCGAGGACAACCGGTCCGGCTCGCTGACCGTTCGCCTGCGGCTGGAAGGCGACGCCGAAGGCGCGTCGGTGCACTGCAAAATTGCCCACCCCGAGCAGGGCGTCCTATTCGACGGCGGGCTGACACTGCGGCAGGACGGCGCGTACCAGTTCAGCCAGACGCTGCGGTTTTCGCATGTCCTGCCGTGGTGTTATGGGTCACCCGAGCTGTATCAGGTGACGCTGCGTCTGTGCACCGCGGATGGCATGATCACGGAAGTGGTACCATATCAAACGGGATTCCGGCGTTTCGAGCTGCGCGGCGGGATCATGCGCCTGAACGGCGAACGGCTCATGCTGAACGGCGTGAACCGCCACGAATGGAACCCGGAGCGGGGCCGCGCTATCGGCACAGCAGACATGGAAGCGGCAATGGCGGTTTTCCGTCGCAGCCATATCAACGCGGTGCGCACCTGCCACTATCCGAACCAATCAGCCTGGTATGGCATGTGCGACCAAAACGGCATTTATATGATGGACGAAACCAATCTGGAAAGCCATGGCTCGTGGCAGAAGCTGGGGAAGGTCGAGCCAAGCTGGAACGTGCCGGGGAGCCTGCCCGAATGGAAGGAATGCGTGCTCGACCGCGCAAAATCCATGTTCGAACGGGACAAGAACCATGTTTCCATCCTCTTCTGGTCATGCGGCAACGAATCTTATGCCGGGGATGACATCCTCGCCATGGCGGATTTCTTCCGCGCAAACGACCAGAGCCGTTTGGTGCACTATGAGGGCGTGTTCCATAACCGCGCGTTCGACCGGATTTCCGATGTGGAAAGCCGGATGTATGCCACGCCCACGGACATCCGCGCCTATTTGGAGGGCGGGGCGGCAAAGCCGTTCATTGTGTGCGAATATATGCACAATATGGGCAATTCACTGGGCGGGATGGAAAGCTATATCAGGCTTGGCGAGGAATTCGAGCAGTACCAGGGCGGCTTTATCTGGGATTATATCGATCAAGCGCTCTGGCACATTGACGCGAACGGCAAACGGGTGCTCGGCTACGGCGGCGACTTTGGCGAGCGGCAGACCGATTACGCATTCAGTGGCAACGGCATTGTGTTTGCCGATGGCAGCGAAAAGCCCGCCATGCAGGAGGTGCGCTACTGG
>CAJUJQ010000195.1 GCA_910586575.1 uncultured Clostridia bacterium | reverse complement strand
AAAGTTTAGTATCCCTTTTTCTCCTCATACTAAACTTCCTCGGTTGACCTAAAGGCGAGGGTTTTAACCCCATGATACAGACAATAAATCAGTGCCGGGGATAGTAGCATCCTCAGCACTGTCGCTTTTCTATATTTTAGGGTAGATGAAGTAGGTCGCTATGGTCAGTGCCTCCAGCTTGCTTTTTGGCTCCTGCCATACCCCGCCTAACCGCCGCACGATTTTCTCGCTTGGCTCATTGCCTTTGCGAAGTCGATATACAACATACTGCAGGTTGTTGTTTTGAAAAAGCCAGGACAGCAGGCATTGCAAAAACTCGGTTGCATAACCGCAACGCCGATGAGCATCGGCAACCGTGATCTGAAGTTCCGGTGTTCCCGTACTCCAGCTTGTCAGACCCGCACAGGCAACCAGTTCACCTTTCCGGTTCCACGCACCATATTGTTTCATGTCCCCTTTATCTCGCAGGGCAGATAAAGTGCGGACAAAATCAAGTACAGCATTTGTATTCTGTAAGGCGTCCTGCACGACATCTTCCGGCAGCGCATTCAAATAACCGTTCATTTCATCTCCATCATCGACCGAACTCAGGAACTGCTGTGCATCTGTCTGGCTCATTTCACAGATCATGATTCTATCGGTTTGTAACACTTGCTCACCTCACCCAATCCCTAAGACCTATCCTGCGCGGCCCGATGCCATGCTTGAAATTCCCACCGCAACGGAGGATAATCAGAAACCTGAGCTCGTAGTTTTTTCTGATAATCTAAATACTCCTGATAGTCATCCACCTTACTCCATGGTTTCTGAAAGCGCGGGATACCAAACTTTAACTGTGCCACTTTGAGAATAATGTTATCCAGGGGAGGATGTAAAAAAGAAAAAATTTCCTCAAAGGAGTATGTACCAAGGACATAGAGATACTTCATCATCATGTTCAGCCATTTCTGCGACTGCCCAAATGTGAAGCTACTCCCGCCCTGGTGTAGAGGTTTCGCAATTCGGTACAGACTTTAAAGTGCCAGTTATCATACTCTACTTGGGAACCGATTCCGGCATCCATCATTTTCGTGATGGATTTACGCAAGATTTCTGTCCCCTTATCAAAAAGTTCCTGGCGTTCAGCTTGACTTTTCTTCTCATTAAAATTCAATGTGCGGTTAAAGTCCAGGTACGCCCTTCGGCTACAGGCTGCATAGTGGTCAACAGTGGATTTGAAAAGAAAGTCTTGAAGGAAGTCTAAACGGTCTTTATCAATGGAAATGTTTTCTACATCTAACATATTGAGTACCTCCTGCTTATTTAAAGGATATAGGGCAGGGGGAATTTTGGCAACAGGAATTTAACCATCGCCTCCATTTTTCTGCGGATACCGGGTTATTGCTATAGTCACAGTGATAGGTCTAAGCCACATTTCCAGCCTTCCTATACCCGAACGGTGATACAATTGATCCGCTGGAAATCAAAGTCACATTCGGCTATGGCAAAGAAATCTCGTCTCGGACTTGTATCGCATCAGCGCGAGATCAGTTTAACTCTCCAGTATTGCACAGAAACAATTCGGTCTAAAAAGCGGCGGAAAGCAGCCGCATTCTCCAATTTATCGCCCGTTGCCCCCTCCCTAATAAATTTGAACCCCCTTGCACCCTGTCCCGGAGGAAAATTGAATTGTATCGTTGATTGGGTCATAACGCACGCAGGGACGTTGATTTTGATACGAAAGTATCGGAATGATTGTCCTTGTTTTTTAGGGGCTGCCTCCTGCTGAGACAGCCCCTTTGCATAGGCTTGAAACCATTGCCGCACCCGCCCGGACGGTTTTAGCCATCCTTGGCGGAGGAAATTAAATACTTATGAATTTGAGGCTTAGACTGTTCATATAAGCCAAGGTCTGTATACAGGGCCTTATAATACTCAAATAATTCCAGCTTCGTTTGTACGGTGTTCGTCACCGTTAACGCAGTGCTTGTAATGCTGTTTTCATTTTTCCGGTAATAGTAAATCGGCGTTTCCAGTGCCGCAAACCGCTCCGCATACCGGATATACTCCAAATTAAACAGAAAATCCTCGCTCCACCGCAGATTTTCGCTGCACCGGATATGATGTTCCGCAATAATCGCTTTTTTATAGAGCTTATTCCACATCACCCCATAATAAAAGCTTGCTGGCTCTTCCATCAGCCTGCGCGCAAATTCGTGCTGGCCCATCACGTTGTATTGATTCAGGAAGCCCGATACCGTGATTTTGTCCCCGCTGACGCGGCAGAAATGCGAAATCACCAGATCGGCTTCGGTTTCCAGCGCGCGCTCTACAAGCAGCCGGGACGCGTTCCGGTCAATCCAGTCATCGCTGTCCACAAACTGCAAATATTCCCCCCGCGCCTGCTCCATTGCCAGGTTGCGGCTGGAGGAAACGCCCCCGTTCGGCTTGTCCACAACCCGGATGCGCGGGTCTACCCGTGCGTACATCTCACAAATATGCGGGCTGGAATCGCTGCTGCCGTCGTTTATCAGCAGGATTTCAATGTTCTCATAGCGCTGCCGCCGCACGCTTTCCAGGCAGGCAGCCAGATACGGCGCGGCGTTATATACCGGAATAATAATGCTGACAAGTGGCTCTTTCACCAGGATACCCTCCTTTTTGCTCATGTTTCTATTATACGGATTGCACGGAAAAAGGCAAGAACATTCTGGATGGTTTTATTATTTTGCGGAAAATTTCATGTGGGATTGACTTTGTATTCCGAGTGCTTTATAATAATTTTTAGAGTATTTGTGAAGGAAGGACGTACTTATGAAAAAACTCTGGTGCATGTTCCGCCGCCGCAGCGCAAACGGCACGGACAAACTCTGTGTTGCAGACTCAGAAACCGAAGGCCGCGTCTATACCTGCAAGTTCGCGACCGAGGAAGAAGCGAAGGCCAAGTGCCCCAAATATGCCTACAACACCCGTCCAGAGGGCGAGGACGAAGGCATTGAGTAATCCGAACACCGCAAAAACGGGAGGCTTTACGGCCTCCCGTTTTGCTGTCCCTGTCAAAATCCGCAGCGACAAACCGAAATTCACACCATGAAATAACACAGCACCGGCATTGGTTCGGTACGGCTGCGGATATACGCCAGCACCCGGATGCCCAACAGCCGGAGCAGCAGCAGATAGAGCGCGCCCGCGCCCAGCAGCGCCGCGACCACCGCCGCCCACTGCGCACCCAAAACGCCGATCGCCGTGCTGTAAAAAATCTTGGTCCACAGCGACAGCGTCACCGCGCAGGCCGCCGGGAGCACCGCCAGCCTGCCAAACCGCATGGCCCCGCCGGTCACGCGGCGCAGCAGCAGCACGTTTGTGACCGCGCCCGCAAGGGAAGCGAGGAGCGCGGCATACAAATAACCATAGATCCCCAGCGCCGGGACGGCACAAAGGAAAAACATCAGCACTAGCTGGATCAGCTCGCTGCCGACCGCCGTGCAGATATGAAACCGCTGGTAGCCGGTCACATTCAGGATGGAGCCGGACGCCATTTGATAAAACATCAGCACCGCCGAAATGCCAAGGATTGCCATATAGCGCGAGGTAATCACCTGCCCGAAAAACAGCCGGGAAAGCGTCGGCGCCAGCGGGAGGATGATTGCCACGGCGGGCGCGCCAATCATTCCAATCACAAAAAGCCCCTTTTCCGCAAGCTTGCGGATGGTGTCGCGCCGCCCGTTCGCGTAGGCGTCGGACAGCACCGGCATCAGCGCCGTAATCACCGAACCAATGAGCGCGGTCGGCAGCAGCACCAGCGGGGACGCCATGCCGGATACCACGCCCAGCTCTGCCATGGCTTCGGCTTCGGTCAGCCCGGCGAGGCGCAGGCGGCGCGGCATGAGCACCGAGCCTGCCGAACCGATGGCGTTATTCAGCAGCGCGGTCAGCGAGAGCGGCAGCGCAATCCCCCAGAAGCCGGACGGGTTCCCGCCGCGCGCGCCCGCCGTCAGCGGACGGATGTCCTTCCGGTAGCATCCGGTTAAGAACGCCGCGCTGAACAGCTCGCTGACCGCCATGCCGATAAAAATCAGCATGGCCAGCCGCCCATGGTCACCGTTGGAAAAGCGCATGAGCAGCACCAGCACCGCAAGGATGCGGATGACCTGTTCGGCAATCTCGCTGGCTGCGGCGAAACGCACCTGTTTCAGCCCGATACAGACCGATTTGAAGATATTTTCAATCCCGGTCAGCGCTAGACAGAGCAGCATCGGGACAAAGGCGGCGGCGGTGCGCTCGTCACCGAGCACCACCTGCGCAACCTCGTCATGCGCCAGGAACAGCACGCCCCCGCAGGCGGCAACCAGTGTAAAAAAGCCGCAGAACGCAACCAGGACCAGCCGCCGGATCTGGCCGCGCCGTCCGGTTGCGTAGTATTCCGCCGACAGCCGCGTGCAGGCGGTCGTAATCCCGGACAGGCAGCCCGCGTGAATCACCGAGTACACGGAATACGCCAACCGATACACGCCCAGCCCTTCCGCGCCGCCGTAACGGCTCAAAACGATCCGGTATACAAACCCCAGCAGCTGTAAAATCAGGTTCGACGCCGCCAGCAGCGAGGCCGAATATAGAAAGCTGTTTTTTTTCATCCTCACCGGGCGAACACCTCCGCTTTCTTACACTGTATGCGGTGCGTCGCCCGAACATGCCCGGTCAAGCATCTGACGGGGGCTTCTCTCCTAAAAAGGGAAAAATATACTCGCGAATGAAAAGATTTGCCGTATTCGCCCACCCTGCCCGCCATCCGTTTGGCGGGCAGGGCAAGGTGCAGCAACGATGATT
>CAJUJQ010000194.1 GCA_910586575.1 uncultured Clostridia bacterium | reverse complement strand
TTATATCACTTTTTGTTATCTGGGTAAAGCTATCTTAAAGGGATAACCATGAATTATTAATCTTTTTTGCAACTTTATCAGTTATAATTGTAACTCAACATTTGTTGACTATGGAATTCGGGTAAAAGCGTAGAAATGATCCCTCCAATACTTGCTTTCTATGCTGATAAATTGGATTGGGTCGCCGCAGTGAACCATCATCCCGTCGCCAACGCAGATACCGATGTGGGAAATGGGGCCAGGTGAATTGTAAGTGCGGGTGAAGAAAATCAGGTCGCCGGGCTTGGCTTCGGATCTTGGAATGACGGTGCAGCGGTTATAAATTCCGGTAGCGGTCGTGCGTTCAATGGACATTGCGCCGGATTTGTTCAGCACCCAGCACACAAAGCCGGAGCAGTCAAACGAAGTAGACGGCGACGAACCGCCCCAGACATAGGGCATTCCTAAATATTTCTTGGCTTCGTTGAGCATCGCGGCAAATCGTTCGTCGCTGAGTGCATCGGGCGGGACTTCGTAGCCGTTGATATTGCCAACGCCGCCGATACTTTCCGCGCCGCCCGTGCCAGTTGCCCAGCCGATCAGTTCAGTCAGGAGCGCCTTGTTTTCCGGCAGAAGCATTTCCGTAAGTGCCCCGGTCTGTATCTGATTAAAATGGTAGTCCTGCGCAGCTTCTTCCGGCGTTTTAACCGAAATCGTCAGGTGTAACGTCTTGGTTTCGTCCTCGCCTCGGCCAGTGGTTTCCACGCGCTTGGATACCGAAACCATGTCCCAAAGGACTTCTTTCAGTCGGTCGGTACGGTCGTCGTCGATCATAACTACATCAGTCGCATTGGTCGGATCGGTCGTGGTTTTGACCGCAAAAACGGCAAGAATTTCCTCCCATGCGCGTAAACGGGTGTCATCTGCTCCATCACTCGGAACGCGATGAATCACCAGTTCGTCATGCTCCGTGTTGTTGATGATATCAGTGACTTTCCCGAAATACTCATTATTCGCTTCGGCCACGGCTGCGCCGACCGACTTCGCTTCTGAGGAAGTCTTTGCGGAGAGAACAGCACGCCAAACGACGAACCTGCCAGCGCTCCCGCCATGCCAACCGTAAGCACCAGTGACAGCAGGATGATACAGGCAAACGCGCCTGCCCCGGCGTTTTTCGCGATGGAAATGCCTACTTTCACCAACCGTTTCAGCGAATTTGCAATGGCGGCAAGCCCTCGCTGTATTATTTTTTTGCCCTTTCGCGTCTGGCGGATGTGGAACGCACGCTGATACGCTGCTTTGGCGGATACGTGTCCGTGCTTAGGCAAACGAGCCTTTTGCTTGGGCTGCAACAGTTTTCGCTTAGATTGAAGCAGTTTTTCCTGTACGCGAAAGCTTTTAGACTGCGCTGTCCAACCAGACGGGAGCAGTTTTCGCGCATTTCCAAATGTCCGGTTTGTGGCAAAGGGTTGGCCCCGTATTTCAGTCTGCAATACTGCACTCTGTACAACAGAGGGATTCACCGATACAGGCGTTTGGGAGAACGAAGCCGCTGGAAAATTGAGACTTCGGGGGAGATCATCTGCTGCCGTACCAACTTTTTGCCTGACAGGGGCAAGCGGAAATTCTGGCTCAGATGCGGTTTTGGGCTTTTGCCTTTTACTCGTAACCATTTTCCGGCGTTCCTGTACCGTGAGAGGACGCATTTGTAAGGGTTTAGGGTTTTCTGCACGATTTTCCGCAAATTCAGACCGGGAAAAACCGCTTTTCGGACTTGGCTTTATCGTATACCGGTGTGCATCCATCCGCTTTTTTAATACCAGTTTTCGGCGTTCCTGCACCGTAGGTACGCGCATTTTCATACTTCGAGACGGTTCAATCACCGGCTGCACCCTTTCGCCAGCCTGTTCCACAAAGCCCGAAAATTCAGGGGATTGCAGTATCTCGGAAGGCTTCATAAGGTGCGCAGAAGGATGCGGCATTCCGGCAGATTTCACAGGGTGCGCAGGGGGATGCGGCATTCCGGCAGGCTCTGTAGAACGCGCAGGGGCTTTCTGCATCCTGACAAGCTCCGCAGGGTACGCAGGAGACGATTCGGACGCAAATAATTCGGATTGGCTGTCGGAAAAGTGCATAGAAAGAGTGGGATTTGTTGCGTGATTCTGCGTTTTCTGCCGTTTCTGCATAATCAGCCGCCGCTTGTCCTGAGCGGAAATCGGGGCGGGTTTCTGCGAGGAAGCGTTGGTTCTGCCGTAATCTGGCGTTCTCGGAGCATACTCCCGTGAAACTGGAATTTGTGAAACATATCTGTCGGGCAGTTTGGTCGGGACACTGCTTCGCTCGGCAAGCGGATAGATTTCCCGAGAAACCGCTGATTTCTGAGCAAAATACGCCGTTTCCGGATGCTGTTGCAGCTTTACACGCTGTGCCTGCATCCTTTTCCTGCGGAAAAGCAGCCTGCCGTGTTCCTGCATCAGCTTTGAAACTTGCACCGGTGAAGCCGGCTTTTTTGTTGGAGGAGCGGCCCGCTCGGTCGGAATTGACCGGGCGGGTTTTGTCTTTGCGGCTGACGGAGTGGAAGAAGGCAGGCGCGACACCTGACGCGTCGGAAGTTTTCGGGGCGTGTCCGACTTCGGAGCGCTGATCGGGTAAACCGGCTCCGGTGCTGGAGGAACCTCCTCCAGAGGAGAGAGCGGCGGCGGCTCTACGGGCCGCCACTCCTGCAAATGCTGGAGATCGCTCGCCAGCAGTCCCGTGCCCTCCTCGATGGCTGCGCCTGCTGTCACCTCGGCTTCTTCGGAAAGCGTGTCAACCGCCTGTGCCTGCTCGGAGCGCCGTTCCTCGGTTTTCTGCTCGACACGATGCTCCTGCAATTCCTTCACCAGTTTCGATTTTCCGTATGCCTTCATCATCTGCGCGGCACTGGACGGCTCCTTCTGCTCAGTAAGGAACTCCCTTGTTTTCGGAGAGTTTTGCGCCGCTTTTGGAGCGGGCTTCTCCTTTTTAGCGTTCTTTTTGGTCTTTTCAGCTTTCGCCATTGCTCTCCCCCGGTTTTGTCGTCATCAAGCGATAAAGCGCGGTATCGCGCGGAAATTCGTTATTGAAGGGAACCAGGTTGCAGCCGACTTTGATCAGCCCGCGCCCGCTCTCTACGTTGGTGATGTGAGTCATTTGGTTGGCCGAAATGTGCAAAAGATTCGCTAGTTCGATACGGTCGGTCGGAGGCTGCGAAAGCATCAGCAGAAACTCGCTGTTGGCCAGCATAGTACGTGCCATCGGAGAACGCAGGCAATCCTCAACATTCTGAGTTAAGCCTGTTGCCAAAGCGCCGTATTTACGAAAGCGTTTCCACGATTCCGAAAGAAAATTGGAACTATATTCGTTGGCAAAAAACAAATAGATTTCGTCTATGTAAATCCATGTCCTTTTGCCACGCCTGCGGTTCCCGATCACGCGGTTCAAAATCGCGTCCAGCATGACCAGCATACCGACCGTTTTCAGCTGCTTGCCAAGATCAAGAATGTCGTAAAGCATGATGCGGCGGTTCATATCAACGTTGGTTTGGTGTGCGAAAACATTCAAACTGCCGCTTGTGAACAGCTCGATTGCAAGGGCCACGTCACGGGCTTCCGGTTCGTTCTGCGAAAGCAATTCCGCATGAAGTTCTTTCAGCGTCGGCGGATTGCCGGAGTAGTCAACCATATAACTGCGGTAGACGTTTGCCATGCAGCGGTCAATAATGGATTTGCCCTTTGCGCCCAGTTTGCCAGCACCGATCAGCTGCTCGCATAAACTCATAATAAATTCAGATTTCAAGAACATCGGATTCTCGCCGTCACCGTAATCGCGGCTCATATCCATTGCGTTGATATGGTTCTGACTGCCTGCCGAAAGGTGGATAATCTCGCCGCCCAGCGCATGGACAAGGGGCGCGTACTCTCGCTCTGGGTCTACTACAATAATATCGTCATTTGTACCGAGCGCAACCGACACAATCTCCTCCTTCGCGGCAAAGCTCTTGCCCGAACCGGACACACCGAGAATGAAGCCGTTGCCGTTCAGCAGCTTTTTCCGATTACAAATGATTGGGTTACGCGAAATCGCATTCACGCCATAATATACGCCGCCTGTATCTCGGATTTCCTGCGTGTTGAAAGGCAAGAAAATACCCGTACTTTCGGTAGTCAGCGTGCGGATCGTATCAATCCGGCGCAGGCCGTAGGGCAATACCGTGTTCAGTCCATCCTCTTGCTGCCAGCCGAGCGTGGCAAACTCGCACTTTTCGCCCGCTCCAATGGATAAAATGCTGTCGGTGTCTGCGTCAAGCTGTTCCAGACTGTCCGCGATATGTACCAGCGTAATCAGCCCGTGCATCATACGCTGGTCGCGCATGGTCAAATCGTTCAGAAATTCGGTGGTTTCTTCCCTCATTTGCGTCAAATCGCAGGGCGGCTGTGCGGAAAAATTGTTGTTGTCGTTCTGGCGGCGCTGCCAGCGGGTAATGTCGGTTTCGACGGCAAGGATTTTGTTCTGCACATCCTTCATCGCCTGATCGGTCGGCACGGGAAGGATGTCAATCGACAACATCAGGTTTCGCGGGAACTCGGTCAGAGCCTTAATTGCAGTATCTTTGATAAACGAACCGTAATTTTTCAGGAACAGCACGCGGGCGACTTTCCCCTCGCCGATTTCGATATGATTCCCGCGAAAGCGCATACTGTCCGGGCAAATCAGGTCGCGGAAATCATGACCGCGCCGCATGAGCTGTTTCAGGCTCATGGAAAACGCGGCGTTTTTATCCATGGTGATAGTAAAAAAATTTGGACCTGGGGTTGACAAGTCCCGTTTATGGGACACC
>CAJUJQ010000193.1 GCA_910586575.1 uncultured Clostridia bacterium | reverse complement strand
TTCATTTTATCACTTTTTCCGCTCTTTGCAACAGTTATTTGCTTACGATTCCTTACCGGCACATAGGCCGGTTTTCCCGGCGCGCAAAGCAGCCAGTAAAAATTGACAAGCGGCCGCTTCGACAAATCTCCATCCAGCAGGGGGCGGATCAGCGGATGCGCCCGGTTGGCCGGGTCGGACAGGGCAGATTCCGCGATCGTTTCCGCCGCGACAGCGCCGTTCCGGGACTGTGCCAGAACAGCGTCCCGGTCAAACCGGATGCCCAGCTGCTCCACAGCATCCATCTGCCGCTGGGAAGCCTGCCGCATTTTCTGCCGTACCGATTCTTCAATCTCACACAGTGCCGCACTTGTGGTATCAATCCCGTAGCCCAGCACATGCAGATGGATTTCTTCATTTAACATACAATCCAGCTCAATGCCGGGAACGGTGCGCAGCCCCAGCTGTGCGCCGCGCCACATAAACTCATTGACGCCGGAAGTGGTGTTATGGTCGGTCAGCGACGCCAGTTCCAGTTTTTCCTGACGGCACAGTTCTGCCAGCCCCCGCGGGGAAACTTCTCCGTCCAGGCTGGCAGAGGAATGCAGGTGCAGGTCGAGCCATGACATAAAACCGCCCCCTTTCGGTCAGGGATTGCCGGAAAAGCAATCATAAACCGCCTTTGCGACACCCGCGTGATCGTTGGTATCGGTATGATACCGTGCAGCGCGTTTTGCCGCCGGGGAAGCGTTCCCCATTGCCACGCCAAAACCCGCAGCGTGCAGCAGCGGCGCATCTACATCATGATCACCAATCGCCAGTACCTTTGTCGAAGAAATCCCCATTTTCCGGCATAGGATTTCCATTGCTTCGGCTTTGCCCGCGCCCTCCGGGATGATTTCCAGATAGGTGTCCTTGGAGCGCAGCAGTTGAATGGATAAATCCCGCTTTTCCAGCGCGGAAAACAGGCTGTCCAGCTGCTCCGGCTCCCCCATGCACAGCAGCTTGTGCGCACCCCAGCGCTCCCACGAGCCGACCAGATTTTCCAGCTCGGCGCAGATGGGGACAAGCCCTGTAATATGGGTTTCCTGCAAACTCCACGCATCCTCCCGCTCGACATACCAATGGGTATCCCGGTAAACGCTTACATGCAGCCGTCGCACGGCGCACTCCTGCACCAGAAGCGCCGCCGTCCGCGCCGGGATGCGGCAGTCGCGCAGGCGTTCCCCGCTCCACTCCACCAGCCCGCCGCCGAAGCAGGCAACCGGGCCGTCAACCCCCAGCTCCTTCTGGATGGGCAGGGTCGCGCCGGGAGGACGCGCCGTCATGAGACAGACGGCCGCGCCATGGCCCGCCGCCCAGCAAACTGCCGCCCGATTTTCGGGCGGCAGTTGGTGCCGGGCGTCCAGAAGCGTGCCGTCGATGTCAATACACATCAATCGGATATCCTGCATTCTTCTTGCCTCCTTTCCCGCGTCCGCAGGTGGGGAGCCACGGCGGAACGCCCGCTGCGCCCGCCTGCGGATGCAGGCTTTCAGTTTGATTCCGCAGCTTTCAGAAGCCGTTCAACATTACAGCGCCCGTTCCGGATGCCCAGACCGATCAGCGCCGCGCAGAGGATGCCGGCCAGTGTCAGCAGCACGCCTGCCGCTCCGAGCACAGCCCGCACGCCGCCGCCGGTCAGCCCCCACCATGCCAGCGCCGCCCCGCAGGAGGATGCCAGCATCGCATTCCTCCGCCAGCCTCCAAGCTGCGCAAGCGCCTCCTTTTGCTGCCGTGCTTCCTCCAGCAGCTGCCTTGGGGTGAATTTGCCTTCTTTTTCCTTCTTCATCTTTCTCTTTCCTTAGTATGCAAGCTGCGGATCAAAGAAGCCGAGCAGCACGCCTGCCAGTGCAACCACAACCAGAACCAGCATGACGGTCGTCGGCGCGAGCTTCTTTTTGCTCATCAGCCAGTAGCAGAACAGCACGACCACCATCGGCAGCAGCTTCGGGAATATGGCGTCGAATACGCCGGTTTGCAGGGCGATACCGCCGGGAATTACCATCGGGGTAGTAATTGAAATCCAGCTTGCGGCAACCGCGCCAATGACGATGGTTCCAAGCATAATGACCGATTCACGGATGGCGTTCGCCTTTTCGCCGACAATCATTTCCACGGCCTTGCCGCCGAGCCGGTAGCCGGTGTAATACAGGAACCGCATGCCAAGGGTCAGGATGACGTTGTAAACGATCATGTAGAAAATCGCGCCGAGCGGGGAGCCGCCGGAGGACAGGCCGAGCGCAATGCCCAGCAGGATCGGAATCAGCGTGCCGACGACAAGGCTGTCACCGATACCGGCAACCGGACCCATGAGGCCCGCGCGGATGCCGTTGATCATTTCGCCGTCGATTTCCTCTCCGTTCGCCTTGGCTTCCTCCAGACCGGCGGTCATGCCGACAACCACCGTGCCAAGCTGCGGCTCGGTATTAAAGAACGCGGAGTAGGTCTGAAGGGCTTCCTTCTGCTCCTCCTTGGTGTCATACAGCTCCTCTACCAGCGGCAGCATGGCGCACAGGTAGCCGAAGGTCTGCATATGCTCCTGCGAAAAACAGGTCAGGTGTCCGTAATACCAGTTCCGGAAGGATTTGCCGAGCGCCTTCTTGGAAAGTTTCTTCTGTGCCATCGTTAAATCTCCTCCTCGTCATCATCGTAAGCGCCGACACCCGCCGCGACTGCAACAGGCTTCTGCATGGACAGCAACTTGATGCGGTAGCTGAACACCGCGAAGAAGCCGCCGACGACCGACGCCGCAATCAGGTTCAGGCCCATGCACGCTGCCAGCGTAAAGCCGAACACGAAGGTCAGCAGATCCACCGGCTTGGTCGCAACCTGCTTGAGCAGGATGGCAATACCGACTGCCGGGAGCAGCGAACCGACGGTAAAGAGGGTTTTCATCGCAATGCCGTCCATCGGCAGATAAGCCTTCATCAGATCAACCATGTTGACGCCGACCTTGCAGATAATAAAGGTGGGGATGAAGGAGCAGAGGATGTGGGAAATCCACGGGAATACCATATCAACAAGGTAAAGCTTTTTCAAATCGCCCTTTTCAAGCCATTTCCAGCCCATGTGCTGCCAGACGAGGTTGACGGTCGCGGTGCCGTAAAACAGGACTGTGCCCAGCGTGCCAACCGCCGAACCAAGGGCAACTGCCATGGCCTGGCCTTCCGCCGACGCGGGGGAAAGCCCCATCGAATTAACCGCCACAATGGAGAGCGGAATGCCTATGTAAGAGATTGCGCGAACATCCGCCGAAACCGTGCCGCCGGGTGTAACCAGCGCGATGTACACGACCTGAATCGCCGCGCCAAGATAAATACCTGTCTGAATATCGCCCATAATCGCACCGACGATCAGACCGGCGACCAGCGGACGGCCCAAGGTGTAGTTGCCAAAGACCGTGCCGCCAAGGCCGGGCATGGATGCCAGACAAGCGAGCAGTCCAAATAATGCAGCCTGCCATACCTGAATTTCCATAAATATTTTCACCAAACCTTTCCTTTGTTGCGATGTGCCCCGCCCGCGCCTCTCATCCAAAGCTGGCAGCCTGCCGCTTTCGCGGCCTATTGCTTTTTATCCATACACCGCGTGCCGCAGAGGGGAGGAAATCCTCCCCCTGTTGCGGTATCACGATGATGGGGTAAAGTAATGAGAGTAACTTTTGGGAGACATCGCCTGAGATGAATCCTCTATCGAATCAAGCGGTTGCCCGCTGGACTCACGAACTTAATAGCCGAACTGGCCGCGGAATTTCTTCCAGTTGCCAATCGCCGCTTCCTTGATGAGTGCGAACTCGACCTCGTAGCCCTTCTGCATAATGGCTTCCAGCGCGTCGGCTTCCTCCTGCGTAATCGACTGGTTATTGCCAAGCTTGGTCGCGTTCGGACGGTCGTTGCATGGCCCGATGATGACCGTCTTGACCCCGCCGGGATCAAAGCCATCGTCCACCAGGATCTGTTTCATGGTGATCGGGTCCTTGGTAATCAGGAAGTACCGGTCCTTGCTGGCCAGCACTTTGCCGCATTTCGCGCGCCACTCGTCCAGCGTCCAGACGAAGGTCTTTTTGTCGCTGGCGTTCTTGTACGCCGCTTTCAGGACAGAGGTGGTCGCGGCCTTGTCGTTGACGGCGATCAGCCCGTCGCAGGGATATTCCAGCGCCCAGCGGGTGCAGGTCTGGCCGTGGATCATACGGTCGTCTACACGGATGAATGAGATTGCCATGGTGAGTTTCCTCCTCTTTTCTTTGTGATAGATGTTAAATGTCATCCTCAGCGTCGCTGCCGAGGTCAAAAACCTTGATCTGGTCGCGGGCGTCCGCCATGATCTCCTCCGCTGTCTGCGCCAGCGGCGTATCCGCATCGGCGAACGCCGCGCCGAGCACCAGCGGCAGACTCATGCCGCCCATTGCGACCGTGTGCGGCAGCAGCCCTTTCTCCTCCAGGACCGAAACCGCGTTCGTCAGCGGCGAACCGCCGATGATATCCGCGAACAGCAGGATCTCATCCTCCTCCGTGATGCCCTTTACCAGTTCCGTGAAGTTCTGACGGAAGGCGTCCACATCCATGCCGTCCAGCAGGCTGGTGGAAAGGATGTCCTCCCTGTCAGCCCCCGCCATCATCCCCAGCGCGTTATGCAAGCCGGGAGCAAAGGTGCCGTGACTGACTAAAATGCAGTACCTCATGTTTTGTTTACCCCTTTCGTGATTTGTTGGTATTATTTTAACAAAATCCGGCCCTGCCGGAAGCTGTATTTTGTCATTGATGGCAGGTGACGCATCTCGGTTTCTTTTTGACATTTGTAAATTGACTTAAGATCGGAAGAGCACACGTCTGAACTCCAGTCACCTCCAATCATCTCG
>CAJUJQ010000192.1 GCA_910586575.1 uncultured Clostridia bacterium | reverse complement strand
AACAGCCGTGGGATGAAGTATGGGCGGGGTTGCAACCGCTCAGGTAGAAAATTTTGCCACTTTGCGCAAGAAATCGTTCTTATACTGCACGCCGAGAAGATTTGCAGTCAATACCTGTACCGTTGCCTGCTATGACTGCAAATTTCACCAACGTTGAATATAAGTGCCTAAGATAAAACAATATACAACCAGTTCTATCTATTTTGTTGTAAACAAGGCTCCCAATATAGCCCCCAGAAGAATGCTTAAAATCTCGGTCATATTTTCAGTCAGCCACTGCGGGAGCGTTAGATAACAGGATTCACCGGCAATTTCCAACGGACCGACATGCCCGGAGATAATAACTGTGAATGGGTAATTGCCTAAATCCTTCAACTGAATTCCCAGGCTTTTACCTTTCGCCCGGCCTGACATATTGACGTGGCCCATGTCGCGAAATTCTGTACGGCTGTTCTGAGATATTTCTAAAGTGTTTTTTTCATGGCTGTTGATACTGAAATCTGTAATTTCAAATATCATCTTATCCTGGGAGCTGGACAGGACGGGAATCTGTATACTGTCTGCGTTGAGAATCTGATACTCCCCGGCTGGCATTGCCGCCCCTTCGTCTACATCCCCTCTTGCGTTGATTTCACTCGCACTAAACAAGGTGATAGTTATATTTTCCGGAAAACTGTGCAGCAAAATAAGATTTGATTCGTTATCTGCGCACAGTGTCTGCATTTGTCCCGTTAAATTGAACGGATCAGAACCATTATAGGCTTCTATCTGGCAGGGGAATGATGATCTGTCCTGCATTTCTAAACGAATCGTAAATGTGGCGTTTGTCATCAGCGTTGCATCATCGTCAAATAAAAGCGTCGTTTCAGGATCGATTTCGTCGATCCTTTGATGCAGCAGTAATTCCCGGTTTACCATTTGTAATTCTGTATCACTGGTAAATCTGATACGGGCGTCGCTTTTTGAACTGCGAAATTCCAGATAAAAAGCACTGTTATTCACGGTTTTCAGCCGCAATGAATCAACCATGCCCTCAAAGTAAATCGAGGCTTCTTTGGGAATGATGCAAAAAAAGAATATAAACACAAGCACGAGGCACACTACTGCAATTAACATCGCCGTCGCCTGCTTATGGTTTTGCCAAAGATCCCTCAGCTGCTGTTTTAGCCTTGCGGATAACATATCAGTACCTGACCCCTCTTTTGATACCAGTCCACTGTACAGCCTAAATACTCGATATACCGGATTGGAACAAAGGTACGGTTATCCCTTATTTCGGCAGCAACATCAACCTCCCGCAATTCGCCATCTATAAACACATTTAACTGCCCGATGGGAATTTTAAGCGTTCTGCCCCAGATGGATACAATAATCCAATCTCCGGACCAGGATATCTCTCCCCCCATTTCTTCGATCACCGCACGGACAGGCAGCAGAATCCGTCCTTTGTCTCCGGAAATATACGGAATGATTTGAACATCCGCATCAATCTGTTTTTGCACGCCCTGTACAAGCATATAAGGGCTGTTGACCGTCAGTTCGATGCATCCGTTATTATGATTCCCGACAAACTCTGCCTGTTGGAATTCCGAAAAATCAACAACAATTCCATTAGACAGATATCCGTTTGCCTGAAGCTGATAGGTGTAAACAGCATTCTCTTTTACGTTCACATCTGTAAAAGACGCCGCGTTTAATCCGTGATAGAAGATTTTTGTCCCCGTATCGTCTGTCCGCGTCAGAGTGCAGTCCCCCATGTCGTTTTCCCATGTGAGACGCACCCCATTCACTTTCCCTCCTTCTAACCGTGTACCCAATAATGAAATTGCGTGAGCCGCACTTTCACTTACTGTGAAGGCCTTTGAAAATCGCTGGTTTCCAGAAAATACGTCGATTCGGTACAGCCCTTTATGAATCGGCGCCGGAAAAGCGCTATTCTCCCCTGTAATCGGTTGGCGGAGGATAACCATGTCCTGATCCTCCCAGGCGACTGTATAATATCCCGCTGACCCATCCAGGTTTGAAAAATGAAGCATGATTTCTTCATTTGATGAAAAAACAGTTTTATTGATTGAAAACGAAGTTTGAGCATCCAACGCGGATGCTGGACAGCAAAACAGAATAATTGCTAACAAAGTAAAGAATGCCTTTTTCAAGATGAGCAGCCTCCATCCTATAATCCAACCAGCCCTGATATGGCAGCAGATCGATTGCATGAAAACCTGATAGCCCTCATGAATCGTCATGATCGTTTGCCGCAATCATGATTTGACGATATGCCCAATCATTTTGCGGCACATCACGAAATACCTTTTTCGGAGAATCAAGTTTGCAGTTGGCGTGTCCACCTGCCTGGTTCAAAATCGTGACGGCTTCAGCCCGCGTGATTGCCCGCATCGGCGCAAATGACCCGTCCTCGCCGCCAACGATCATCCCTGCGTCTGCCGCGGCTTGGATATATCCTGCCGCCCAATACGCATCTGGAATATCATAGAAACTGCATTCGTTTTCTTTTACCGGAATGCCTGCTAATTTTACAGCCATCACCATAAATTCAACACGTGTAACAGGATTGTCTGGCCGATATGTATGGTCAGGATAACCATTGATAATGCCCAATCCTGCCAGCGCGTTTACAGCGTCTGTGTACCAATGCCCTTGCGGAACGTCTGCAAACCGCCGCCCTGAAATTGATGATGAAATGCCAGTTTGTTTTGCCAATGCATACAGCATGGATGCACACTCTTTACGGGCAATCTGGCTTCTTGGGCGGAAGGAGCCGTCAGGATATCCAGACAAATAAGCTGCATGATTTTTTCGAAGATTAGCAGAAATTAAATGAACAGAATGATTCCCTAAGCTGACTGATTGATTCGGACTGCCTGAGCCGCCCGATCTGCCCGAACTTCCTGCATTACTGGAATTGCTGGTCTGATTGGCTCGATATACGAATGTAACCTTCTTCGTTTGACCAACAACCGCCTGTTGGCTGGCTGCGCCGACAAGGCTGTAACCGGCAACCGATGGCGCTGGAATTTGCAAAAGTTTCCCGATGGTATCTGTCTTCTGCGTTTCCAAAAGTATCTTTCCATCACCATCTGCGCATTGAATTTTTACGATGTCCTGCCGGCTGCTCGCCAGCACAGTCAGCGTACCGCTTATGTACTCGGTAATTCGATGGTTTTGATCGGTAGTGCCACCGCTGATTTGTATTTTATAGCTCCCTGGAATAGCAATATCTGCGTTTCCTACAGTTAATTCGGGTTCTGAAGCCATCACAGTGGACATGTTTTCTTCAGGCCGCAGCCCGCCGATTTCATATTCCAGCTTTGAAGGCTCCATTCCGGCCGTGATGGTTTGGTCTTTTGCGCGAAGTGTTATCGGCGCAGGCATGATTTGGAACGGAAACTGCTCCGACCCTTCATATTGCGGATCGTCCGGAGATGTTTCTATTTTCAGAACATACACTCCTGCTTCGGACGGCAGGCTATCGTTATCGGGGTCAAATTGAATTATTTTGTCTTCTAACCCAGCATATATAAAGTTGAGCCTTTGATAATCCGTTACGATTCTGCCGTCACACCGCACGGTCAAATCCCCGGCGCTAAACGCGAAAGGCTGTCCATCATATGTTTTTGATGACAAATCAAGTTGAAATGTTACCTGCTTCTTCACCGGAATATCCGTATTGATATTCTGCTCTGTATCCAATTCCCATTTGGGGGAATCCAGAAACGGCTCAAACGAATCGGAAAAATCAATCGTCTGTCCGGCAGCGGTGTAATTCAAATCAAATAGTTTTGCAAATTTGCTTATCGGAATAAACAGCTTCTCCCCATTTTTTTCATACGGAAAATCGATGATTACCGTCGAAATGGAGCCATCCAGCATGCCGTTAATCATCCGGTCAAACACGACGTTATAATCCGGGTCACGGAAGCCATTAACCTGATCGACTGACATCGTCATATAAATACGCTCGCTTGGAACAATCGCTATCACCTTGTCATTCAGTACATTGACTGACACACCCAGATTATCTATTATTTCAAAACCAAACTCAGTCTCGAAGTCAAAAACATCCCGGCCTTCCAGATATGCGGAAAGGCCACCAAGAACAGTAATCAGTTCTTCCACCGGCACCATGACCTCCCCGTCTGACAGATAGGGCTGGCTATCCGGCTGCTGAAGCTTTCTTCCTCCTACGGAAAAAACATAACCTGACTGTGCAAAAGCCGTCTGCCAGTTCAGGCTGATTATAAGCATAAGGGACAGTAAAAGGCTTATAATGCGTTTCATCGGTTTCACTCCTTTGCTTTGTGATCAGTCATTATCAAACCGACTGAGAAAGCCACTCCGGCATAGACGGGTATGCTTTATATGCTTCTGTAAAATATTCCTGCTGTGTTTTGATCCCGACCTTCCTGTGATGGCGCATCAGCCAACAGAACAGCAGCGCAGATTCTCCTTCGTTTGTATTTCGCTGCCAAAATGAATAGGATGTATCTGCGGAGTCAAACGTCCTAACGTATTCTGCAATAATATCGTCTGCCCGCTGCCAGTTTCCCTTTGACGCCTCCCATAATGCTTCATTCAGGTATGCTTCTCCCATCCCTTTTGCTTTCGCATCGTTTAACAGCATCTTCAAATCATATTGACGGGACACATACAGGCCGCGCCGGATCAAAAATGCCAAATTGTTTTTTGCCAGCGCCTGTGTTGTATTTCCCAGACGGATTGAATTCTCCAGGTAATACCCGGCGGCAAAATAATTGCCCAATTCACACGCTCTGTTTGCTTCATCAACCAATTTTCCGGCGTAAAAAGAGCCAAGCAGCATATTTTTTAGTCAAGTCCAAATTTGTGTGTAAAATGCATCAGGTAAATATTGGATAATCGAA
>CAJUJQ010000191.1 GCA_910586575.1 uncultured Clostridia bacterium | reverse complement strand
GTGCTCCATCCGGCCAAAAATCGAACTCGTTCTTAGGCTGGATTTCCGCATGGCTACGTTATCGTCCTTGACGGGCGTCAGCCCGCCTGCGTCCTCTGCCTTGCCCTGCGAAAATCCCGCTCCAAGCCCAAGTCCGCTTTCTGACCGGATAGAGCACTGGGGATGGCGGCGTTTTTTGTGCGGGAGGCCGCCGCTGCATCCGCCAGCACGGCGGGCGTTCCTGGCATTGCAGCAAATCGCAGGCCGGAGCCGCCGCATTTCCAGATGCCTAGACAGGCAATTGCTGTCAAAAACTGCATTCAACGATTTTCAAAAAAAAAGCTTGACTTCTCCCGAGGAACGTGTTATTATAAATAAGAACTCAAAAGCCAGTGTGATATCGCAGGGTAGAGCAGTTGGTAGCTCGTCGGGCTCATAACCCGGAGGTCGTAGGTTCAAGTCCTATCCCTGCACCCATTAAAACCGCCGTTATCGGAAAGATATCGGCGGTTTTTCCAACTTTTAGACTTGCTAAATGAATCCTCACAATGGTGGGAATTCAACTTTAATTCAACTCGCCCGGAAAATTCAAGCCTTCTTCTTTAAGAATACGTCTGCGAGGATATCGGCGTTTTTCCGGTCGGCCTCCTCCAAGACGTGGGCGTAGATATTTGCGGTTGTGGAAACCTGGGCATGACCGAGCCGCTTTGAAGTCGACATGCTGTCAACGCCGTTGAAATAGAGCATAGAGGCCATTGTGTGCCTGAACGCGTGCGGGTTGATGTGTGGCAGATTATGACGCTTGCTGAATTTCTTGAGCCAGTCTGTTACGCTGTCCGGGTGCATGGGCTTCCCGGTGTCTTGCGAAAAAACTTTCGCACCTCCAACCACATTGAACGCTTGAACCGGGAATTAAAGCGCCGCTCTAACGTCATTGGCGTGTTCCCCAACGAGCAGTCCCTGCTGCGTCTGATGGGCAGCGTCTTAATTGAGCGGAATGAACGACCTACAAAGCGATATTTAGCCGGGAGAACTGCCAGGCGTTACATATGTCTGATGTTCCCACGATGTTATCTGAAATCGCTGATGTGCAGCACGGCCTGCGGACGGTCTAATCACATTTTTTGCAAGGCTGGAAGACCAACAAGCCGCCCCATCAAGGAAGCTGCCGCTGGCGACAATTTCCCTGCCTTGGCCATTTCCCGTTCCAATCAAGCGCACTTTTTGAGTTTCCAACATTTACCTGATGCATTTTGCACACAACTTTGGACTTGACTTCCGAACGGAAAGACGGTAACCGTTTTGCCTTGTTTGAACATCGGCGGCGAGTTTTTTTCTGGCTGTGGGCGCAGCCGCCAAACAGGGTAAAAATCCGCAGGCTTTTGGATAAAGTCTGAAAAATGTATTGACAATCCCTGAACGGGCTGTTATACTATAGTAGCTTGGTCAAAGACAGCAGGTCCATACCGGATAAGACATTCCCGCCGCCTGCCGAGGTCAGTGCATGAAAACCTGTTTTTTGTGTACCCTCCTGTGTCTTTGCACAAGAGGGTACTTTATTTATAATGGAGGTGAAACAAGATGCCTAACGCAAAGGTTCTCGAAGAAAAGAAGGCTCTGGTTGCTTCTCTGGTCGACAAGATCAAGAATTCCCCGGCTGGCGTGCTGGTGGATTATAAGGGCATCAACGTAGCGGACGATACCAAGCTCCGCCATGACCTGCGTGCCGCAGGCGTTGACTACGCGGTTGTCAAGAACACCATGCTCCGCTTTGCCGCCGATGAGCTTGGCCTGAGCGCGCTTGACGAGCATCTGCACGGTACGACCGCCCTCGCGGTCAGCACCACCGACGATGTCGTCGCCCCCGCGAAAATCCTGGCCGACTACGCCAAGAAGCACGAAAACTTCAAGATCAAGATCGGTTTCCTGGAAGGGGAAGCGATTGACGCTGCCGAGGTTCAGCGCCTTGCCGATATGCCGAGCAAGGAAGGCCTCATCGCTCAGGTTCTGTATGGCTTCAACTTCCCGATTACCCAGCTGGTTATCGCACTGGACAATATCGCGAAGAAGACCGAGGACGGCGAAGCGCTGGTTTCTAGCCTGGTCGCCGAAAAGGCTTCCGCAGAGGCGGCGGAAGCACCTGCTGCCGAGTGATTAAAACACGAATTTTACAAAACTGGAGGTATTATTACCATGACAATTCAGGAAATTATGGATGCCGTAAAGGAACTGAAGGTTCTGGAGCTGGCTGAGCTGGTAAAGGCTCTCGAAGAAGAATTTGGCGTTTCCGCGATGCCGGTTGCCGTTGCGGGCGGCGCTGCTGCGGGCGGCGAGGCTGCGGCTGCGGCTGAGCAGACCGAGTTCGACGTTGAGCTGACCTCTGCTGGTTCTTCTAAGATTAACGTTATCAAGGTTGTCCGCGAGATCACCGGCCTGGGCCTGAAGGAAGCCAAGGCGAAGGTTGACGAGGCTCCCTCCATCATCAAGGAAGCGGCTTCCAAGGAAGATGCCGACGCGATCAAGGAGAAGCTCGAGGCTGCTGGCGCTACCGTTACCCTCAAGTAAGTTTCACCATCCCTGCCCTGGAGGCCTATGTCTCCGGGGCTTTTTTTGCGTTGTATGATGCTTTTCTTATAATACACGGTGCCAAACCCGGAAAGTGTGCCAAATTCCTGGGCAGTTTTTTGCTGTTTTCGTGAAAAATGTGTGGATATGGGGAAATTCTGGTTGACAAATGGTGATATTTGTAGTATATTGACAAGGTAGTAACCATGCGAAAAACGGAACCTCCCCCAGATGTTGCGCAAAGTTCACCTTTGGGCGTGTCCGCTTTTCTGAACAGGGCATTGCACCGGCGCAGCCGGTGAAATATGAAGCAAAAAAGGAGACTTGAACATGGATTTCAAACTGACCCGTGAGCAGGAGCTGGTCCGTAAAACGGTGAGAGACTTCACCGAGAACGAAGTCAAGCCGATCGCGGCCGAGACCGACCTGACATGCGAGTACCCCCGTGAGAACATTGAAAAGCTGTTCGACATGGGCGTAATGGGCATGATCGTACCCACGCAGTACGGCGGCGCAGGCGCGGACGACCTGTGTGGCTCCATCGCGATTGAGGAGCTCTCCAAGCAGTGCGCTTCCACCGGCGATATCGTCGCGACCCACAACGGCCTGTGCTGCGGCCCCATCCTCCAGCACGGCACCGAGGAGCAGAAGCAGAAATACCTCCGCATGCTCACCGAAGGCCACAAGGTCGGCGCGTTCGCCCTGACCGAGCCGGACGCTGGTTCCGACGCCTCCAAGGGCAAGTGCACCGCGGTGCTCGACGGCGACCACTATGTCCTCAACGGCTCCAAGATTTTCATTACCAACGGTTATGTTGCCGAAGTATTTGTCGTATTCGCCATGACCAATCCGGCGCTCGGCACCAAGGGTATTTCTGCGTTCATCGTGGAAAGCTCCTTCCCCGGCTTCTCTGTCGGTAAGCATGAGAAGAAGATGGGCCTGCACGGTTCGCCAACGGCGGAAATCGTGTTCACCGACTGCATCGTCCCCAAGGAAAACCTGCTCGGCAAGGAAGGCCGCGGCTTCCCGATTGCCATGCAGACCCTGGACGGCGGCCGTATCGGCATCGCAGCACAGGCGCTCGGCATCGCCGAAGGCGCAATGAAGGAAGCAATGGACTTCACCTCCAGCCGTGTCCAGTTCGGACGCCCGATTTCCAAATTCCAGAACACCCAGTTCGTATTGGCTGATATGCACGTTGCAATTGAAGCGGCGCGCCTGCTGACCTACAAGGCGGCAATCCAGAAGACCGCCGGTGAGCGCTTCACGCTCGACGCCGCGACCGCGAAGCTGTTCGCGTCCGAGGCCGCGATGAAGATTACCACCCAGGCTGTCCAGATGTGCGGCGGCTACGGCTACACCCAGGATTACCCGGTTGAGCGCATGATGCGCGATGCCAAGATTACCGAAATCTACGAAGGCACTTCGGAAATCCAGCGCGTTGTTATTTCCGGCAATATTCTCGGCAAGTAAGGAGGCTATTTCGATCATGAAAGTTATCGTTTGTGTCAAGCAGGTTCCCGATACCTCCGGTAAGGTTGCTGTCAATCCGGACGGCACCCTGAACCGTGCTTCTATGGCAACCATCATCAACCCCGACGACAAGAACGCCGTTGAGGCCGCGCTGGCCCTCAAGGACAGCACCGGCTGCAAGGTTGTCGTCGTTACCATGGGCCCCCCTCCGGCGGAAGGCATGCTGCGTGAGCTGCTCGCAATGGGCGCTGACGAGGCTGTCCTGGTTTCCGGACGTGAGTTCGGCGGTTCCGATACCTTCGCAACCTCCCAGATCCTTGCCGCCGCAGTCAAGAAAATCGGCGTAGGGAACGACGATATCGTGATGTGCGGCCGTCAGGCGATTGATGGCGACACCGCGCAGGTTGGCCCGCAGATGGCGGAAAAGCTCGGCATCCCGCAGATTACCTACGTTGCCGACCTCAAGGTCGAGGGCACCAAGGTCACCTGCAAGCGCATGCTCGAGGACGGCTATATGACCATCGAAACCCAGACACCCTGCCTGCTGACCGCCATCAAGGAGCTGAACACGCCCCGTTACATGAGCATCCGCGGCATTTTCGAGTGCTACAGCAAGCCGCTGTCCGTGTTTGACTTCAACGCGCTCAAGGACGACCCGCTGATTGACCTTGACACCATCGGCCTGAAAGGCTCGCCCACGAATATTTACGCGTCGTTCACGCCTCCGCAGAAGGGCGCGGGCACAATGCTTGAAGGCGCTGACAAGGGCACCTGTGAGAAGCTGACCTCCATTCTGCTTGAGAAGCACATCATCTAAGGTCGAAAGGAGAACTTACGAACATGTTTGATAATAGAGCGATTGACGATTTCAAGGGCGTATGGGTCTTCTGCGAGCAGCGCCAGGGCGTGCTCCAGAATACAGCGCTTG
>CAJUJQ010000190.1 GCA_910586575.1 uncultured Clostridia bacterium | reverse complement strand
ATAAACTGCTTTTTGAACCGCCCTTTGTCGCTTGAAACTTGGAAACTGGTGTTATTTTAAATATACTTATAATATTCTGGAGAAAATCGCACAGGAATTTCATTTGAAGCTACCACCCATGCCCGCAAAAAGGGATTACAAAGCCCGATTTTTTTACTACGAAAAAATCTGTGCCGCTTTCTACGACTTTCGTACTGTACACCAGATGTCCCTCTGCGAATTATGTGCTTTCTTATATGATTTTGCGCCAAAATATATCGGTGGAATAGATAGCTACATTATGAAAGCACTGCCAGAGCCGAAAAGCGCCTTTTTCATTGGCGGGTCAAAGGACGATGTTTTTTTGAGCGATGATCCGAATACCGTCGAACCCTGGCAATGCAGCCCCGATACCAGAGCCGGCGACCAGATCGTAATGTATCTTCGCGCTCCTGTCAGCGCTATCGACTCTATTTGGCGGAGCGTTTCGGCTGGCTTCAACGACCCATTCTTTTATTTTTACAGATGTACTTATATTGCTCATCCGCAAAAAATCAAACAGATTTCGCAAAAATATATGAAACAGGATTCCGTTTTCAAGGAACTTTCCATTGTTCGAAAAAACATGCAGGGGATTAACGGTATAGAGCTTTACCCCTCGGCTTATAACCATTTACTCGATTTGGCCGAAAGCAGCTTACCTCGCCTTACATATATGACGGACGGCGCCGACAGCGATTTCACGCGGGAAAGGGATGTCGAAAACAAGCGAATCAAACCGTTTCTCAAAAAGTTAGGCTATACTGAAAATGAATATCAACAGCAGCTATATATGGAAATCGGAAACCATAATCACGCGCTTATCCCTGATTTTGTCATTCATCCTATCGTCACTTCCGGTCATCAATCAGCTGCCTTTATAATAGAAGCAAAATTGTCTATTTCATCCACAAAGCTTTTAGAGGAAGCCAAAACACAGGCTAGAGGCTACGCAAAATTACTAAACGCTAAATATTCTGTCATAGCCGCAAAAGAAGGTATTTGGATTTCTGATGCACGCGATGATTACAGCAAAGATATCCTCTCTTTTACATGGAGCGAATTAAATGATGAAGATCATTTTTTTACGGTTTTCAAACAGCTTGGAAATGGAAAAGTATAATACGCGGATTCTTTGATGAGTCCCCCGCTGTCCGCACAAGTGAACACAACAACAGAGTACATCTCTCACGGTATAAGGCCATTTTTGAAAATACCCGCCGGAAAAACAAGATTTCTATGGATTTTATCCCGCCGGGATGCTATACTGATAATAGGCTATTTCCATAGGAGGGATTCGATGGAGCACGTAAAAACTGTGCTGGCACCTTATATAGATACCATAGCGCTTTTAGAGCACGAGCCAATGAGCCGCCACACCACCTTCCGCATTGGCGGCCCGGCCCGGTACTTTCTCAACGTCACCCCAGACACCCCGGTCGGCGGCGTGCTGTCCGCGCTGAACGGGGCCGGTATCCCGGTCACCATCATCGGGCGCGGCTCCAACCTGCTAGTACATGACGCAGGCATTGACGGGGTTGTCCTGTGCACGCTGGGGCTTTCCCGCGTGAGCGTGGACGGCTCGGAAGTTTCCGCGCAATCCGGCGCAGCACTCGCGCAGATTGCTTCGGCGGCACTTGCGCACAGCCTCACCGGGGCAGAATTCGCGGCGGGCATCCCCGGCAGCCTGGGCGGCGCGGTTTTTATGAACGCGGGCGCTTACGGCGGATCCATGTCCGACCTGGTGACCGAATCGCGGTATGTCCTGCCTGACGGCACGGAAGGCACGCTTTCCGGCGCGGAACATGCCTTCCAATATCGCGAAAGCATCTACAAGCACCACCCGGAACGGCTAATCCTGTCCGCCCGTCTGGCGCTCCGCCCCGGCAATCCCGAAGAAATCCACGCCCGGATGGACGACCTTGCCGCCCGCCGGCGCGACAAACAGCCGCTGGAATTCCCCTCGGCAGGCTCGACCTTCAAGCGTCCGGAGGGATATTTCGCCGGGCGGCTGATTGAGGACTGCGGCTTAAAGGGCTGCGCAATCGGCGGCGCGCAGGTTTCTGAAAAGCACGCCGGTTTCCTAATCAACCGCGGCGGCGCGACCGCAGACGATATGCTTCGCCTGATTGAAACCGTCCAATCGCGCGTACTGTCCGCCTATGGAGTGGAGCTGCAATGCGAAGTGCGCCTCCTGTAACCTTGAAAACAATCTGAAAGGACGCCTAATATGCCATATATCTCAGTAGAATGCGGTACTTTGACAGACGAACAGAAAGGAAAGCTCATCCGCCGTCTGACCGAGGTATCCTCGGAAATCATGAACGTACCACAGGAATTTTTCGTAACGACCATCAAGGAGCTGCCGGACACGAATTTCGGCATCGGCGGCCAAACCATCGACAAAGTGAAATCTGCATATCAGCGGGCACATTCCAAATAGCTGTCCACACCTAACAGAAGAAAGTGGGGAAATGATGAACTTTTTAATTATATCAGGCATGTCCGGCGCGGGGAAAAGCCGTGCCGTCGCCTCCATGGAGGACCTTGGCTATTACTGCGTGGACAATCTGCCGCTTGCGCTGATACCGACCTTTGCCGAGGTCTGCCTGAACGCGGCGGAGCGCTACGAGCACGTTGCGCTTTGTACCGATGTGCGGGCGGGCGGCAATTTTGACCAGCTGTTCGCGTCGCTGGACGCGATCAAATCCATGGGCTGTGAGGTCCAAATCCTATTTCTGGACACTGACACCAGTACGCTGATTAACCGTTTCAAGGAGACGCGCCGCAAACACCCACTGATGGAAAACGGGCTTGGGATGCTGCAAGCCATCGAAAGGGAGCGCACCCTGCTGGAGGGCATCCGCGGCAAGGCCGATTATGTCATTGACACCACCCGGCTTTCGGCTGCGGGACTGCGGGAACGCATTATCGATATTTTTTCGTCCAGCGACCGGGGCGATCTGTTTGAGGTCACGGTGGAATCCTTCGGCTTCAAGTATGGCATCCCGCCTGAGTCCGACCTGGTGTTTGACGTGCGCTTCCTGCCCAATCCATATTACGAAATCAGCCTGCGCGAGCATAACGGTACAGAAAAACCCGTCCGGGATTACGTTTTTCAAAACGGCACGGCGGACGAGCTGATGCAGCGCCTGAATGCGCTGGTCGATTTCCTGCTGCCGCGCTACGTATCCGAGGGCAAAACCTCGGTGAATATCTGTGTCGGCTGCACCGGCGGCAGGCACCGCTCGGTTGCCATCGCCGAAGCGCTGGGCGGGCATGTCCGCGACACCGGCTACCATGTCTCCATGCTGCACCGGGATTATCACCGCTGATTTCCAAAAATGTACCGCAAAAACGCCCTTTGAAGGGTTTTGAAGGTATATAGAGGAAAGCCAGGGCTGTGAACGATAGAAATGAGGGCTTTTTTTGACTTTTTCCGCCGAAACCAAGACCGAATTGTGCCGGGCGCCCATGGAGCGCGCCTGCTGCCGTCTCGCGGAGCTATATGGCATCCTGCTGTGCGCTCCCGCTTTCAGCGATTCCGAGATCCGCGTTTCCAGCTCCCACGCCGGGCTTGTCCGGCGTGCCGCTTTGCTGCTATCGAAGGTATTCGACATCCGGGTGCAGCCGGAGTGCGCCGGAAGCCGCCAAACCCTGCGCATTTCCGACGCGGAACAGCTGCGCCGCATTTTATCCGGGTTCGGCTACGATTTCAAGCCCAGCATCACCTACCACCTGAACCGCAATATCCTCGAAAACGACTGCTGCGCCGCCGCTTTTCTGCGGGGAACCTTCTTAATGGCGGGGTCCGTCGCCGGGCCGGACAAGAAAAGCCATCTGGAACTGAAAATCAGCCACAGCGCGCTTGCCCGTGAGCTGATGAGCCTGATGCTGGACAGCGGCATTTCGCCGCGCTCCACCGAGCGTGCCGCCTGCTCGCTGATTTACCTGAAAGGGACCGCCGGGATTGAGGACTTTTTAACCTTAACCGGCGCATCCAGGGCCGCAATGTCCATCATGGAAGCCAAGGTCGAAAAAAGCCTGCGCAACCGTGTCAACCGGCAGGTCAACTGCGAAACCGCGAACCTGCTGAAAACCTCCGCCACCTCCCAGCGGCAGATTTCCGCCATTGAGGCCGCGCTTGCCCGCGGCGGCATTGAGATTTTCCCGGAAAACCTGCGCGAAACCGTAGACCTGCGCGTCGCCTACCCCGAAGCCAGCCTGTCCGAGCTTGCCGCCAAATTTTCCCCGCCCATCTCCAAGCCCGGCCTGGACCACCGTCTCAAACGCATCCTCAAGATCGCTGAACAGGAAGGAGTGCCCTTCTGATGGAACAATTTGCGCACCTGCATGTGCACACCGAATTCAGCCTGCTGGACGGGGCGTGCCGCATTGAGCAGCTGATGGACCGCGTCGCCCAGCTCGGCCAGCCCGCCGTTGCCGTCACCGACCATGGCGTGATGTACGGTGCAATCGACTTTTACCGCGCCGCCAAAAAGCGCGGCATCCATCCGGTCATCGGCTGCGAGGTCTATGTCGCGCCGCGCTCCCGGCATGACCGCGCCTATACGGGCGGCGAATGGCACAGCCACCTGATTTTGCTGTGCGAAAACATGGCTGGCTACCGCAATCTCATCCATATGGTCAGCCTGGGGTTTATCGAGGGGTTTTATATGAAACCGCGCGTGGACCATGAACTGCTCAAGCAGTACCATGAGGGGCTGATCTGCCTGTCTGCGTGCCTTGCGGGCGAGCTGCCCCGGCTGATTTCCGACGGGCGCTACGAGGAAGCCAAAAAAACCGCTCTTTGGTACCGGGATGTGTTTGGTGAAGGCAATTATTTTCTGGAAATCCAGGACCACGGCATTCCCGAACAGGCCGAGGTCAACCGCCAGCTCATCCGCATGTCCAAAGAAACCGGCATCCCGCTCGTGGCGACCAAC
>CAJUJQ010000189.1 GCA_910586575.1 uncultured Clostridia bacterium | reverse complement strand
TGGCAATCGCCTGCGCGTGCAGATCAATCTTGCCATAGCGGGAAACCAGCCCCAGCTTTTCCTCCAAATCCCGCAACGTGTGCTCGGCACGGATGATGCTGTCGCGCACGCCCTGCCGCGTAATGCCGATATGCTCGGAAATCTCGGCCAGGGAAAGGTCTTCATTATAATAGAGGTCGAACAGCTCACGCTGTTTTTCGGTCAGTACCTCGCCGTAGAAATCGAAAAGCAGGCACATTTCAAACGGTTTGTTCTTCACGTTTCCACGCTCCTTTTCCGGCGGGCTGGCTGTAAAGGCTGATTGCTTTACATAGCGACTGCAATTATTATACGCGATTTTCCGCAGATTGTCAATAACTATTTTTTATTTTTCCCATTTTTTTGCCGGAAAGGGGCTTACGCCCGGCAATGTGCAAAGGAAGCAGGCGGCGCAGCCGCAAAAAGCCATGCCGCCTGACAGCATTCAGCATTCAAAGGCTTTCAATCGTTTCCAGCACGTAATTGGTGAAATCCTCCGCCGTTGCGCCGGTATCGCGCCCGGTGAGGACATATTTCGGCTTCTCGAACATGCAAATATCGAGCGCACGGTCAAGCTTGTTCGCAAGCTCCACCTCGCCGATGTGCTCAAGCAGCATGACCGACGCGCGCAGTACCGACGATGGGTCGGCATACTTGGCGCGGCCCTCCTGCACCATGCGCGGCGCGGAGCCATGGATCGCCTCAAACATCGCGTAGCGCTTGCCGATATTGGCAGAACCGGCGGTACCGACACCGCCCTGGATTTCGGCGGCTTCATCGGTGATGATATCGCCATAAAGATTCGGCAGGACAAATACCTTGAAGTCACGGCGGCGCTTGTCGTCGAGCAGCTTGGCTGTCATAATGTCAATATACCAGTCGTCAAACACAACATCCGGATACTCCTCGGCAATCATCTTGCAAGTATTTAGGAATTTGCCGTCGGTGGTCTTGATAATATTGGCCTTAGTCACGCAGGAAACGCGGTTTTTGCCGGTTTTGCTGGCATAATCGAACGCCAGCCGCGCAATCCGTTCACAGCCCTGCGTGGTCGCAACCGTGAAATCGAGGAACAGGTCATCCTCAATCTGCACACCCTGCGAACCGACCGCGTAGCCGCCCTCGGTATTCTCGCGGTAGAATGTCCAATCAATGCCGAGCGCGGGCACCTTCACCGGGCGCACATTAGCGAACAGGTCGAGCGCCTTGCGCATGGCGACGTTTGCCGATTCTACGTTCGGCCACGGGTCGCCCGCGCGCGGGGTCGTGGTGGGACCTTTCAGGATAACGTGGCAGGCCTTCAGTTCTTCCAGCGTATCGGGCGGGATTGCGCAGCCCAGCTCGGCGCGGCGCTCAATGGTCAGGCCGTCAATCACGCGGAACTCTACCTTGCCCGCCTGGATCTTGTCGGCAAGCAGCACTTCCAGCGCATGCTGCGCAATGCCGGTAATCATCGGGCCGATGCCGTCGCCGCCGCAGACGCCGATAATGATTTTATCCAGCTTGGAATAATCGATAAAGTCGCCCTGCGTCTTCATATCCTCAATACGAGCCAGCTGGCTCTCAACGACCCTTTCAAATTTGGAACGGATTTCCTCGGAAATCATAACTTTTATCCTCCTGTTTATTTAGACTGCTGTTTCGCATAGTTGAGCGTGCCGCCTGCCAGCAGCGCGCCGCGCTGACGGTCGGACACGTCGCAATCGGCCATAAAGGTCTTGCCGCCCGCCTGCACCGTAATCTGCCCGCCTGCCGAAATCTCAGCCTTGAGGTTCGGGAAGGAAATGATGCCGAGCAGCTCGACGGCGTCATAATCCGCCGGGTCGGCAAAGGTGAGAGGGATAATGCCGGAATTGACCAAATTTGCCTTGTGGATACGCGCGAACGACTTCGCCAGCACCGCGCGCACGCCCAAATACAACGGGACGAGCGCCGCGTGTTCACGGGAGGAGCCTTGGCCGTAATTCGAGCCACCGACAATCACGCCGCCGCCCTGCTCCTGACAACGCGCCGGGAATTTTGGATCGACATTGATAAAGCAGTAGTTGGAATAATAGGGGATATTGGAACGGTACGGCAGCAGCTTGGAGCCTGCCGGAAGGATATGGTCGGTGGTGATATTGTCCTCGGTTTTGAGGACAATCTTACCCGAATAGCTGTCCGGCAGCGCCTCGCCCAGCGGGAACGGTTTAATGTTGGGGCCGCGCTGGACCTCAACCTTCTCCGGGTGCTCCGCCGGCAGTATAATCATGCTGTCGTTGATATCGAAATGCGCGGGCATTTCAATTTTAGGCATCTCGCCGAGCGTGCGCGGGTCGGTCAGTACGCCGGTCAGCGCGGAAGCCGCGGCGGTTTCCGGCGAAACCAGGTAAATCTTGGCGTCCTGCGTACCGGAACGCCCCTCAAAGTTGCGGTTAAAGGTACGCAGGGACACGCCCGCCGATTCCGGCGACTGCCCCATACCGATACAGGGGCCGCAGGCACATTCCAGGATACGCGCACCGGCGGAAATGATATCGGAAAGCGCACCGTTTTTGGCGAGCATGTTAAACACCTGCATGGATCCGGGGCTGATGGTCAGCGAAACATCCGGATGGACATGCTTGCCCTTCAGGATTGCCGCAACCTTCATCATATCATAATAGGAAGAGTTGGTGCACGAGCCGATGCAGCACTGGTTCACTTGAATCGCGCCCAGCTCGGCAACGCCCGCCACGTTATCCGGCATATGCGGCGCGGCGGCAAGCGGCTCCAGCTTGTCCAGGTCAACCGTATATTCTTCATCATATTTCGCGTCCGAATCAGAGGCCAGCGGGATATAAGCATCCCCCCTGCCCTGCGCCTCAAGAAACGCCTTTGTCACCTCATCAGAGGGGAAAATAGAGGTCGTCGCGCCCAGCTCCGCGCCCATATTGGTGATGGTTGCGCGTTCGGGGACGGAAAGCGTCGCTACGCCCTCGCCCGCGTATTCGACAATCTTGCCGACGCCGCCCTTGACGGTCATCTGGCGCAGGACCTCCAAAATAATATCCTTCGCGGCAACCCACGGCCGCAATTTGCCGGTCAGAGTGACACGAACCATTTTCGGCATGGGGATAAAGTACGCGCCGCCGCCCATCGCGACCGCAACGTCCAGGCCGCCCGCGCCAAACGCCAGCATCCCGATGCCGCCGCCGGTGGGGGTATGGGAATCTGAACCGATCAGGGTCTTGCCCGGCGCGCCGAAGCGCTCCAGATGCACCTGATGGCAGATGCCATTACCGGCCTTTGAGTAATAGATGCCGTGCTTTTTCGCGACCGAGCCGATATATTTGTGGTCGTCCGCGTTTTCAAAGCCCGACTGCAAGGTATTATGGTCAATGTAAGCGACCGAACGCTCGGTCCTGACCTGATCGACGCCCATTGCCTCAAACTGCAAATACGCCATCGTTCCGGTCGCGTCCTGGGTCAGCGTCTGGTCAATACGCAGGCCAATTTCCTGCCCCTGCACCATTTCGCCATCCACCAAATGCGCCTTCAAGATTTTTTCGGCAATCGTCATGCCCATACTGCATCGCTCCTTGTGAATCACCGGCAGCCAAGGCAAACCCCTCGCTGCCTCCCGCGTTCCGTGATTCGCGGGATCATGGCGGCTTCCACAGCCTTCTCCACGGCAAGCCTGCCGTGCCCTGTTTTATTTTTCCGGCTTTGGGCGGGCTTCCGCCCCACATCCGCGCTTTACCGGCGCGGCAAAAACCAAAGCACTTTTATTATACTAAAATCCCCGTTGAAAATCCAGCGCTTTTCATCCTCTTTTTCGACAAAGATTCTCGGTGATTTCGGCGGTTGCGTATGCGTTTTGCCCCGAAGCCCCCAAATTTCCCGCCAGGTATTCATAATAGGCCTGTGCGCCGATCATTGCGGCGTTATCCCCGCACAGCGCCAGCGGCGGCAAGTAAAGCTTGCAGCGCTCGGCTTCCGCGAGGTTTTGCAGCGCCGCCCGCAGCGCCGAATTGGCCGCGACGCCGCCCGCGCAGACGAGGTGCTTCGCGCCCGTCTGCCGCACCGCCAGCCCCAACCGTGGAACCAGCGTTTCCACCACCGCCGCCTGGAACGATGCCGCCAGCGACGCGCGGTCAATTTCCTCCCCCTTCTGCCCGGCGTTGTGGGCAAGGTTGATGACCGCCGTTTTCAGCCCCGAAAAGGAAAAATCAAGCGGCGCGTCTTTCACATGCGACTGTGGCAGCTTATACTTTTTCGGGTCGCCTTTCTGGGCGAGCGCATCAATCTTTGGCCCGCCTGGATAACCAACGCCCAGCACCCGCGCCGTTTTATCGAAGGCTTCCCCCGCTGCGTCATCGCGCGTCCCGCCGATGATTTCAAATTCCGTATAGCCGCGCACCATCACCAGCAGCGAATGACCGCCCGACGCGACCAGCGTCAAAAACGGCGGCTCTAACTCCGGATAAGCCAAATAATTAGCCGCAATATGCCCCCGAATATGGTGCACCGGAAGAAAAGGCCTGCCCAGTGAAAGCGCCAGCGCCTTCCCAAAGTTTGCGCCGACCAGTACCGCGCCAATCAGCCCCGGCGCGCAGGTCGCCGCCACCGCGTCAATGTCGTCACGGGTGCATTCCGCCTCCCGGAGCGCCGCTTCGGTGACGCGCACCACCGCCTGCATGTGCCCGCGCGATGCGATTTCCGGCACCACGCCGCCGTAAAGCGCATGGGTTTCCACCTGTGAATCAATGATATTTGACAGGATTTTTCTGCCGTCCTCTATAACCGCCGCCGCAGTTTCATCGCACGAGGATTCAATTGCCAAAATCCGCATTTTCCCCTCCTTAACTTTGCGGGCTTTCACCGCAGCCGGATTTCAATCAGCCGCAGCACGTCACGATACAGCTCGTCCGCGTCCTCCAAATCAATCATGAGCCATCTCTGTCCGTTGACCTCGCGGGTCTGCCGGTAGATT
>CAJUJQ010000188.1 GCA_910586575.1 uncultured Clostridia bacterium | reverse complement strand
CACTTGAAACGGGCTTGCGTCCCAGCACCAGTCGCCGTCCAGAAATACACTGCGCGGCAGCTCTTTTTTCAGCTGCCGACAGACCGCGGTTTTGCCGACGCCCATTGTGCCGCCAATCAGCCATAAATTTTTCATGTGCTACACCGCTTTTTTAAGGAATTTCAGCGAAAAATCGCGGGAAATGTCGGTTTTTATGCCTGTTCCAGCGCGGCGGACGCGGCTTCCCACTCTTCCATTTTTTCGGTGAGGGAAGCGTCCGCTTCCTCCCGTTGGGCAATCAGCTCGCAGAGCTTGTCCGGGTCGGAAGCGCTGGCGTTCATTTCCTCGTCCAGGCTGGCAAGCTGCGCTTCCAGCGCGGCAATCTCGCGCTCCAAAACCGTGACGCGCCTGGCAAGGTTCTTGGTGCCGCCGCCCCTGGGCCTGGTTTTTTCAATTTTGGGGGAGGGCTTTTTTTCAGCTGCCGGGGGATTGGCTTCGCGGTAGGCAAGAAATTCGTCATAGGTTCCCTGGAAATCGGTATATGTCCCGTTTTCCAGATAAATCACACGGGTCGCGAACCGGGAAACAAAATAGCGGTCATGGGACACAAACAGCAGCGTCCCGGTAAAGCCCTCGACGGCTTCCTCAATCCATTCACGCGACAACAAATCCAGATGGTTGGTCGGCTCGTCGAGCACCAGCAGGTTCAGGGGGTCGTACATCAGCTCGCACAGGCGCAGACGGCTTTTTTCACCGCCCGAGAGCGTTGCAACGATCTTCAGCTGATCCTCGCCCGAAAACTGGAACGCTCCCAAACGGTTGCGAGCGGTCTGCACCGTGACATTTTTATCATAGAGCAGCGTGTCAATCAGCGTACGGCGTTCGTTTGCGAAGTGGATTTGCTGCGGCAGGTACGCGGGACGCAGGCCAATGCCTTTTTTAACCGTGCCGCTGTCGGCATCCAGCTCACCGAGCAGGATGCGCAGCAGCGTGGTTTTGCCTGTGCCGTTGTCGCCCAAGATGGCGACGCGCTCGCGGTTGCGGACATTAAAGGTGACGTTTTGCAGCACGGGGCGGCCGTCAAAGGCTTTGCAGATATCGCGTACCTTGAGCACCTCTTCAGTCTCGTAGTTCGGGTCGCCAAAGGCCATGGACAGCTTTTTCGCTTTTTTCGGGCGGTCAGTAACCTTCATGCGCGCAATGCGCTTATCAATGGAGGCGGCGCGCTTGGCAAGATGCTCGGTGCCGTGTTCGTGCATTTTGCGCGAAACGGCTTCCAGGCGCTTGACCTCTGCCAGCTCGTTTTCGTGGTGCGCCATTTGCAGCTCGTAACGGCGTTCGCGTTCCTCCGCATAGAAGGAGTACGAGCCTGCGTAAAAATCGCACTTGCCGTCGCGCAGCTCGATAATGCGCTCGCAGCATTGATCCAGGAAATAGCGGTCATGCGAGATGGTCAGCACCGTTCCCTGGTAGGCGTCCAGATAATCGCCCAGCCAGCGCACCGAATCCATATCTAAATGGTTGGTCGGCTCGTCGAGCAAAAGAATGTCGGTGTGCTCCAGGATGATACGCGCCAGGTTGACACGCGTTTTTTCGCCGCCGGACAGCAGCGCGAACTCCTGCGAACGCTGTTCCCTGGGGATGGCAAGGCCTGCGCAAACCTTGTCAATTTCATAGTCGTAGTTGTAGCCGCCCAGCCATTCCAGGCGCTCGGAAACCGTGCCGTAGGCAGCAAGGGTGGCCTCACTGGTGTCGCCCGCCGCCATCTTTTCAGCAAGGGCGCTTTGACGGCGGCGCAGCGCGTCTACCTCCCGGAACGCAAGGCGAAGCACCGAATCGACAGACGCGCCCTTGCGTACGATTGGAATCTGGTCAATGATACCGACCGTGCGGCCCTCGCCGATGGCGGCAACGCCGCTGTCAAAGGGGATTCGCCTGGTCAGGATGTTGAACAGGGTTGTTTTGCCCGCGCCATTCCCCCCCAGCAGCGCGACCTTCTCGCCGGGCTGAAGGTCAAAGGAAATGCCGTCCAGAATCAGACGGTCGCCGTAGTATTTTGTCAGGTTTTGGACGGTAATGTCGGCCAACTTGGGGTTCTCCTTTCTGTTTCAGATCATAGTCTTTTAGGGATGCTGTGATTGTTTTATTTCCGTACAGCCTTTCATGATTGCTGTGCATCGGGCGGAAATTTATATGAGCGGGGCTGCGCCCCTGCCCATAAAGCGGTAATCACACAAAGGGACGGGAGGGGCGCCCCCCTCCCCAGCAAATCAGTTCAATGCGTTAATACAATAATTTTTAACGGCTGTGGGGATTGTTTCCGAGTATCAATACATCTATTTCCCGTACAAGGTTATTGGTTCCAAAGCTCGGTGTCGTCCGGCGGCGCTGTGAAACCGGCCTCCCGGGACGCTGCGGAATGCGCCGGGAGAAAGCTGTATGCGCGGTCCGGACGGGATGTTTCGATACAGGTCACCCCGAGCGATATCAGGCGCTCTATCGTGTCAATGTCGCTGGTTTCGGTGGAAACCGTGATGAGGCCGCTTTGACAGCATTCCTCAATCAATTCAGGGGTCAGGCACTCCGGGCGGCCACGTATGCCAAACAAACCGGTTTCCCGCGCGGCACGGACAACCGCCGCTGGACGCTGCGGCGTGTCAGCGATGTCGCCGACGATATGCAGGGTCGGAAACTGCGCTTTCAGGCGCGCCGCCTCAACAAGCCCGTAACCGTAAAGAAATGCGCGGTCAAGCATATCCGCCGTCGATAACGCAATGCGCACCGCCGCACATGCCGCAGTATTGCCCAGTGTAATCGCCAGCTTTGCCGGACAGCATTTCGCCATTTCAATGGCTTGCCCAACCGTTACAATTTTCGAGACGGCGCTGCGCAGCTCAAAATATTCATGCTCCCGCAGTTCCAGAAATCCTTCCGGCGATGAAAAACCGCCCTGCGAACACAGCACCGCAATGCCGTCCGCAGTCAGGTCAACCGTAATGCAGCAGCCGTCCGCGCCCGCGTCATTACCGGTCATGATGGATTCCAAGCTGTCAGGATCGGTTCCTGCACAGCCGGCAGCGGACAAAATTAAGGTATCCTGTTTGGTATAGAGCATAGCAGCCGCCTTTCATCAGCACTTCTCGGGTTCCGGATACGTTTCCCCAAAGGTTTCTGCCGTCACCGTCTGCATGCGCTGCGGTGTACGTGGGCAATCCTTATAATTGCGCGGGGTGTTGACAATGTCGTCACAGGCTTCGATGCCGCTGACAACTTTGCCGAATGCCGCATAGTCCCCGTCCAAATGAGGAGAGTCGCTGGTCATCAGGAAGAACTGTGAACCGGCGGAATTGGGGTCCGCCGTGCGCGCCATGGAAATGACGCCGCGGGTGTGCGCAAGGTCGTTCTTAAAACCGTTCGAGGTGAATTCGCCGCGGATGCAGTAATCCGGGCCTCCGATGCCCGTGCCAAGCGGGTCGCCGCCCTGAATCATAAAGCCGGGAATCACACGATGGAAAATCGTGCCGTCATAAAAACCCTGGGAAACAAGGGAAATAAAGTTGTTTACTGTGTTGGGGGCAATTTCAGGGTACAGTTCGATTTCAATCTGTGCGCCGGATTCCATTGTGATCGTTACGATGGGGTTTTTCATTTTTAATACAGCTCCTGTCCTTGAAATCTGCCGACACAAGCGCTGAACGGCGTCTGGACAGCATTTGATTCCTGCACGCCTAACATTTCAGCCTGTGAATACAGATTCTTATATTTTACAAGTAAATCTATTGTATCAAATTACAGCGCAAACAGCAAGGAGAAAAATGGAGATTTTCGGCGGAGAAGCAGCCTGCCGCATCGGTTTTCAAAAAAATTTACAAATTCCGAAAACTAGCGGTTGACAAATGGGGAAAGTCTTGTTATAATGAAAAAGTCGTCGGAACGCCTGCGGGTGTAGTTCAATGGTAGAATGTCAGCCTTCCAAGCTGAACACGTGGGTTCGATTCCCATCACCCGCTCCATTTCTTCGTTGATTGGGATTCAGTGGGTTCAAGTTTGAGACTGTTTCTCCTTCAGGTGGGGTTTTCCTTATGCGCCAGTAGCTCAGTTGGATAGAGCAACTGCCTTCTAAGCAGTAGGCCGGGGGTTCGAATCCCTCCTGGCGTGCCATTCTTTCATACGTATTACCGCGTCTTGATGATCCCTTTATTTGGTGGGTATAGCTCAGTTGGTTAGAGCGCCAGATTGTGGCTCTGGAGGCCGTGGGTTCGAATCCCATTACTCACCCCATTTTTTTAACCCTTCGTCGATGCGCTGCCAATCGCGGCGCATTGCCCTTCAAATGGGTTTTTTGCCCATTCCATCCGGGGGCGTAGCCAAGCGGCAAGGCAGAGGACTTTGACTCCTCCATCGCTGGTTCGAGTCCAGCCGTCCCTGCCATTATATGGTTCATTAGCTCAGTTGGCAGAGCACCTGCCTTTTAAGCAGGGTGTCCGGGGTTCGAATCCCCGATGAGCCACCACTTTTCATCCCTCAAAGCATCGGCTTTGGGGGATTTTGGTTTAATTCAGAAACTTTTAAGCTCTTTTTTGAATGTTTTATTTGTTTTCTTCTTTTTGAACTTTTAGAGGGAGTAAATCGGAAATTTCGGTGGAAAAACGATTTTTTCAGAACCCGGTTCGCACCGGATTTACCCATTTGCACACCACTATCCACAACTTAACCTATCACAAATTATGTCTTTTGTTGTGATGATGAGAATCTTTTCTGGTATTCGCGTACCGCGAGGTATTCCCGTCATCAGGGCGGATTGGAACAACAGACTTTTGAATCTCTGTCATGATCCTTTCCAGCTTTTTCTAGCGGTGGGCAGGGTTACGGGAAAAAACAGCATCCGCCAGTTTGTCACGCAAAGAGCCAATCAGAGTATTTACGTTCGGGCAGTGTCACAATATTGTTGAGCAGTCTAATTTTCTTCCAAAGAAATACGTATTAATAAAAGTACCAATGACGGCCA
>CAJUJQ010000187.1 GCA_910586575.1 uncultured Clostridia bacterium | reverse complement strand
CCCACCTATGCGGGCATGCGCCTGATTGCCATCGACGGTACGGATATTGCCCTGGAGAACAGTCCAGCGGAGAGACGGAAACCTTGCCGCCGCCTGCGCCGGGGACGCAGACGAGCACATCTCCGCACGCGATGAGAAGAAACACTCAAACACTCCAGAAAATCCAGTCAAAACCGTACAATTTCCAAACTGCGGGAACAATTCCGGACCATACTCCTGGAACCAGGCGACGCCTTGCGCACCCGTCTGCTGGAACGTCTTTGCCGGGACATCGCCTCTCGTCCTGTCTCCATCCGGCCAGGCCGTTCGCCTCTACATAAGCCTCCTCGGAATAAAAGATTTCCTATCGCCAGAAAAGCCGTTTTGCCTTCAGTTGACGGCAGTGATGGTATAATAATTAAAGGAGCAGCCGACTTTACAAGCATATACTGCAAAAGTTTTCTCTTATCAGTTTACCGATGAGCGGAATCAAATGGATATAGTTTGATTCCCAAGCAATCCGGAACGGTACAGGACAGACAGCATGTTTTAGATGGCGATACAGGTGCGTATAAAAATCCTGTCGCATTCCCGATTTATGTGTTATAATGAAACAGGGGTGAGGAAATGCACGAAAAACGATGGAAGCTCCTTCTGCTGATACCATTTTTGATGGCGGCATTGGTTTGGGCGCTTCATACAGATGATGTACGGAATGCCCGTTTACGCATTGGCGCGACCTATATGACGATGAACAATCCCTTTTACAGCGTCATTGATGAGGAACTGCGCCTGATGATTGAAAGCAGGGGGGATATCCTGCTTACGCGGGACCCGGCCCTCAGCCAGGAACGGCAGAACGAACAGATACGGAACCTGCTTCATGAGCATGTCGATCTGTTGGTCGTGAACCCGGTCGATTTTCTGGAAGTTACGCCTGCGCTGGAAGAAGCACAGGCGGCCGGCGTCCCCGTTGTTGTGGTAGATTCTCAGGTAAGCGACCCGACTTTGGCATGCTGTACCATTGTTTCAGATAACTATAATGCAGGCGTGCTTTGTGCAAAGCACTTGCAGAGCACGCGGGACGGCGGGCGTATTATTTTATTAGAGCATCCACGGGCGCAGTCCGCAGTAGATCGGATTGCTGGTTTTTGCGATACACTGGCAGGGAATGAAAACTACGAAATCATTGGTCGGAAAGACTGCGCCGGGCAGTTGGAGCTTGCGATGCCCGCATTGGGCGAGCTGCTGAAAGAGGGCTGCCGTCCAGATATTGTGATGGCCCTGAACGATCCCAGCGCAATGGGCGCAATGGCGGCGCTGGAAGAATACGGGCTTTTAACGGACGTTTCTGTCTATGGCGTAGACGGTGCGCCGGAAGCAAAAAGCATGATTGCAGAGGGTGTCATGACAGCAACTGTTGCGCAGTCGCCGATTCAAATCGGCCAGGCGACCGCACAAGTAGCGTATCAAATCCTATCCGGCGAATCCTGCCAGCGGGAAATTGTTGTGCCTGTCACGCTGCTGACATTTGAAACGATTGGAAACGCCGCGCTGGAAGGATGGCAGTAAAAAAGGAGGTGGCGCTGCAATGGATACCGGCAATTCCCTACACTTTTTCCGCCGTCTGATGCTTGTACTGAATTTTATGATATGCGGGTATCTCGTCTATATTTATGCGGGAACACCCTGCCGTGCGGTTCAGCAGTCCGCAGGGCTGCTGTTTGCGCAGGAATTAAACGCTTTGCCGGAGAAGCCCTGGAAATTTTTCGGCATCCCGCTCGGGTTGTGCGTTTTGCTGCTGGTCAGTGCCCGCTTCCGGCGGAAGGAATCGTTTTATGCGGCCCTTTGGCTGGAACCGCTGCTCTGCCTGCTAATCACCTTCGCCCTCCATCTGGACTATAATGGGCTGCTGCTGCTGGCGATCGTCGATCTGGTGGATGGGCTGCGCGAGCGCAGGCGGGCGCTGTTCCTGGGGGGGATGGCGGCATTGTATCTGCTGACAAGCATGGATATCCTGCCGCCGCAGATGAATATGGTCACGATTGCGGAATACCTTGCTTTTTACGATACCCGCTCCCGCCAGCTCCTGCAGAATATGCTGAGCCTGTTCAGCGCGCTGAACCTGATTCTGTTCCTGATTTATATGGTGTTGCTGGTCGGGCAGCGGACGGAAGAAAACGACGCGGCCTCGCGCCTGAACCGGGAACTGGAGCAGGCAAACGGGAAACTGGTGCTGCTGAACGAACGGCTGAAAACCTACGCTGCGGAAAGCGAGCGCATGGCGGAAACGCGGGAACGCAACCGTCTTGCGCGGGAAATCCACGACACTCTCGGGCACACGCTGACCGGCATAACCGCAGGCGCGGACGCCTGTATAGAAATGCTGGAGATTTCACCGGAAATGGCGAAAAAACAGATGGAACGCATTGCGGCGGCGGCGCGGCAGGGGATGAATGAGGTGCGCCGCTCCGTCAGCGCCCTCCGCCCGGACGCGCTGGAACGGCTGCAACTGCCGGAGGCACTTCGCCAGCTCTGCGAGGAAATGCAGCAGACATCCCGTGCGTCAGTCAGGCTGCGGCTGGAAACGCAGGAGCTGCGCCTGTCCGCCGACGAGGAGGATGCGGTTTATCGCATTGTGCAGGAAAGCGTTACCAACGCCATCAGGCACGGGCAGGCGAGTGAGGTCTGGGTCGGCATTGCCCCGACTGACCGCGGTCTGACGATTATCGTCCAGGACAATGGCATCGGCTGCAAAACACCGAAACCGGGCTTCGGGCTTCGGCATATGGAGGAGCGTCTGCGGCTGCTGGGCGGTACGCTGCGGACGGATGGAACCAATGGGTTTCGGATAGAAGCAAATATACCACTTCGATGGGGGGATTCGGTATGATACGAGTGATTTTAGCAGACGATCAGGAGCTGATTCGCGAAAGCCTGAGCTTTGTGCTGAACGCGCAGGCGGATATTGATATGGTCGGGATTGCGACGAACGGCAGGGAAGCGATTGAGCTGGTGCGGCGGGAAAAGCCGGATGTGGTGCTGATGGACATCCGTATGCCCGAGGTGGATGGGGTGGAATGCACCCGGCTGATTAAGGAAGCCTACCCGCAGATCAGGGTGATTATTCTGACTACCTTTGATGATGACGAATATGTATTCGGCGCACTGCGCTACGGCGCGTCCGGATATCTGCTGAAGGGCGTTTCGGTTGCCGAACTGGCGAACGCAGTACGGGAGGCCGCCAAAGGAGGCTCTATCATCATGCCGGGCGTGGCAACGAAGGCGCTGCAAATGTTTGCGCGCATGGCAAAGGGCAGCATGCAGATTACTGTAACGGAAAAGCAGTCTGCCGAGCTTCAGGAAAATGAATGGCGAATTATCCGCGAGGTTGGCTGCGGGCTTTCCAATAAGGAGATTGCCGCTGAGCTGAAATTTTCCGAGGGCACGGTGCGCAATTACCTGAGCAATATCTTAAGCAAGCTTGACCTGCGCGACCGGACACAGCTTGCCATCTGGGCGGTGCAGACCGGCGTTGTCAATCGCCCGTGGTGATAACGGATGAAAGGCTATGGAAAACGCCTGCTGGCAGGGCTTCTCCTGATGCTTGCCTGTACCGGCATTGTGTATGGCTTTGAGGGCCGTATCCGGGTGCTGCATGTCGGTGTGTTTTCTGGCAGCTACTGGAATGCGCCGGTGGGGAACTGCTACGCGGTAATTGACGCGGCAATCGAGCGGTTTGAGGAGACGCATCCCGGTATAAGGGTCGAATATACCAGCGGCATTTTGAAGCGCGACTATTCGGAGTGGCTGATTGGCCAGTTCCTGCTTGGCAGGGAACCGGATGTTTTTATGATCCTGCCCGAGGATTTCGGTATGCTGTACGGTCTGGGTGCACTGGAGCCGCTGGATCAATGGATCGAGCGGGACGGTGAAGTTTCTCAAAAGGATTTTTACTTTGCGGCGCTGGAAGGCGGGCGGACGAAGGAAATACAGTATGCGCTCCCTTACGAGTGCGTCCCGACGCTGATGTTTGTCAACAAATCCCTGCTGAAGGAAGAAGGGATTGCTGTTCCGGAGAATGATTGGAGCTGGGAGCGGTTCTACGAAATTTGCGCCGCAGTGACCCGCGACCTGGATGACGACGGAACGCCGGACCGGTTCGGCAGCTACGGTTATACCTGGCGGGACGCGCTCGCGTCGAATGGTATTGCCGTCTTTTCCGAGGATGGCGCGCATTCCCTGCTGGCGCACCCGCAGGCTGCCGAAGCCATTGCCTTTGCCCAGCGGCTTTCGGCCTTATACCAGGGCTGTGAAATTTCCGCGCGTGATTTTGATCAGGGCCGTGTCGCCTTCCGGCCGTTCCTGTTTTCGGATTATCGCACTTACCAACCTTACCCGTGGCGCATCAAACGCTATTCGAGCTTTGAGTGGGACTGTATCCCGATGCCGTCCGGGCCGTCCGGCTCCAACAGCTCGGAGCTGAGCACGGTGATGGCAGGCATCAGCAGCCGTACAGGAAAAACAGGACTCGCGTGGGATTTTCTCAAAGAGCTGACCTGTTCGGAGGAAACGCAGTCCATGCTGTTCACGGACTCCCACGGTGCTTCGGCGCTCCGTCGGGTGACGCAGTCCAAGCAGACCCGCTGGGTACTCTGGCAGGACACGCCGGGGGAAAGCCGTCTTGCGCTCGAAGCATTGCCCGGCACGATGGAGCAGGCGATTGCCGCGCCGCGTTTCCGGGACGACAGGCAGGCGAATCTGCTTGCAGATTCCCTGGTAGAAGCGGCGATTGCCGACGAGCAAAACCTTGATTTGCAGCTGGCCCGCGCCCACCGTGAGCTGGAAGCGTTTCTAAACCGGTGATGTTCCGGCGCTTCTTCCTCTGATGACAAAACGACAAAAAAGGGCTTGACAAACCACCCTTCACAGGATGAATTTCCGGCTGGAATCCCCGCCGTCTTGTAAACTGCACAAGACGGCGGGGATTTTTTTGTCTGAGATCGGAAGAGC
>CAJUJQ010000186.1 GCA_910586575.1 uncultured Clostridia bacterium | reverse complement strand
GTGTAAAAATCCTGCCATTCTGCCTTGTAGTTTCCGATTTCATCAACCGTGACAGCGCTCTTTTGTACCGTGATTTTTACATTCAAACGTCCGATATCCGTCAGAATCCCTCCTTTCTCGAACCGGAAAGGAGGGAACGAAGCGTCAAGGTAAGCGCGTGATGGTCTGCTTCTTCTCTGTGCGCATACAGATAGGCAACCGTATACATCACTGCAATTTTGCCGTTCCCGCAGTTTTCCAGCACGGACACATCATCTGTCCGCAAAATGTCCATACAAAGCGTTCCAGCCGAGGACAAAAGGGCGGCAATCAGCTGGTCGTCATCCGTGAAATCCACTCGCAAATAGTTATTCATTTCATCCAATGATATCATCTGACCGCCGCCCTCCTTTCTTACGTTCCGGCCTTCATTTTCAGAAGCTGGATGCCCTCCGGCAGAATCACCTTGCCATCCACGCGCTCGGTCGCCACGTAGCCGATCTGGCCGTTGGTGGCGTACAACTCGTTCAAGCGCTGAACGGTACGCCCCGCGCGGTCGCCAATCCAGTAGTTTTTGAAATCGCCAAAAGCAACCGTCAGCGCACCCGCTGCGGCGGTCGGGACATAGGGCGAGGTGTAAATCTCGTAGCCCAGCAGCCGGTCAGGTTCTCCTGCCTGGACAGACGGCTGCCACAGATACACGCCGTTGCTGTCCTTCAGCTTGCGGAGCAGGGAAACGGTCGCGTCGTGCATCAAAAACTTTGCGTTTCTGCGATAGGGAGACTTCAGCGCGTACACAAGGCTGATAACCTCGTCCACCGTGATGGCAGTCGCACTTGCCGCCGTAACGCCGACCGTGCCGCCCTTCGCCGTGAAAATGCCCGTGGGCTGGTTCGTGCCCGTGCCCACGCAGAACGCTTCCTCCTCGGCGATGCCAAAGGCTCTCGCAAACTCCTTCATAAGGTAGTCCTCGATATCGAAAGCGGAATCCTGCAAAAGCTCCACGCTGACGCGGCACAAGTCTGTCAATTTGAAAGCATCGATCTGCTTCTGACCAAAGGATGGATTGCTCTCGGTGTACGCCGCATTCTCCGCCGTCCACTGTGCGGTGGAGTGCCCGGTCGCAATGGGAATCTTGCGCTCGTGCTGTGTGGTGATTACCTTGGCAAGGGAACGGATCACGTTCTCCTCATCCAGCGCACTCACGATGTCGCGCTCGAAATCCTCCGGCACAAGGAAACCGCCGTCCGCGTCCACGCCTTCGGAAAGGACATTGTGCAGGAGCGCCCTGCCGCGAAGATGGCGGTCGAAGTCCTCTTTGTAAGCGTCGGAAGCACGCCCCATTTTCTCCGGCTTCAGCCCCGCGCCCTTGTCCGGCGTCTCGGTGATCGGCGTGTTCACGGGCTTGTTCAGCTCCGCTTCGATTGCGTCCCGGCGTTCCATGCGCTTGATCTCGTTGGTCATAGCGTCCAGGTCGCGCTCCATCTTCGTGTAGGTCGCGTCGTCCTCGGCGGACAGCACGCCCATGTCATTTCTGTGTGTATTGAGAAAGCCCTCCATGGTGTTCCAGAGCGCCGCCCGCTTGTTTCTCATTTCAGTGATCGTCATGGTAAAAAATCCTCCTTAAAGTAGTTTCTTGTACAGTGCCGCCCGCAGCTCATCTACGGAGCGACCAGTGGGTTTTGTCCTCACCTTTGCGGAAATTTTATTGACCAAGGCGCGTTCTACCGCAGAAGCGGCGAACTCGTAGCCCTCATCGCTCGGCGCAGATTTGCGCTCACCGTCCGTCAGAATGCCGTCCGCGAAACCAAGCTCCACGGCTTTCTTGGCGTTCATCCAAGTGGTGTCGTCCATCATGCGGGCAAGCTGCTTTCTCGGCAGTCCTGTCTTGATTTCATAGGCATTGATGATGGACTCCTTCACTTCGGAGAGCATATCAATCGCCTTTTCCATGTCCACATGGTCGCCGAACGCTACAGTGGCGGGATTGTGAATCATCATTAACCCTGTGGGAGCCATTGAAACCGTTGTCCCCGCCATAGCCACCACCGATGCCGCACTCGCTGCGATGCCGTCAATTTTAACGGTCACATCACCCTTGTAGTCCATCAGCATGGTGTAAATTTGGCTTGCCGCGATACAGTCCCCGCCAGGAGAATTGATCCACACCGTAATGGGGCCGCTGCCCGCGAACAATTCCTCCTTGAACATCGCCGGAGTGACATCGTCGTCAAACCAGCTTTCTTCGGCGATTGTGCCGTTCAGTTCAAGAATCCTTTCGCCGTCTGCTTGGTTCTTCCAATTCCAAAACTTCTTATTTTTCACTCGAATCCTCCTTTCTCGTCTCCGTCGCAAAAATTCCGGCATCGGATAGCTTTGTCATATTGCCGTTAATGAGGTACAAATCGCCGCCGTCCTCGGCTGGGATACGGTCGAGGTTTTCCAGCTCCCGGATATCCTTTGCTGACATCCAGCCGTTTTGTCTTGCAGTTGCGTAACCGTTCATGCGGCTTTGATAATCGCCCCGGAGCAGTCCTTCCACGTTAAATTTCACAAAATAATCCTGTTTTTCCTCGGGACGCAAAAGCGTCCGCTGAATGGACTGCTCCCAGCGCACGACCCACGGGTCGAGCGTGTATTTCACAAACTCCAACGACTGCTGCTCTATATTTGAAAAGCTCGACTTTTCCAGATCGCCTACCATGTGAGGCGGCACTCGGAAAATTCGAGCAATTTCATTGATTTGAAATTTTCGCGTTTCGAGGAATTGCGCCTGTTCCGGCGAGATGGAGATGGGCGTATATTTCATACCTTCTTCTAAAACTGCTACTTTATTGGCATTACCGCTGCCGCCAAAAGTAGACTGCCAGCTGTCCCTCACGCGGCTTGGGTCTTTCAGCGTTCCCGGATGCTCCAGGACGCCGCTTGGCTGTGCGCCGTTGGCGAAGAATTTAGAGCCATACTCCTCTGTAGCAATGGCAAGCCCGATGGCGTTTTTCGCCATGGCGATAGGCGAGTAGCCAACCAGACCATCAAAGCCGAGTCCCGGAATATGCAGCACATCAGCCGGACTCAGCCGAACTGTGGAACCTTTCATGATTGGGGCTTCTTCAGTTGAGCGCGTGTATTCGTAGTAAAGCCGCCCGTTTGCGTCCCGGTTGACGCTCATTTTATTCGGCATCAGCGGATACAGCGCTACGATTTCACCTTTTCCGTTTCGGATAATTTGCGAGTAGGCGTTGCCCCAAAGCAGAAGGTGCGTCATAAGCGTTTCCCGGAACACAAAGGAACTCATTTCCGGGTTCGGCTCGTCGTGCAGAAGCCTGTATAAAGGATGATTTATTGCCTTCTCTTTGCCACCCTCCGTGTTACGCTGATACAGGTGCAACGGCAGCCCCGCGATAGCTTCTGACAGAATGCGCACACAGGCGTACACCGCCGTCATTTGCATTGCCGAGCGCTCCGTCACCGCTTTTCCCGCCGAACTGCTGCCAAGATAAAATGCGTAGCTGCTTCCCACAGTCCGGTTTTCGGGCTTATCCCTGCTCCGAAACAATCCTCTCAAAACCCCCATAGAATACCACATTCCTTTCTGCTAAAATACCAGCAATCCGCGAGAATCATATACGCTCTCGGATGCCTCGTTTCCACAGCGTATCGCGCGGTCAAGCGCCATAATCGTAGCAATCGCGCCGTCGATTTTCTCCGTGGATTTCTCCTTGTCTGCTTTGATGTTGCCCGCCGGATCGGTACGAATGTAGATATTGTCCATCATCCACCGAAGGACGGGATGCCCGCCGTGCGCGATTTTCCGTTCCAGCGTCAGCTTCATCAGTTCTTTTGTCGGCGGGGACATATCCTTGAAGCCCTGCCCGAAGGGAACTACGGTAAAGCCCATGCCCTCAAGGTTTTGCACCATTTGGACAGCACCCCAGCGGTCAAAGGCGATTTCCCGGATGTTGAACCGCTCACCCAGCCGCTCAATGAATTTCTCAATGTAGCCGTAGTGGACCACGTTGCCCTCGGTGGTTTGCAGAAAACCTTGTCGCTCCCACACATCATAAGGAACATGGTCACGCCGGACACGGAGGTCGATTGCCTCCTCGGGAATCCAGAAGTAGGGGAGGACGCTGTATTTTCCTTCCTCGTCCAGTGGCGGGAACACCAGCACAAAAGCGGTGATATCGGTAGTGCTCGAAAGGTCAAGACCACCGTAGCAAACGCGCCCTTCCAGTTCCTCCTCGTCCATAGGGAAAGCGCAGGCGTCCCGTTTTTCCATCGGCATCCAACGGACAGCCTGTTTCACCCATTGATTCAAACGCAGCTGCCGGAAACTGTTCTCCTCGCCGGGGTTTTGCTTTGCCGACTCGCAGGCGGCTTTCACCTTGTCAATTCCAACCGTGATGTTTAAAGACGGATTCGCCTTTTTCCAGACTGCTGGGTCTGTCCAATCGTCCGCCTCGTCCGCGCCGTAAATGACAGGGTAGAAAGTGGGATCAATTTTTCGCCCGTCCAAGATGTCTTTCGCTTTCTGGTGTGTCTCGTAGCAGATGGAATGTGTATCTGTTCCCGCCGTTGTGATCAGAAAATACAGCGGCTGCATTCGGGCATCGCCGGAGCCTTTGGTCATGACATCAAACAGTTTCCGGTTCGGCTGCGTGTGAAGCTCGTCAAAGACCACGCCGTGTATGTTGAAGCCGTGCTTGGAATATGCCTCCGCGCTCAAAACTTGGTAGAATGAATTGGTCGGCGTGTAGATAATCCGCTTTTGCGATGCGAGAATTTTAACCCGCTTATTCAGTGCCGGACACATCCTAACCATATCCGCAGCCACGTCAAAAACGATGGTAGCCTGTTGCCGATCAGCGGCGCAGCCGTACACCTCGGCGCGTTCCTCGCCGTCGCCGCAGCAGAGCAGGAGCGCCACAGCTGCCGCCAGCTCGCTTTTACCTTGTTTTTTGGCTATCTCAATATAGGCCGTGTTGAACTGCCGGTAACCGTTGGGCTTTAAGATGCCGAAAAGGTCGCGGACGATCTGCTCCTGCCAGTCGATCAGTTCAAATTTCTTTCCCGCCCAAGTGCCCTTGG
>CAJUJQ010000185.1 GCA_910586575.1 uncultured Clostridia bacterium | reverse complement strand
CTTTCGGTATACACATTTTCGCTCTAAACGGGGATAATAGCAAGCTAATTCGGAGATATATACTGCACAAACGTTCAATGTCAAAATTATATAGATAGTAGAGCGATTTATACAAGGGGAAGCAGGTTTTCGCCGCATCCCTCCAAGATGTCCAGCATGAATTTCGCCCCGGTTCGGAACCCATCAGCGTAGCGTTCCTGCGCCGTGGTCGCGCTGGCGGTCAGCTGGGCGGACACCAGCTGTTCTAACGTCGTAAGGCACTCGCCGTCCAAGTGCTTCCGCAGGAAGGACTCGGCTTCGGACATCTCCCGCACCGCCTTTTCCAACTCGGAGGACTGCCGAATGGCGACAGCGTCCGGGGAGACGTTGCCAAGGTAAAATTCTCGGATGATGCTGCGCATTTCATTCGCCCACCTTTCTGCACTCGTCCTCGCCATCCGCCTCCTTCCTCGCACCGCTCTTGAAAGCGGAGCTGCCCGTCAGGTTCTTCAGCAGGATTTTCCGCTCCGCCTTGTACTCCGCGCCGATGAAGCCCAGCCTCAGAAGGAAGCAGCGGAAAGCGTACTTCTCGTTGTCCACCGCCTTCTCGGTCACCGTCACCCGCTTGGCGTTCTTCGCCATCTCGCAGAGTGCGGAAATGAAGTGCGTGTAGGCTTTGGTTTCCTCCGTGTCCGGCATCTGAGGGAACCAGGGGAAGGAAACTTTGTTCTCGCTGACTTCAATCGGCAGTCCGTCAATGCCAAGCGCCCTTTTGATAAGGCTGCCCTTGGCGTCCAGCAGCTTGGTGAGGTTGCCCACCGTCACGTTCTCCAGCGGAACCGCCACCGTAAGCCCCATGCTTTCGCCCTGTGACGCGGTACCAGCGGTTTCTGTGCTGTTTGCCACTTCCTTTACCGGCGCGGCATCGGCGGTTTCCTGCGGCTCTGTGGCGGCAGGCTCGGCGTGAAAGCCCTCCCGCTCCAGTTCCTCCAGCAGGGTTTCAATCTCCTCGCTGTCGGCGCGGTCATCGAATGTGATGGCTCCGTCCTTGCTGACCTCAATGTAGCCCACCTGATAGGCGCAGCTCGGAACACCGAGGTACTTCTTTTCGCTGCCGAGGAATCCAGCGATATAGTCCGCCAGCCGCTTTCGTTCGCTTCCCGTCACATTGTAATCAATTGTCATGGAAATGCCCTCCTTGGTTTTTGGTAGTCACATTTTCGCTCAGAACCGCAGAAATAGCAAGCTTTTTCGGCACATTTCGCTGTAAAATACTTCTCTATAAAAAGTCCGGGAATTGTGCGCAGTACACAATGCCCGGAGCATCCGAAGGAATGCTTATGGATTGTTGGGAGTGAACACTTTTACGGGCACGCCGCGTTCCCGGCAGTTGTCGATTACAAATTTCGTCCCCCTCGACTGACCGTCCCAGAACGCCAGCACCAGGTCGGCGCTTTCTATTATTGTGATGTTCCGTTTCAACGGAGCTGAGCGTCCGTATTTCTCATAATCAGGGAGAAATTCTGTCAGCTTGATACCGTGTGCCAATGCGTATTCCCTTGCCGATGTGTCCACTCCCTTCGCGCCGCCTGATACGATTTCGGTAGTATTCTCCGGCAGATATTTGCCCAAATCCTTCACAGAAAGCCCCCGTGAACCGATTACCGCCACTCTCATTTTTTGCTTCTCCTTTACAAAAATTTCAGATATACCATATATTCATGCAGAACATTATACCATATTTTCTGGATAAAATGAACATATAATATGTTCAAAGGAGAAAATTCATGGCGACAAAAAGTGTATCAATCCGCATTGAGGAGGAAATGCTTAAGAAAATAAACTATGTGGCTGATTATGAAGGCCGCTCCATCAACAGCCACATCCTTTTTCTCATCCGTAACGAAATAAAGGCGTTTGAAGCGAAAAACGGAACAATTGAAATAGGAAAGCCCATCGAGCCGTATGACAACATCAAGCCGCCGCGCAAGAATTAGCCCGGCAGCTTCGATGCCCAGGCGATCCCTGATAAAACAAAATAATCACTCTGACGCACATAAGGGCTTAATCCCGCCAAGAGGAAAGCCCCCAAAGCCATCAAAGAGACTGCCGAGTGTGAGTGTATACCTCTTGCCTGTGCCGGGATCATTCACTGCAGGCATGATTCGTCACCTCCAGCCGCTTTTTTAGCTCTGTGAAGAACGCTTTCCCTGCTGTGGGTTTCCCCGCATGGATGCATTCTTCCTCAAAAAGAAAACGGGCTTCGAGCTGTTCCACGCTGTAGTCGGCGCGGAAGTTTCTCCAAGTCCGTTTGTCCCATTCCTTCAGTTTCTGCCAAAGTTCTGGGTAGTATCGATATAGCTGCCGCAGTTCTTCCAGCGATTGCAGCGGGCAGCACCAGCAGGAAACACGCTTGAAATGCTCATACAGGCCGCTCCAATCGTAACCGCGCTCATAGCAGTATTTCAGACAGTCCGCTTCGGTCATGCCCCAATCGGCCAGCGGATGGATGTGGTTGGGATTTTTGTTGCGCTTCCGCTCCAGCCGGTACTGCTCATCGGCGGCAATACCGACGTACTCTTTGACCGTGTATTTCTGCCGCAGCTCCCGCAGGAACTTCTCTCTCGGAATATCTTTCAGCCGAGTGGTACACCATCGCATTCTCGGTCCCGCCCAGCCATAGCCGGTATGTACCTTCCCAAACTTGGCAGCAAAAGCGGTATTTTCCTTGCGGTTTACAGGGACATCGAACATCAGGTACTCATAGCTGTATTCCGATTTCACACGAGTAATCGGTCTGCCGATATCTCTCTCCAGCTTGTCCAGATGCTCATACATGGCGGGAAATTCAAGCCCCGTATCGCAGAACAGGATGCAGTCAATCTTCATGCCCTCTTCCAGCATTCGCAGGAGCATGGCGGTCGAATCCTTCCCGCCGGAGAGCGAGACCAGTCTGTATTCCGACTTATCCATCCGTGCCCTCCACCTCTATCACGAGGTCGGAGTAGGGAATCTTCTCTCCGTTTCGTTCCACAAAAATATCCTCCGGCTTGATGCCGATTTCCACGGCGCGGCGGAGAATTACGGACGCGTATTTTTCGTCAAGCTCCATCATATGGCAGATGCGGTTTGTTTGCTCACAAGCCATCATCGTGGAGCCGCTGCCGCCAAAGGTGTCCAGCACGATGGCGTTTTCCTGCGAGGAATTGGTGATCGGATAGGCAAGCAGGTCGAGCGGCTTGCTGGTCGGGTGATTGGCGTTCCGCTTCGGCTTGTCATAGTTCCAGATGGTAGTCTGTTTGCGGTCGGAGTACCACGAGTGCTTACCGTTCTTCAGAAAGCCGTACAAAATCGGCTCATGCTGCCATTGGTAGTCTGAGCGTCCCAACACAAGGGAGTTTTTCACCCAGATGCACACACCCGCCAAATGGAAGCCTGTGTCAATGAACGCTTTACGGAAATTCAGCCCCTCGGTGTCAGCGTGAAACACATAAGCTGCGCCGCCTTTCTCCAAGTGCGCCGCCATCTGTGCGAAAGAATTGTACAGAAAAGTGTAGAACTCGTCGCCCTTCATGCTGTCGTTCTGGATGGAAAGCCCACTGCCGCTCTTGAATGCGACATTGTACGGCGGGTCCGTCACAATGAGGTTCGCTTTTTTGCCGTCCATGAGTGCCGCCACATCCTCCGCGCTGGTAGCATCGCCACACATCAGCCTGTGTCTGCCGACTGTCCAGAGGTCGCCGCGCTCCACGAACGCCGCTTTCTCCAAGGCGGCGGAAAGGTCAAAGCCGTCATCTTTCACATTCCTGTCATCGGGATCAGAGAACAGGTCTGCAAGCTCCTTTTCGTCAAAGCCGGTCAGGGACACATCGAAGTCCGAGCCTTGCAAGCTCTCGATTTCGATGCGAAGCAGCTCCTCATCCCAGCCCGCGTCCATCGCCATGCGGTTGTCCGCAAGAATGTACGCTTTCTTCTGTGCTTCCGTCAGATGGTCGGCAAACACACACGGTACCTCTGCGATGCCTTCTGCTTTCGCAGCCTCGACTCTGCCGTGACCGGCGAGAACACCAAGGTCGCGGTCAATGATAACGGGATTGATGAATCCAAACTCCCGCAGGGACGAGCGGAGTTTGTTGATCTGTTCCGGCGAATGTGTTCTCGCGTTATTGATGTAGGGAACCAGTTTGTCGATGCTTACAAGCTGGAAATCGGTTGTCGTTTTCAAATTCCGCTCCTCCTTTTCCGCAAAAGCTGCTCCATCGTGTCGTTTGGATTATCCGTAAAGTCCTCTGTACAGTTCTGTTTTACAATATCATAAATTTGATACCACATCATGTTCGCGGTTTTCTGAAACTGCTGCGACATCTGCACGAATGGCGAAACCATGACGCCGCCCGTAGTCGGATGCTTGCCCAGCAGGCCGTAGCTGCTGATTGCGTCCTCACACTGGATATACCGCGCAAACGCCTGTGCGTAGGATTCAATCAGCCGTTTGTTGACGAGGTTTTCACAGCTGCGCTGTTTCAGCCACAGCCACGTCTCCTTGTAGATTTCATCAGCGCCGAGCGGCACGCCGTTCTTTTGCCTTGCGGAGAGGTACTCGGCGGGTTTCGGCATATCCGCACCTTGCAGGACAGCGCCCTCCGGCAAGTCCACGGCTTCCAGTTCCGCAGGCTCCAGTTCGGAAATATCGTTGCTCATGATTTTTACGGGTAATCCGTTCTGTATTTTCTCCGCCGCAGGCACAGGCTTGCCACCCGCCCGAACGCGCCTGCCGCCTCTGTTTGTACCGTCCTTTGCCATGGTCACACCTCCAATCTGCCCCACAGGGGGTAATCCCCCGTTTGAACCTTGCTTTTTGCGCACGAAGCCCCGGGCCGCTCCCAATTAGATATGGTTTTAGGGATTTCCACCGCCCCTACCGCCGTGAATTTTCTCGTGACAGGAATTGCAAAGGCTCATCAAATTGCTTTCCTCATTTGTGCCGCCGCCCGCTATTGGCTTCTTATGATGAACCAGCGCGGCGGGAGTGCATTTCCCCTCGCTCAGACATTTTTCGCACAGCGGATGCGCCGCAATGTATCTGTTTCGTATCTTTTCCCACGCTTTCCCGTACCGCTGGCGGCTGTTGTAACCTCGAGCGAAGTGGTTGTAGTGGCTGTTCATCAGTTTTGCGTGCTCCTCACAATACACGCCGTCCGCAAGCTTTGCGCAGCCGGGATAGC
>CAJUJQ010000184.1 GCA_910586575.1 uncultured Clostridia bacterium | reverse complement strand
GGGCATACCTGCGGAGTGGTATCCTGAAGCTCGTGATTTAATTGAAGATACTCCTGCAGCTGCGCTGCAATCTGCTTCCTCTGATATTCCGTTAAACTTAAAATGTTCGTGTTCATTTCTGCCGTGGTCATTGCTATCATCCTTTTCTTCAGTATGATTGCATTCTATCACCCCTGGTGTCCCATAAACGGGACTTGTCAACCCCAGGTCCAAATTTTTTTACTATCACCTTGCCGATTACATTCCCGGCAGGATTGGAGGTGAAAAACATGCGTGAAACAAGGGAAAACAAGATTGAACGGCTGAAAACTGAACTCGTAAAAGCCAAAGAAAAATCCAGTGAATGGCAGGCACGGGTGCGTGACATTGAGCGGCAGATCACCGAGCAGGAGAACCTTGCGATTTTGCAGACGGTCCGCAGCGTTGCGGCGTCGCCGGAGGAGCTGCGCGACCTGCTTGAGCTGATCCGTTCCGCAAAGGAACCGCCTGCGGCAAATTCAGAAAAGGAGAATTAAGTCTATGAAAAAAAGACTTTTAACGCGCATGACAGCACTGCTGTTATGTTTAATTTTCAGCATGTGTATGCTGTGCTCGATGGGCGCGGCTTATGCGGCGGATGCGGACGGGGTTTCTGTCCAAATCCTTCTGCCTGCTGACTGGGCAAATAGGAGTACATCTGCTAAAATCTGTGTCGAGGATGGTGGTGGAGTCGGCTTCTCGTCTGTGCAGGTGAAGGTTGGCCCGGACGAAACCTGGAAGGATATCACAAACGAACTGGAACGACAGGAAAACCGCTGTTACGGCGCTGTTCCGATTACAGACAACTGCACGATTTACATACGTGTAACCGGTCATGACGGACAGGTTTACGAAAATTCGCGCTATATCGAGTGCTTTGACCGCACGCCGCCGAGCATTCAGGAACACCTCAGCGGCGATTCACTTCGGGTAGAGTGCAGCGATGATCTTTCCGGCGTTTCCGAGGTGAGCATAAACGGTAAAAGCTATCCCTATCCAGCAAACGAAGTGTTGAATGTACCGTTAAAAGATATTGGGAGCAGTTCAGCACAGATTACCCTGCAAGCCACCGACCGTGCCGGGAACACATCGAAAACAATTCAAGTTAAAAACACAAATTATCAGAAATCGGCAAGCAATACTTCATCAACCAGCAGCAAGCCTGCTGCGGCAAAATCGAGCACGAACAAAAAGCCGTCCGTTTCTGCTGTGCCAGTCAGCGATAACCAATCAAAGGACAGTTCTGCAAAGCCGCTGACCCCGGACGGCCAAGGAACCGTCGTGGACAACGTAACCGACGAGGACAGCAAGGAGTTTTTCACCATCGAGACCCAAGACGATAACACTTTTTACCTGGTGATCGACAGACAGCGCGACAATGAAAATGTCTACTTATTGGACACGGTAAAGGAATCCGACCTGATTTCGATGTCGGAGAAAGATACCGAACAGCCGACGCAAACGGCGGTTCCGGAGCCTGATCCGGTTTGTTTCTGCAAAGAAAGGTGTGCTGCCGGTGAGGTCAACACGGATTGCCCAGTTTTCGCAGTTTCGCTGAAAAACTGTACCGGAAAGGAAGCGGAACCTGCCGACGAGAATGAAACCAAGCCGGAAAAAACCGATAAAAACAGCATTGGAATGTTGATTTTGGTCGCACTTGCCGCGCTGGCCGCCGGTGGCATTGGCTGGTATTTTAAGATTTACAGGCCGAAAAAGGCGCTTGACGACGCGGAGAATTTTGACGACCTGATTGACGATGAGGAGGAAGAAATGGTCAACGAGGACGAGCAGGAGCCGAAGCGCGATCCTTACGGCGAGCCGAACGAACCGGATTATCCGGACGATTACTATGGAGAACCGGAGGACGGGCCGTAATGCGTTTTACTGACAGCCCCTACGAGCTGATGATGTCTCAAAAGCCTGACGAATCGAAAGAACCGGAACAGCCCGCCCCTCTGCCAGAGGGGCACCCCTGCGCCGGTTGTCCTTACGGTCGCGGTTCGCCCTGTCTTGGGATTTGTTACCGGAAATTGCTGAAACGGAGTGATAAAAAATAACTTTAGTGATAGCGGAAAAGCCGTCCGTTGCGATGGCCTTGGCAAAGGTTCTTGGAGCCAAAAGCAGGCGTGACGGCTACATGGAGGGCGGCGATTGGCTGGTGAGCTGGTGCGTCGGTCACTTGGTTGAGCTAGCCCCGGCAGACGCTTATGATCCGCGCTATTCCAAATGGAAGTATGAAGATTTGCCGATTTTGCCAGAACCGTGGCAGTTTCAGGTGCTTCCTGATACGAAAAAGCAGTTTGCAGTTCTTGACGCTTTGATGAAAGATGATCGTGTGGATTCCCTGGTCTGCGCGACCGATGCAGGGCGTGAAGGCGAGCTGATTTTTCGGCTGACCTACAATCTTTGCGGCTGCAAAAAGCCTGTCAAAAGGCTGTGGATTTCTTCAATGGAGGAAGCGGCAATCCGTAAGGGATTTGAGCAGCTTTTAGACAGTCAAAATTACGATAATCTGTATCAAGCCGCCCTCTGCCGTGCAAAAGCTGACTGGCTGATCGGCATCAACGGCACGCGCCTGTTTACCACCCTGTACAGAGGAAAAACGCTGAATGTTGGCCGGGTGCAGACGCCGACGCTTGCGCTTCTTGTGGAGCGCGAAACAGCCATAGCGAATTTCAAAAAGAAGAAGTTTTACACTGTGGAGCTGGAGTTACAGGGGCTTCATGCGGCAAGCGAAAAGTTTACTTCCAAAACGGACGCGGAAAAGCTTCGGCAGGCCTGCTTGGGGAAAAGCGCGGTGGTGCAGTCAATCAGCCGAAAAGAAAAAATAGAGTGTCCGCCAAAGCTTTACGATCTGACCACTTTGCAGCGGGAGGCAAACCGTTTATTTGACTTTACGGCACAGCAGACCTTAGATTATTTGCAGGCGCTTTACGAGAAACGGCTGGCGACCTATCCGCGCACGGACAGCCGATATTTAACCGAGGACATGGCGGCTGGATTGCTTGCGTTGTGCGAGACAGTCGCTTTGACGCTGCCTTTTGCAGAGGGTTTGCAGCTTCCGGTCAATGCCGCGCAGGTGGTGGATAACGGCAAGGTTTCTGACCATCATGCAATTATTCCAACTGTGGAGATCGCCGCTGCCGACCTCACGGCGCTTCCCACCGGAGAGCGGAACGTCCTTAATTTGATTTCAATCCGTCTGCTTTGCGCTGTGGCAGAATTTTATATTTATGCAGAAACCGCCGTCACACTTGATTGTGGCGGCGTTCCGTTTACCACAAAAGGCAGAACGGAAATCAGCGCCGGCTGGAAAGCAACTGAACAGGCGTTTCTAGCCACTCTGAAAAAGAAGTCTAAACAGCAGGAGGAAACGGTCTCCCCCATCCCGGAGTTGTCAGATGGTCAGCGGCTTACCGACGCGGATGCCCGGCTCAAAGAGGGCACAACCTCCCCGCCCCAGCATTTCAGCGAGGATACCTTGCTTTCCGCAATGGAGCACGCCAGCGCGGAAGACTTTGCCGCCCTTGAATCAGTCGAACGCAAGGAGCTGGGAACGCCCGCCACCCTCGCAGGAGTGATCGAAAAGCTGGTACGATCCGGCTTTGTGGAGCGGAAAAAGAAGCAGCTTCTCCCCACCGAAAAGGGCTTGGCGTTAGTCGGCGTGATGCCCGATTCACTGAAATCCGCCAGGCTGACGGCAGAATGGGAGGAACGGCTGGGCGCGGTCGAACGCGGCGAAATGACACCGGAAGCTTTTATGGACGGCATTGAGAAAATGCTTTCCGAACTGGTAAAAACTTATGAAAATGTACAGCCCGCATCCGCCGCGCTTTCGCAGTCGGGCCGCGCGGTGATCGGCGTTTGTCCCCGCTGCGGTAAAAACGTAGTCGAGGGCAAAAAGAGTTTTTTCTGCGAGAGCTATTACAGCAAACCATCCTGCGGTTTTACGCTTTGGAAAAATGACCGCTTATTTACCGCCAAACGCAAGGAATTAACTCGAAAAACCGCTGTCGCCCTTTTGAAAACCGGTCGTGTTCACCTGACAAATTTGTTTTCGGAAAAGAAAGGCGTTATGTACGATGCCACAGTCGTTTTGGATGACGACGGCGACAAATATGTTCGCTACAAGCTGGAATTTGACAGCAAAAAGAAAGGATAATGAGAATGACATATACGAATAAAAAGATTGACCGCCGTCTGCGTACCCTTCTGATTTACAGCGGTGAAAAGCGTGAAAATCTTGCCTGTGCAGCAGGCGTAACGACGCCGGTGGTCAACCGCTGGCTGAGCGGCGCAGGCGTCCCGGATGCGTACCAGCTTCGCGATATTGCGAACTTTTTTGGCATGTCGTATGAGTGGCTGCTGGATGGTAAGGACAGCGTACCCAGCGTGGATGAACTCGCGGAAATGCTGGGTTTAAGCGCTGAGACGGTAGATGAGCTGCTGACCCTCGCCGCGCTGGAATCCGACACGCTGCTGAGTGCTCTGGATGATGCTGTTTACGGCATTGTGTCCGCGATTGCTGCCGCGCAGGAGGACGGCAAATGAGCGATAAAAAAGACGCCCTTCCGGAAGTTGGAATTGCTCAGGTTGGCGTTCCGTATGGGCTGCTTCAGCGGCGCATTGAGCCAGGGTATGTGCTGACAAACGGCATCGTTCTTTTAGAGTGCGAAAAGGACGCTTTGGGGCGCTATCAGGGCGGCGCGGGAATGGATGGAATGTATCTCAAAATTCCGAAATTTTATGTTCCGGTGCTCTCGGAAAACGGGCAGATCAGAGCATTTCAGCAGGTCGCGCCGGAGAATTATCTTGCGGCTGCGGAGATGAGCACGGAAAGCATTTACAATCAGATTGACGGTATTATCAACAATGAACCGCCAAAAACCTCCGTTCGGGATGCGCTGAAACAGTGCCAGCAGAAAATCAAAGCCGCTCCTACCGCTCCACACCATGAACCGGAACGGTAATGCCATGAAATCGAGCAGTTTGGAGCGAGAAACAATTACGTTTTTTAGCCAGTCTGAACACACTGCGAGCATTTTCGCCTATCATCCAGCCATGCAAAAACAGTTCACCGAGTTGTGCGCCGCCTACCCTGACCATGTGTGCCAGACGACGGAAAATGATTTCGGAGGGCTGACCTTTGAGCTTTCCAAGAAATGGCTGCGCGTTGTGCCGCCGCGCGTCCTTTCCCCGCACAGCGTGCGGTAATGGATCACATGAACCAACATCGGTGGCGTTCAGAATAAAATATCATGGTTATCCCTTTAAGATAGCTTTACTCAGATAACAAACAGTGGCATAATATAAGGGAAGAAACATGAAAAGGGAGAGAAAA
>CAJUJQ010000183.1 GCA_910586575.1 uncultured Clostridia bacterium | reverse complement strand
AGGTTGCTGACTACGGTATCTGCGGCGACCTGTTCAAGGTTGTCCCGCTGCTGATTGAAGAAGTCAAGGCTGCAAAGGCCGCGAAATAATTAAAACATCTCCTTTTTCACATTTTTTCTTACATTCCTTTACTTTTCCCCAAATATCTCCTTCATCCCATTGGAAACCTTTCTCCTGCGGCAAAGGTTCCTCCCTGTAAAGGGCTGACGTAAAGCCTAACGGACAGCCCGGACCTTATTTTCTATTTCTTCTGGACAGCCGGTGAGTGATTGTTTCACTTACCGGCTGTTCCGGTTTTCGTAGGGCTTGATTTCTGGATGAAAAACAGGTATAATGAAATCATCCGATAGATTTCTGAGGGAGGTATTCCGCTTATTATGAATACGCCGATTCTTGTGATTATGGCAGCCGGTATGGGTTCCCGCTACGGCGGACTGAAACAGATTGACCCGGTCGGCCCTGCCGGCCAGGTGATTCTCGATTACTCCATTTATGACGCATACCGCGCAGGGTTCCGCCGCGCGGTGTTCATTATCAAGCCTGAGCTGCGGGAGGCGTTTGAAACGACCATCGGCGCACGCGCCGCCAAGCGGATGCAGGTCGATTACGTTTATCAGACGGCTGACCGTTTGCCGGAAGGCCTGTCCGCACCTGCGGGGCGGGTAAAGCCTTTGGGCACCGCGCACGCGATTTACTGCGTGAAAGGCGTTGTGGACGCGCCCTTTGCCGTTATCAATTCCGACGACTTCTACGGCGCGGATGCTTATGAAAAAATGTTCCGTTACCTCTCCCAAATCGACCCCGCCGACCCCGTGCACCGCTGCTGCATGGTCGGCTATAAAACCGAAAATACCCTGACCGAGAACGGCTCGGTTGCGCGCGGCGTCTGCACGGCCGACGCGGATGGGCGGCTCACCTCGATTGTCGAACGCACCAAAATTTTCCGTGGCGACGATGGCCTGATTCATTACGATGCTGAGAACGGCGAACCGGGCGGCGTTATCCCGGAGGGGACTTCGGTTTCCATGAACCTTTGGGGCTTTCCGCCGCGCTATCTGGAGGAACTGGACAGTTTGCTGCGCAGATTTTTCGCGGGCAGTCTGGCGGCAGACCCCATGAAGGCCGAAATATATCTGCCCACCACCGTGGATGTCCTCACAAAAGAGGGCAAAGCGACCGCGCAGGTGCTGACAACCGACGCGCGCTGGTTTGGCGTGACCTACCGCGAGGATAAGCCCGCCGTTGTCGCCGCGATTGCGAAGATGACCGAAAACGGGGACTATCCCCGCGAAATGTAAAGGAGCGCCCCACATGGAACAGTTTACCGAGGCACTCGTGGCTTTCCGGGACCGGATGGAAGCCGCGCTGCCCGCTGCCTTTCGGGAGCGGGAACGCGGTGTCATGATTGCCGGGCGCGGCTGCGCGCTGGCTGCCGGTTATTCGCTGTCAGGGGAAAAGAAAATGTTTGGCGTGGTGGGCACGGGCAGCTTTACTCACAGCCACGAGCTGCGGCTGCTGTACAGCGCGCCCGGGCTGACCGCTGAGGGGCTGCTCGATTGGGGCACGTATGCCAAACAGGTACTGGAAGCGCGCATCCAGCTTGACCGCGCGCACGAGTTTTCGATTTTCTCCATGATTCTGGCAGTAGACGGGGTGGACGGCGCGGTGAAGCGCGCACTCCGGAAAGCGGACGCGCAGGAGCAATATACGCCGCCCGGCGCGGGCTGGTCGCAAATCCGGTTCCTGCTGGTGGACCTTAGCGCCGGACGGCTGTACCCGTCGCCGCTGGGTAAGCCCCTGGTGGATTTAATGCGTGGGCTGCTGTAGGAATCCGCCATTGATGTGTATTTAAGAAGTATGTTGCTGTATGTAAGGTTAGAATCTGTAGGGGAGGGGCTTGCCCCTCCCGTTTTTTTGCGGGGATTGCTGTTTCCTGCGGGAAGGGCAAGCCTTTCCCCTACAAATCAATACGGCTGCGGAGTTCGGCAAGCTCAAAGCGTTTCCAGATAGGACTGCGCCGCCCGGACTGCCGACGCGCCGTCGGCGGCAGCAGTCACCACCTGGCGCACCGGCTTGCGCCGCACGTCCCCCGCCGCGAACAGCCCGGGCACAGCCGTACGGCAATCCTCCCCCGCCTGCACGCAGCCGTCCTCCCCGACGACCCCAAGCGGTTCCAGGCAGGCGGTTTCCGGCTGCATACCGACCGCGATAAACACGCCGTCCACCGGTAATAATTCCGCGTTCCCGTCGGGAAGCGCGCGCAGGCGCACGCCGGAAACCGCCCCATCCCCGCAAATTTCGGTCACGACGGTATTCCAGCGCACCGAAACGTTTTCCAGCCCGAGCAGCTGCGCTGCATGTGCTTTCTGGGCGCGCAGCCGGTCGCGCCGGTGGATGAGAACCACCTCAGCCGCCTGCCGCGCCAGCAGCAGGGCGTCCTCGACCGCGGTATCCCCGCCGCCGATGACGCACACGCGTTTCCCACGATAGAACGCGCCGTCACACATTGCGCAGTAGGAAACGCCGCTCCCACGCAGCTGCTCCTCGCCGGGTACGCCCAAAAGGCGCGGGGCCGCGCCGGTTGCGGCAATCACCGACCGTGCCGGCAGGCATTCGCCGTCTGCGAGCATGGTTTTTTTGTAGGCGCCGCAGTCCTCAAGGCGCACGGCTTCCGCGGCGCGGAAGGAAGCGCCGAGCTGTTCGGCGTGCCTGCGCAGGCGCTCCGCCAGCACAAGCCCCTGCACACCAGGCAGGCCAGGATAATTATCGACCTGTCCAGTCAAAGCAATCTGCCCGCCTGCCGTTTCCTTTTCGAGCACAAGCGTATGCAGCTGGCTGCGGGCGGCATAGATGGCGGCGGTCAGCCCGGCAGGCCCCGCCCCTAAAATCAGCAAATCCAACATTCTTGGTATCCTCCGGTTCTGGCCTTTGCAGCTTCGTGAAAGTCCGCGCGGCCTGTTCCGCTACTGCGGAACGGTTTTCAAACGTAGTATGCCCCAATCCCGGCAGAACAAATTCAGCAACCAATCGCCGCCATCCGTCAAAAAACGCCCCCCGGCAAGAGCCGGAGGGCGTTCAATCATGCGGTAACTTTAGAACTGCATCGGGGTCAGCTTGCAGTAATCCTCAATGGGGCCGCCGCTGCGGAAGCACTCGATAATCGAGCGACCGAGCGGGTCAAGCTCATCGGTATAGAACTTCTCAAGCTCCTGCTCGAAGAAATCGTTCAGGATTTTCGCGCCGATGTCGTAGCCGTCCTCGCCGAGGCGGTCCTGGGTTTCGGGGCGGAGGAACTTGGAACGGATGTCCTGGCCGTCCATCTTCATCTCGCGCAGCGAATAGCCGAGCAGCGGGCAGCGGGCGGGCACAAGCTTATCCTTCTTGACGTAGCCGTTATGGCGCGCCAGGAATTCACGGGAAATCCATTCGGCGGCGAAACCGACCTGATAAATGCCGATATACTGGTTCGGGATCAGCACATAGCGGGTGCGGGGGCTGTTGACAATCTGCTGGAGCAGCAGGTTTGCCTGCTTGACGCGTTCGCCGGTTGCGAACGGCCAGTAGGAGCCGACGCCCTCGGAAACCATTGCGCTGCCGCCGTCCACGATGGAAGGATTCTTGTGGCCGCGCGGCGCGACCAGGCGCCACAGCCACGCAAGGGAGGGCGGGATAAACTGAAGCAGGCCCATAATGCCGTAGGTGGGGTTCTCACGGGAGGACGGGGGCATACGGGTGCCGAACGAGCGCACGTCAACCTCAACCGGCTCGGTGATGATGTGCGGGACCTTTTCGCGCGGAACGATGGCGCGCGGGTTGGGGCAGGGCTTGCCATTGGAATCGGGGGTATGCTCCCAAATCAGCGAGGTTGCGCCGACCACGCCCTGGATGTTGAAGAAGCAAAGCGGTTCGCCCGGCTCGGTGCAGATGCGCTCGTAAACCGGGTCGCAGCCGTAGTGGGTCACGCCGTCCATGCGCAGGAACCAGCCGTGCTCGCCGTCTACAATGCAGAGCTTGCCGTTGTCGCCCTGGATGGAGGGGTAACAGGTCGCCATATCGTCACAAATCGGCTCGATGGTGCAGGTTTTGCCCATGTTGAGGATGGTCTTTTCGCCGGTGACCGTGTGGGTTGCCAGCAGCACGCGGTTATCCTCCATACGCGCGACATCCTGAAGCATTTCGCTCTTGCCACCGCCGGAAGCGCCCTCGTGCATGATGACGATATCGTTATCATACTGGGTGGTGATACGCGCCGCGGAAGCGTGTGCAGTGACCCAGCCTTCCTGTTCGCCGATATCAAGCAGGACGGAATAAACGCCCTTCTTGGCGGACGGGCCGGGATAAAGGTTGTAGGAAAAGACCTCGTGGCAGTCGTCCAGACGGTTGTGCACGCACACCTGGCGGTCGTTAAAGTGGGTGTGGCGGAACGGGGGCGCGACGTAAATAATCGCGCGGGGCTTATAGCCTTCGGTCTCCTCGGCGGAAACGAAGCCCTGAAGCTGTGCCAGCGCGAACGCGAAGAACGCGGCGTTGCGCGGGCAGATAAGCATGGACTTATAGCCATAGATGTTGCCGCCGGAGTTGAAGGGCATAATAATCAGCTCCTGGGTTTTGAGCCATTCCATGGTTTCCTTGCGTACTTCGTCGAAGTCATAGCCGTATACATCCTTGAAGCGGGGCTTGTCGGTGGGCTTGTCGTCCGCGATGCGCATGCAGTCCGGGTCGCGGCGGCGCATATAATCCTCGGCGTAGTTGACACAAACGCCATTCTTGGCGCGGACAACGGTCGCCTCGGTGATTTCGCCTTTGCCGGGGACATCATAAACAACATCGTATTTACCGGAACGGCCGGTGCCGAATACCATTTCGTACAGCTCGGACTTGGTGGTCGGGATGAAAATGCCCTTGCATTCCTCAATCACGTCCTCAATCTCGGGCGTCCAGGTGAATTTGCGAAGCAATCGATTCATAATTCGTTTAGTTACCTCCCTTTCCAGCCTGACGCGCAGGCCTTCGATTCCCGGGCAGGGCGTTTTGCTTATAAAGCGCCCCTGCCCTGCATTCTTTCCATTCCTATCATACATGAAAAGCCCCCTTTCGTCAATAATAAATTCTTAATTTGGCAGTAATGTCCAGCTTTGGCAGATAATTGTGCCGGCCTGGCTTCCGGATGGACAAAAACGTTATATAACAAATTTGTTTTGCCGTTTGATATAGCGTTTTGTTATCGCTGCACTTTTCATAAAAAAAAGGGGATGTATCGACGGATTCGGGAGTTGCGTGAGGACGCGGACTTGAAACAAGCCGGAATTGCAAAAATACGGCATTGTTCACAGGCGTGTGATTCATACTATGAAACCGGGAAACGGGACATCCCGACCGGGACGCTGATCTTGTTAGCTTTATTTTAACCGCGTTAATAATGATTCAAACTTTTTAAGACGCATAACAAACCACTATGAAATTTATCTACGAAAACAAGCACTTTCATGATATGGATTTCACAGGGGGTTATTGGCTGTTAGTTACAAAATCAGGTCAAAAGAAGT
>CAJUJQ010000182.1 GCA_910586575.1 uncultured Clostridia bacterium | reverse complement strand
CATTTTATCACTTTTTCCGCTCTTTGCAACAGTTATTTGCTTACGATTCCTAAGGGAAATACCCTTCGATTTCCTCGACTGCCAGAATCGGCATTCCGGCGGTGACTTTGCCCAGGATGGGCACGCGCGGGATCGACGCCGCTGCCGCTGAGGTGGTCAGCGAAATTGCGCGGGTCTTGTGGCCGGTACGCTCTAAATAGCCCGCGTCCCGCAGGATATTCAGATGGGACTGCACGGTGGAGGGGCTGCGCAGCCCCATGGCCTGCCCGATTTCGCGGACGGACGGCGGATAGCCGTGTTCGGTGATGAATTCCGAGATAAATTCCAGGATGCGCTGCTGTTTTTCCGAAATTTGACCGGCTTCCCGTTTTTTCCTCATGGATCGATTCCTCCTGTTCCGGACAATGTGAAAGGTAAAACAATTGTTTGGATTGAATATATTATAGCACAACGGTTCATGAATTACAAACGTTTGTTTGTGGCTTGGGATGCAATTTTGGAACAGGAACCTGTCTTGACACTGTCGAAGAAAGGGTCCTTTCGCGGTTTGTTGCAGGAACATATGTTTGTCCGAAATGAACTGCGAAAGGATTATTTGCCGCTTTCACCTCCCTCGTCGGGCTTTTTCCTTCCAAAACCATGCAAAAGGGCTTGCCCGCACCTGCTCAAGATGTTATACTAGACCTGTTCGGAAACAAAAGGAGGGACTCCCGCTGATGGAAACACGCAGTATTTTAGAGCTAAAACGGCGCACCCCGCACTTTGACGATCTCAGCCTGTTCGGCTGCGGTGTGGCCTGCGGCGAGCCGCAGCACGGCACGGCGGACACCGACCCGGCATACCGGCTCTATTTCGGCGCTGCCGGGCGTGGAAAAATTGATCTGGACGGCAGCCTTTACGCCTTGGGACGTGGTGACGGCCTTTCCGCCGCCCCCGGCCAACGCCTCGCATTCCACGAGGAAGGGGAAGAGCCGTGGAGCTATTTCTGGGTTGCCTTCCGCGGCGGAAGGGCGGCGGACTGTCTGCGGCTGTCCGGATTGGCGGATACCGACGTATTCCGTTGCGCGGGCAGCGATGAGCTGCTTGCACTGGTCAGGGAAATGCTCGCGCTGGAAGCGCCGTGCCCGGAGAACGAGCTGATGCTCCAATCCCTGCTGTTCCGCTTCTTTTCCGCCCTTGCCCGCCAGCTGGTTTCCGGCGACGGGGGGCAAAAGGGTGGGCGTGACAATGCCTATGTGCAAAAAGCGGTTGAATACATCCACAGCAGTTATGCCACCGGTATCACGGTCAGCGATATTGCGCATTACGTTTCCCTAAATCGGAGCTATCTTTCCACGCTGTTCCAAAAGGTGCTGGAGGTTTCCCCACAGGATTACCTTGCCTTTTACCGCATGTCCCGCGCCAAGGAACGCCTGGTGCAGACCACTGACACCATCGCCGCCATTGCGCAGAGTTGCGGCTATGCTGACCCGCAGGTATTTTCCCGCGCGTTCAAGCAGCAGGTCGGGATGACCCCCGCCAGCTACCGCCGTCAAGCCCTGGAAGAGCAAAACCGTGGCGGCTAAATGCATGTTTCCCCATGTCGACGGCCTGCGCTGTAACCGGGAAACAGCTGCCACTGTCGCTAACCGCTGCTATCTTAATTGATAAACCCTGGCAAGTGTCAAGTAATTTATGCGAAAAAGCTATAAAATATTTCTACCTGAGCGGTTGGGTGAGCATCAGATCAATCGTCTACAGAGCAGAGACATTTGTCCGCAAATCAACAACACAACCAGCAGAGCACTAGCAGTAAACCGCATAAAGATATGCTTATATTTACATATTTATAAGATTATTTCTCTTGATAAAACTAAAGATATGACAACTCATATGTTGCAACCGCTCAGGTAGAAATATTTTACGCGGCGAGTCCGACGGCCTCGGAGTACACGCTCGCGGCGCTCCTACTGATTGTCAAGGTTGATTTACCTACGCCGGATACTGAATACCTTTTCGCCGATTGCTCTGATTGATAAACCCTTACATTTTTGCTTCCCTTATTCCTTGAACTGTGGTATAATAAAAGCATATATGATTCAAACAACTGGGGATAAGGGGGATTTCAGAAAATGTATCACTGTCATGTCCAGTTCTATCTTGTCGGGCATCCCTGCGGAGCGTTTGATGAGATTCAAAAATTGCCGCCCCTACCGGCGTTTACGCATACATTTACAGAACATATCGTGCCGGATGCCGCGTTGATTCCATCCGCTGACGTGATCCTGGCCAACCTGGACGGCGCTGACGCAGCGGCTGTCGTTTCGCTGCTGGCGGATGCCATGCGGGAGGATGCCCAGCTGCTGGTCATTGCCCGGCCCGAGCAGCTTCCGCTGATAGAGGAGCGGCTCCCGGCTGTCCAGGATCTGCTTGTGCTGCCCATGACCGAGATCGAAATCAGATTCCGCCTGCGGCACTGGCAGGAGGACTTCCGCAAACGGGCAGAGTCCTGGCAGGCCAACAGCTTTTTGGAAGCACTGATGGACGGCTCACCCAACCTGATCTGGTTCAAGGACAAAAACGGGATCCATGAAAAGGTGAATGCAAGCTTCTGTCAGACCGTCAACAAAACAAAGGAACAGGTGCAGGGGCGCGGCCATGCCTACATTTGGGACGTAGAGCAGGACGACCCTGCCTGCATTGAGTCCGAGCGCATCGTCATGGAGACCCGGGAAACCTTCGTTTCTGAAGAAACCGTGCTGACCGGCGAGGGGAACCGCCTGCTGACAACCTATAAATCCCCCTTGTATGACCTTGACGGCAGTGTCATGGGCACGGTCGGCGTTGCGGTCGATATCACCCGTGAACGCGCCTTTGAACAGGAGGTCATCCAAAAAAACACCACGCTCGAAACCATTTTCACCGCGATGGACTGCGGCATCATGAGCCACTCGATCGACGGCACGCGCATCCTCGGCATCAACCGCGCCGCGCTGGAAATCCTGGGCTATCCCTCCCAGGAAGCACTGCTGGCGGACGGGTTCCAGCTGATTGCCCCCACGGTGGTAAAGGACGACCAAATCGTCCTGCGCAGCGCCATCCAAAGCCTTGAAAAGCCCGGCGACAATGTCAGCATGGAATACCGCGTCCAGCATAAGGACGGCAAGCTGCTGCACGTGCTGGGAAACATCAAGCTGGTCGAGGAAAACGGGGAACGGTTCTATCAGCGGTTCCTGCTCGATTTCACCGAGCAGAAGCTGGAGGAAGAGCGTAACGAGCGCCGCCAGATGCAGTTAGTCCATGCATTGGGCAACGACTACAGCCTGATTTGCTATTTCGACGTTTCGACCGGCAGCGGCGAGGCTGTCCGCGTCACCGGTTGTCCCAGCGGCCTGCTGAACGAATTTTTCTCCGGCAAATTGGTGCTGGAAGAATGCATGGGGCGCTATATTGACTGCTGCGTCTATCCGGAGGACCGGGAGCTTTTGCGCGAGACGGTTTCGGGGTTCTTCCTGGAACAAGTGCTGACCCTGAAAAGCATGCACTATCTGAACTACCGCACGCTTTGCGACGGCCAGATTAAATACTTCCAGCTGAAAGCGGTGCGCGTCGGGGCCTGGGAGGACGGTGACCGCGGGATTGTCATCGGTTTCCGCAGCGTGGATGCCGAAATCCGCAGCGAGATGGAAAAGAAAAACCTGCTTGAGGACGCGCTGATGCAAGCCAACCGCGCCAACAAGGCAAAGAGCGTATTCCTCTCCAACATGTCGCACGATATCCGCACCCCGATGAACGCAATCGTTGGCTTTACCGCGCTGGCGCTGACCCACCTGGATCAGGTTGAACTGGTGCAGGATTACCTGAAAAAAATCATGACCTCCGGCAACCATCTGCTGAGCCTGCTCAACGATATTTTGGATATGAGCCGGATTGAAAGCGGCCGGATGCATTTGGACGAAGCGCCGTGCAGCCTGCCAGAGTTACTGCACAGCCTGCGCAGCATTGTACAGGCCGACGTACACGCCAAACAGCTGGAATTGTACATGGACACGGTCGATGTCTGGGACGAGGAAATCTATTGCGACCGCCTGCGGCTGAATCAGGTGCTGCTCAACCTGCTCAGCAATTCGGTCAAATATACCGGCGCGGGCGGGATTATCACCGTGCGCGTCACCGAATCGCCCGCCGCGCAGGAGGGCTTCGCACGGTACGAATTCCATATTAAGGATACCGGCATCGGCATGAGCAAGGAATTTGTATCCCATATTTTCGAGCCGTTTGAACGTGAGCGCAATTCCACCATCAGCGGTATTCAGGGTACTGGCCTTGGCATGGCAATCACCAAGAATATTGTCGATATGATGAACGGCACCATCACCGTGGAGAGCGAACAGGGCGTCGGCACCGAGTTTACCGCAACCTTTACCTTCCGCCTGTACGCCGGGAAAAAGGAACCGCCGCTCATCCCGCAGCTGAAAAACTGCCGGGCGCTGGTCGTGGACGATGATTTCAATACCTGCGACAGCGTATCTTATATGCTTCAGCAAATCGGCATGCGCGCCGAGTGGACGCTCTCCGGCAAGGAAGCGATACTGCGCACCCATCAGGCGGTTTCACGCGGCGACAATTACGTAGTATACATTATTGATTGGCTGCTTCCCGATATCAACGGCGTGGAGGTGGCGCGCCGAATCCGGCAGGAGGTCGGCGACGACGCCCCCATCATCGTCCTCACCGCTTATGACTGGTCGGATATCGAAACCGAAGCCAGGGAAGCCGGTGTCACCGCCTTTTGCAGTAAGCCGCTGTTCTTCTCCGAGCTGAAACACTGCCTGCGCGCGGTTGTCGGCGAGGACGCGGGGGTCGAGGACGACGGCGTCGGGTTGCCCGAACCGCGGCACACCGGGCGCATCCTGCTTGCAGAGGACAACGAGCTGAACCAGGAAATCGCCGAAGCCATTCTGAGCGAAGCGGGCTTTATTATTGAAGTCGCCGGAAACGGCCAGGAAGCGCTGGATATGCTGAAAGCGTCCGAACCCGGCTATTATCAGTTGGTGCTGATGGATATTCAAATGCCGGTCATGGACGGCTACGAAGCGGCCCGGGCCATCCGCGCGCTGGACGACCCGCAGCTGTCCGCCCTGCCAATCATTGCCATGACAGCCAATGCCTTTGAAGAGGATAAGCAAAACGCGCTGCGCAGCGGCATGAACGGACATATCGCCAAGCCCATTGATATTCAAATGCTGTTTGACACCCTTGACCAGGTGCTGTCTTAAACCTATGAAAAAGCCGAAGGGAATGCCAACCCTCCGGCTTTTTCTTCGCACAAAAATAGGCTTCGCTACGAAAAAGAGGGGCAAACTCCCCTTTGATATGGTATAAAAAAGTAGACACTTTTCACTCGAAGAAAAAGAAGGTAAAATAAAGCAAAAAGGAAGGTGTCAAAGATGGGAAGAGCACAGAGGAACTACGAGAAGGAGTATAAGGAGCAGGCGGTAAAACTGGCCAAAGAGATCGGCCGCGAGGGAACTGGGAGTGCCCAAAGGGACACTGTACGGGTGGATGAAGGCG
>CAJUJQ010000181.1 GCA_910586575.1 uncultured Clostridia bacterium | reverse complement strand
AGTTAATATTCTATGAACAAACCCTGGCTAAACTGTGAATGTGGAAATATAGCTCCAGCAAATCCGAATAAAACACACGGCGAAGTGCGTAATGATGCAAGTTCGGAACAATAATCAGTGGTCCATAGCCAGTACAAGGCTGACGATGACTGCTTTGTTCACAATTTGCTTACTCGTTCAAATACCCCGGATGGTTCGGTTTTTAACCATTATCTTGTGGGAGGGCCTTTGGGGAGCTGGTACGGGGATTCCATCTTTATATTTTGTTGGTATTTTTTCGTCTTAGAAAGTTGCATTTTTGCCCACTGTTGTGCTATGCTGGGGAAATCGAAATCGGGGAAGGAAGGGACGCGGGATGCGCAGGAAAGATTGGATTTGCCGTGTTTTCATGGCGCTGTTGTGTGTGGGGCTGCTTCAGCCGGTCACCGGGGGGCGGGTGGCCGGGCAGCTGGAACGGAACGCGGCAGCGCTCGCGGACGGCACGCAGCTGGATATCCAGCGCGGATCATCGGAATCGGTTTACCGGCTTGCGGATGGGACAAGGTTGCTGGAAGCGGGCGCCCCCAACAGCCCGGATAGCGTGGTAGTCGGCGGGCTGGAAAACTTCTTCGATTTGAGCGAAGCGGCACAGGAAGGGGTGCGCCCATCCTGGTTTAGGAGCTGTTCCGCTGCCCGGAGGAGGAAGCGCCGCGGGCGCTGCTTGGCAAGGTGCAGGATACGGCATTGTGCGCCGAGATGAAAGCCGCGCTTCAGCCGGGAAATCTGGTGTTTTTCCCGGACAGTATCGGGGTTGGCTTTCCGCAGGGGATGCTGCCCGGATGGAGCACTAGGATGCGCAGTACAGCGGGGCGCTTTCCGGAATCCTGCGCGATTGGGCAATTCCCACAGAAAATATTCAAAAATAATGCTTGCCTTCCCTGCAAAAACATGCTACACTAGATAATCAGATAGGTAATTGCTTTGACGGAGAGGAGTAACCCTTTCCCCGCACCGGCAGAGAGCGGACAGCTTGGTGAAAGTCCGCGGGCGGGATGGGCGAAGGTCGCTCCCGAGCAGGCGGCCTGAAATGGTAGGGCTGCCCGGCTGCCCGCCGTTACACGGGAAATGAGTGCGCGGGGATTTGCCCGCGAATCCAGGTGGTACCACGGAAACAGATGCTTTCGTCCTGATTTTTTTCGGGATGAGGGCATTTTTTTGTACCATCCTTACCGATTGAATTACCCTAAATAAAGGAGAGAATTTCATGAACGAGCTTCCAAAGGTTTACGACCCTTCCTCGGTTGAGGGGCCGCTGTACAAATTCTGGGAGGAAAACGGCTTTTTCGCCGCCGAGGTGGACGAAAACAAAAAGCCCTTTACCATCGTCATCCCGCCCCCGAACGTCACCGGGCAGCTGCACATGGGGCACGCCTTCGACGAAACCTTGCAGGATATTTTAATCCGCTTTAAGCGGATGCAGGGCTATTCCGCGCTGTGGATGCCGGGCACCGACCACGCGGGCATTGCTACCCAGATAAAGGTGGAAGAAAACCTCCGCGTCAATGAAGGGCTGACCCGCTATGACCTTGGCCGCGACAAGTTTTTAGAGCGCGTCTGGGAATGGAAGGAGCGCTACGGCAGCCGCATTATCGAGCAGCTGAAAAAGCTCGGTTCCTCGTGCGATTGGCGGCGGGAGCGCTTCACGATGGACGAGGGCTGCTCCAAGGCCGTCCGAGAGGTGTTTGTCAACCTCTATGAAAAAGGCCTGATTTACAAGGGCAACCGCATTATCAACTGGTGCCCGCACTGTGCGACGGCGCTGTCCGACGCTGAGGTCGAGTATGAAACACAGCCGGGCAAGCTGTGGCACATCAAATATGATATTAAAGATTCTGATGAATATGTGATTGTGGCGACCACCCGCCCGGAAACCTTCATGGGTGATACCGGCGTTGCCGTCAACCCGAACGACGAGCGTTATCAGCACCTGATTGGCAAGACCTGTATCCTGCCGATTATCGGGCGTGAAATCCCGATTTTCGCCGACGATTATGTCGATTTGGAATTCGGTACGGGCTGCGTGAAAACCACCCCCTGCCACGACCCGAACGACTTTGAAATGGGTTTGCGGCATAATCTGGAACAGATCCTGGTTTTTAACGAGGATGCTGCCGTCAACGAAAACGGCGGCAAATACTGCGGTATGGACCGCTACGAGTGCCGCAAGGCGGTGCTCTCCGACCTGGAAGCCGAGGGGCGGCTGGTTCAGATTGAGGACCACGAGCACAATGTCGGTACCTGCTACCGCTGCGGCACGACGGTCGAACCGATGACCTCCAAGCAGTGGTTCGTGAAGATGGCGCCGCTCGCAAAGCCCGCGATGGAGGTCGTCCACGACGGCCGCGTCAAGTTTGTGCCCGACCGTTTCTCCAAAACCTACCTGCGGTGGATGGAAAACGTGCACGACTGGTGCATTTCGCGCCAGCTCTGGTGGGGGCACCGCATCCCGGCGTTCTACTGCGAGGACTGCGGGGAAATGGTGGTTTCCAAGAAGGATGTGACCGCCTGCCCGAAGTGCGGCGGCACGCACATCCGGCAGGAAGAGGACGTGCTGGATACCTGGTTCTCATCGGCGCTGTGGCCGTTCTCCACACTGGGCTGGCCGGAAAAAACCAAAGAGCTGGAATATTTCTACCCCACCTCGGTGCTGGTGACCGGCTATGATATCATTTTCTTCTGGGTTGCGCGTATGATTTTCTCCGGCATGGAGCACATGAAGGAGGAGCCGTTCAAGACCGTTTATATCCACGGTCTGGTGCGCGACGCGCAGGGGCGGAAAATGTCCAAGTCACTCGGCAACGGCATTGACCCGCTGGAGGTTATCGGCAAGTATGGCGCGGACGCGCTGCGCTTCACGCTGGTGACGGGCAACAGCCCAGGAAATGATATGCGCTTTTCTACAGAAAAGGTAGAGTCCAGCCGCAACTTTGCCAACAAGATTTGGAACGCGTCGCGTTTTATCCAAATGAACCTGACGATTGATAAGGCGGAGCTGCCGGAACAGCTCGCGCTCGAGGACAAGTGGATTGTGTCCAAGTTCAACGGCTTGGTGCAGGCGGTCACGGAGAATATCGACAAGTACGAGCTGGGCCTTGCGGTGCAAAAGCTGTATGACTTCATTTGGGATAACTTCTGCGACTGGTATATTGAGATTGTCAAGCCACGCCTGCAGAATAAGGACAACAAGCAGGATAATGAAAACGCCCAGCGGGTACTCTGCTGCGTGCTGTCCGGGACGATGCAGTTGCTTCATCCGTTCATGCCCTATATCACCGATACCATTTGGCAGGCGCTGCCGCAAGAGGGCAAATCGGTCATGGTCTCCAAGTGGCCGGAGTATCAGGACGCGCTGTGCTTCAAGGCGGAGGAAGAACAGGTTGAGCGCATGATGGAAACCATCCGCGCCATCCGCAACCGCCGCGCCGAAATGAACGTGCCGCCCTCGAAAAAGGCGAACGTGATTCTGTTCACCCAGCACCGCGAATCCTACGAGGCGGGCGCGCTGTTCTTCGGTAAGCTGTCGTATGCGTCCGAGGTCGAGTTTGTGGACGCTGTGCCCGAAAACGCTGAGTCTATGGTTTCGATTGTCACCCCCGGCGCGCAGGTCTATATGCCGATGGGCGAGCTGATCGACTTTGAAAAGGAACGCGCGCGGCTTGAAAAGGAAAAGGCAAAGGTCGAGGATGATATCGCTTTTGTGATGAAAAAACTGGATAATCCCGGCTTTGTTGCGAAAGCGCCCGAAAAAGTCGTCGCCGCTGAGCGGGATAAGGTTGCAAAATATCAGGAGCTGCTGGAGAAGATAGAAGCGTCTCTGTCTGCGCTGCGCTGATTTTGAAGGGGCTGCCTGTGCTGGGCAACCTCATCTTCCGGATATTTTCGCGGCAGCGTAATGTTTTCGTGTTTTGGACACAGGGAGAGAGGGGGTGTATTATAATGGGCTTTGAAGCGGAAACGGTTTGGCTGCTGATTGCCGGGTTTATATTGGTGTCGGCGGCATATGCGGCGCAGCTGTATTTGCTGGGCGCAGGCAAAGTGGTGAAGGCGCGGCGCGCGTTCCTGTGGCAGTTCGGCTGGCAGATCGCCGCGTTTTGCCTGTTGCTCCGGCTGCTGTTCCGGGATATGGGATCTTCAGTGGAGAACTCCTTTGCCGTCTGCCTTTGCGGGCTGTTCTGGGCGTTTTCCCTGTGCTGCCTGGTACGGGGGATCCGCGCAATGATGCGGTAGGCAAAAAAAGCCTCACAATTCCGCAAAGGGGTTTGTGAGGCTTCTTTTTTATTACTTTTTGAGGCAGCATTGCAGCCGCGGGCTGACTGCGCCTATCCGCGCATAATTTTATTCAAAGTTTTCCCTTTTGCAAGCTCGTCAATCAGCTTGTCCAGCCATCGGATTTTTTGCATCAGCGGGTCAGCGATTTCCTCAACACGGACGCCGCACACTACGCCGGTAATTTTTGCGGCGTTTGGGTTCATTTCCGGCGCACTGGCAAAAAAGGCTTCCAAGCTTGATTTGCTTTCAAGCTGCCGAGCAAGGCTGGATTCGCTGTAGCCGGTGAGCCAGCAGATGATGGTATCAACTTCCGCTTTTGTCCGGCCCTTTTTCTCCGCTTTCTGGACATACAAAGGGTAGACGCGCGAAAATTCCATCTGATAAAGCTGTTCGTTCTTCATAATACAGGATACTCCGAAACCCTTGGTCCTGAAACCGGCAGGTATTTTTTGCGTTTATGGGGTGTTCAAATCCCAGTCAATCGGGGCAATGCCGTGGGATTCCAAAAAGGCATTGGTGCGCGAGAAGTGGCGGCAGCCGAAAAAGCCGTTATACGCTGAGAGCGGCGACGGGTGCACCGTTTCCAAAATCAGGTGCTGCGGGTTGGTGATCAGCGGCTTTTTGCTGCGCGCGTTGCCGCCCCAAAGCAGGAACACAATCGGCTGTTCGCGCGCGTTCAGCTTGCGGATGACTGCGTCGGTGAAGGTTACCCAGCCAAGGTTTTTGTGGCTGTTGGCCTGGCCGCGCCGCACGGTCAGGGTCGTGTTTAAGAGCAGCACGCCCTGCCGCGCCCATTTGGTCAGCGTGCCGTCCAGGGGCGGGGCAATGCCGAGGTCGGTTTCCAGCTCGCGGAACATGTTTTTCAGGCTCGGCGGCGGCTCTACGCCCGGCTGCACCGAGAAGCAAAGCCCGTGCGCCTGCCCTGGGCCGTGGTAGGGGTCCTGGCCGAGCAGCACCGCCTTTACATCGGAGTAGGAAGTATATTTCAGGGCGTTGAAAATACAGTCCATCGGCGGATAAATGGTCTGCTCGGCGTATTCCTTTTTCAGGAAATATCGGATACGTTTATAATAGTCGGACTGGAATTCCTCTTTCAGGATTTCGTCCCATTCGTTCCCAAGATGTACCATGACGGCCTCCGTTCTTTCTTTTTTGCTGGTTCTATTATAAAGTGCTTCCGGGGGAAAGTCAAGGAATGGGGACATACAGGGTATTTGAACGAGCAAACAAATTGTGAACAAGGCAGTCGTCGTTAGCCTTGTACTGGCTATGGACCACTGATTATTGTTCCGAACTTGCATCAT
>CAJUJQ010000180.1 GCA_910586575.1 uncultured Clostridia bacterium | reverse complement strand
TGGTAAACGCGCTTGCCATCAACCAATCGATTATCCGCCCGCTGATGAACGCCAAACTCCCGCGCACGTCGTCGGAAACGCTGGTTCAGTCGGTCATTGAGATCAACGACAGCCGGGTCGAGCCTGACCTCAACCTCATGCTGGCCTCCTTCCTGTACGGGGATACGGTCATCCTGACCGAGGGGGACGACCGCCCGGTCGTCGTCAACACCAAGGGCTTTTCCACCCGCTCCACCGCCGAACCGGAAGGCGAAAAGGTGCTGCGCGGCCCCCGCGAGGGCTTCACCGAGCTGTTTATGAACAACCTGTCCATGCTGCGGCGCAGGCTGAACGACCCCCGGCTGAAATTCACCTTCTCGCGCATCGGGACACGCACCAATACCGTAGTGTGCCTATGCTATCTGGACGGCGTTGCCGATGAAATGCTGGTCAAAACCGTGCAAAAGCGCCTTGCGAAGCTGCGTCCGGACTCTGTGCTCGATTCCAACTACATCGCCGAGCGCATCCGCGACAACCGCCGTTCCCCCTTCCCGACGCTCGGCGCGACCGAACGCCCGGACGTTGCCGCCGCCCGCCTGCTGGAAGGCCGGGTCGCCATTGTTGTGGACGGCTCGCCGGTCGTGCTGACCGCGCCTTGTATCCTGCAAGAATGTTTCCAGTCCAACGACGATTATTATATCAGCGTCGAACAGGCGGCGCTTTCACGGCTGCTGCGCTACGCGGCCTTTCTGCTGACGCTGACCGTACCCGCGCTCTACCTGGCCTGTGTGCTGCACCATCAGGAGCTGGTGCCGACCCGGCTGCTGCTCGCCATCTCCGCCGCCCAGCGGGGCACGCCGCTGCCGCCGGTCAGTGAAATTTTCCTCTTATTGGTCGTGTTTGAGCTGCTGAAAGAAGCCGGGACACGCACGCCGGGTGTCATCGGGCAAACCATGTCGATTGTGGGCGGCCTGGTGCTGGGGCAGGCGGCGGTACAGGCGCGGTTCATCTCCGCACCGGCGGTCATTATTGTCGCGGTCGCGGGCGTGACCGGGCTGGCACTGCCGAAGCTCCAATCGGCTACCACCGTACTGCGGTTCGCGCTGGCGGCTGCGGCGGCGGTGCTGGGATTGTATGGCCTGGTATTCGGGCTTTCGCTGGTGCTGCTGCACCTGTGCGCGCTCGATTCCTGCCAGGCACCTTACCTGCTCAACCTGCTGCCGCGCGTGCGCACCCACAAGGAGGACAGCTTCTTGCGCGCGCCATGGTTCCAGATGCGGCGCAACCGCTTCCTCGCGCAAAAGGAGGACAAATGAAACGATTGTCTGTCATGTTGATTTGCTGCATCCTGCCGCTTTGCGGGTGCAGTGCGGAATCGCCGCTCCCGGTGTCGGCGGCAGCGGTTTCCCGCACGGCGGAAGGCTACGCCATGACCGCCGAGCTGATCCGGCAGGACAGCCTGGATGGGGACGCAACGCCTGTCTACCTGACTGCCGAGGGCGAAAACCTGCCCGCGCTGTTCGAGGACGCCAACCACAAGCTGGGCGGGCATTTCTATTTTAGCCACGCGGAAACCGTGCTGGTGGACATTTCGCTGGCGAAGGATGGAATCGGGGATTTAGCCGCCTATCTGGTCGAACGCCCGGACGCGCGCCTGACCCTGCGGCTGGTTGTCGCGCGGGGCGCGCCCGCGGAGGAGCTATTGCAGCTGGACGCGCTCGGCGAAAACATCCCCGGGGTGGCGTTATATGAGTTGCTGGAGGGGCTGACCCAGCGCGGCGACCTGCCGGATTTACCGCTTTACAAGGTGCAGAACGCCCTGCGGCAAAGGGAAACCATCCTGCTGCCCTGTCTGTACCGCACCGTGGATGAGCACGCCGCCGCGGGCGGCTTCGCGGTTATTGAAAACGGCGCACTGGCCGGGTTTGTATCGGAGGAAATGTGAATGGACAAGCATATTTTTTCCCGCTGGCAGGTGTCGCTGTGCGCGCTGTTCGTGCTCGCCGACGGGCTGTACCTGCCGCTGAGCGGCACCGGCTGGCTGGCACTGCTGTGCGCGGCGGCGGTTTCAGCGGCACTGCTGTTTCTCCTGCTCCGCCTGCCCAGGACGCTGCTGGACGCGGCCTGCGCCCTGCTTGCGCTCCTACTCACGCTGCGCAGTGTGCACCGGCTGTTCTTTTTCTGGCAGTATGAGGGCACCGGGGCGGCGCTTGCGGTGCTGCTCCTGCTGCTGACCGCCTGGCTGCTGTCGCGGCGCGGCGCGGACTGCCTGTTTATGTGGAGCTTCCCGGTGCTGGTGACTGCCGCCGTCCTGCTGCTGCTTTCGGCTGCCGTGACCGTGCCTGACTGGGAATTTAGCTATCTGGAAGCGCCCACCCCCCTGCCCTTCCTGCGGGAAACCGCGCAGCTGCTGCCGGGCTTCCTTGCGGTGCTGCTGCCCGCCCACCTGGCAGGCAGCGCCAAGGCCCCAGCAAAAGGGCTGCTGCTCGGCGGCGCGCTGCTGGCGCTGCTCAGCCTGCGGGGATTGCTGCTGCTTGGCACGGCGGGCTACGCATATCCGATGTACGCGGCAGCCGGGCTTGCGGCGGTCGGCGACTTGCTGAAACGATGTGAGGTCGTGTTTGCCGCTGTGCTGGTGCTGTGCGATTGCACGCGGGTCGCGGTCTGCTTTTCCTTTGCGCGCAGCGCGGCGGGAAAGGGGGGCAAAGTGCTCAAAACCACTTCTTATGAATAGCAACCTGATGATACTTTAAAAAACGGTTTCTCCGCAGGGCAGCGCCTTCCTTGCGGGGAAACCGTTCCTTCTATTGGGGAAGAATAAATTTGTTGCGTTTTACCGGTGAACATGGTATAATCGTATTGGATCATTCGCGCCGCCACAATGTGGGTGAAACCACGGTACAGGTACTGCATGAAACCGGCCGGAAAGCAACATCCTATTTGAGTACCAGCCGACAAGGAACGGGGATCATGCCGCAAAATTTCTGGAGGGGTATCCGCCGATACCTGGTTTGTGACGGATATGACGGCTATCATAAGCTGAAAACCGCTGCAAGATGCGGGTGTTTGGCCCATGTGAGACGGAAATTTGTGGACGCATTGCCGACGGATAAGGAACTGCTCTCCACCTCGGCTGCTGCAAAAGGGGTAGAATCCTGCAACCGGTTGTTCCAATTGGAACGGGAATTTGCAGCGCTCACACCGGAAGCCCGGAACATGGAACGTCACGCGAAGTCAAAACCGCTGCTGCATGAGTTTTTCGCATGGCTTGACAGCATCACCGTTTCAGGCGGTTCAAAGCTCGCCAGGGCCGTAAGCTACGCGAGATCTGAGAAAAAGTATCCGTGCCGTTTCCTGGAGTCGACGGATGTTCCAATTGACAACAACCGCGCCGAAAACGCAGTCCGGCCTTTTGTCATTGGCAGAAAGAATTGGCTGTTTTCCGCATCCGTGAAAGGGGCTGAAGCCAGCGCAATGCTGTACTCGGTTGCAGCAACTGCCTGCGCCAATGGTTTCAACATGGAGGATGATTTTACCCGACTCTTCTCACAGTTGCCGGGGACTTTGCTTTTGCCCTGGTAAATACTTACGATGATTACGCCAGCCTGGACAGGCTGGCGTTTTTCAAGTGATCCCGCGGATTATTAGGCGGATACCTTACGCGTTCAGGATATTCATGAATTCCTCGCCAGTGATGGTTTCGCGCTCCAACAGATATTGCGCCAGCTCGTTGAGCTTGGCGGCGTTATCGCGCAGGATCATGGATGCTTTTTCGTGCGCCGCGCGCACGGCCGCGACGACCTCCGTATCAATTTTGAATGCCGTCTCCGACGAGCAGGCAAGCGCCGTATCCCCGCCCAGGTACTGGTTCGTGACCGTTTCCAGCGCGACCATATCAAAGCTGCTGCTCATGCCGTAGCGGGAAACCATGGCGCGCGCAAGTTTGGTTGCCTGTTCGATATCGTTCGACGCGCCCGTGGTGATGGAACCGAAAATCAGTTCCTCAGCGGCGCGCCCGCCGGTTAGCGTCGCAATCTTGTTTTCCAGCTCTTCCTTGCTCATCAGGTGCCGTTCGCCCTCGTCTACCTGCATAGTATAGCCCAGCGCACCCGAGGTGCGCGGCACAATCGTGATTTTCGTCACTGGCGCGGAGGCCATCTGCTTGGCGGCAACCAGCGCGTGGCCGATTTCGTGATACGCGACGATTTCCTTTTCATGCTGGCTGAGTACGGCGTTTTTGCGCTGGTACCCGGCAATGACCGTTTCGACGCTTTCATCTAGGTCGCTCTGGCTGACGGTCTGCCTGCCGAGCCGCACCGCGCGAAGCGCCGCTTCGTTGACGATGTTCGCCAGCTCCGCGCCGGACGCGCCCGAGGTTGCCCGCGCAATCGCGCCGTAGTCAATCCCCTCGTTCATGTGCACCGCCCGCGCGTGTACCTTTAGGATGGCTTCGCGCCCCGGTAAGTCGGGCAGCTCGACCGGGATGCGCCGGTCAAAGCGTCCCGGGCGCAGCAGTGCCGGGTCAAGCGATTCTGGGCGGTTGGTCGCCGCCAGGATGACAACGCCCTTGCGCCCGTCAAAGCCGTCCATCTCGCTGAGCAGCTGGTTCAGGGTTTGCTCGCGTTCGTCATTGCCGGTCATGCCCGCGCCGTCGCGCTTCTTGCCGATGGTGTCAATCTCGTCGATAAACACGATACAGGGGGCCTTTTCATTTGCCTGTTTGAACAGGTCGCGCACCTTGGCCGCGCCCATGCCGACGAACATTTCCACAAACTCTGAGCCGGAAATCGAGAAAAAAGGCACATGCGCTTCCCCGGCGACCGCCTTGGCAAGAAGCGTCTTGCCCGTGCCCGGAGGTCCCACCAGCAGTGCGCCCTTGGGCAGTTTCGCGCCGATTTCGTTATATTTCTCCGGTGTGTGCAGGAAGTCCACGATTTCGCGCAGCGCTTCCTTGGCCTCCTCCTGCCCCGCCACGTCGGCAAAGGTTTTGCCAGTTTCGGCCTCGGCGTAGATTTTCGCTCCCGATTTGCCGAAGGACATCGCCGGATTCATGCCGCTCATTTTTTTGCTCATCATGCGGCTCATCAGCGCGCCGAAGCCGAAAATCAGCAGCAGCGGGAAAATCCAGGAAAGCAGGAAATTCAGCAGCGGCGAATTCTGCTGCGGGATGGGGGAGGCGTAGTCCACCCCCGCGTCCAGCAATCGCTGGTTGAGGTCCGGGTCTCCGGTCAGGCCGGTTTTGTAGAGGGAAGGCGGTTTCCCCTCCTCGCCCGGCACGCTGAACAGCAGCTGCCGCCCGTCCGAATCAATTTCGGCACGGTCGATTTTGCCCTCTGAAAGCATCTGGGCAAACTGGGTGTAGCTGACCTCGACCACTTGACGGCTGGACAGGTACGGCACCAACAGCGCGTTCACCAGCAGCATGACCAGCAGCATAACACCGTAAAAATACAAAAGGCGTTTTTGTGGTTTTTTTACATCCATTCAGATAACCCCCTTTAGGTCTTAGCTTGTAGAATATTGTACCGAAAAATACTTTATTCGTCAATGAATTTTTTGTTTGTTCTTTGTAAATAAAAAAGCAATGCCGCCTATGAACGCTGAAAATATCTATCCATGCCTTGCAAATGGTATAAAAAACGGGTATAATTTTGATATATAATGGTTCCAGGGATTCAGACCACCCCCTATGAAAAAGATCGTGAACAT
>CAJUJQ010000179.1 GCA_910586575.1 uncultured Clostridia bacterium | reverse complement strand
GACTACGAAACGCCGGAGGACGTTTTTCTCTCCTGCTTCGCTCCGGATGCCGCCGCCCTGTCAAGGCTAAACCGCTTCGCGGCGGCTGACTCGGTGCATATCAGTTGTGGCTGGCTCAGGCCTCGACAAAGTCAGGTTCGTAAAAATTTGGTTCGCGCATTTTTCTATGCGTGGTCTTGACAAGGGGACCATTATACAGGAAGGAGCAGCAACATGAAAAAAATTCACGCAATGTTTTTCAGCGGAACCGGAACAACCGAGACCGTTGTCACCCGCTTCGCCGGCCGGCTGGCAGAACTGCTGCAATGCCCGGCGGAACGGCTGGATTTCACACCGCCTGACGCGCGGAAGCAGCCCGCAGTATTCTCCGCGGATGACCTTGTGATTTTAGGCGTGCCGGTCATCGCGGGGCGCGTGCCTAACCTGCTGCTGAAATATCTCGACACGCTACAGGGCGGCGGCGCGCTGGGTATCCCGGTGGTGCTGTTCGGCAACCGCAGCTTTGACGACGCGCTGATTGAGCTGCGAGATATCATGGAGCGGCACGGCTTCCGCACCATCGCGGCGGGCGCGTTCGCGGGGGAGCATTCCTTCTCGGACACGCTGGGCAAAGGCCGCCCGGACGCGGACGACCTCGCCGAGGTGGACGCTTTCGCAGGACAGACCGCAGAAAAGCTGCGCTCCGGCAGGACCGATTCCCCCATCGCGGTGCGTGGGGAAACACCTGTCCGCCCCTATTACACCCCGCGTGACCGCAACGGGAACGGCATTGATATCCGCAAGGTCAAGCCCAAAACCAGCGACGCCTGCACCAAATGCGGCTGGTGTGCCAGCGCCTGCCCGCTGGGATCGATTTCACCGGAAGATCCTTCCGTGGTCATCGGCATCTGCATGAAATGCTGCAAGTGCGTCAAGGGCTGTCCGCAGGGCGCGAAATATTTCGACGACCCGGGCTATCTCTATCATAAGGAAGAGCTGGAAGCGATGTACGGCGGCCGCCGCGCGGAAAATGAAGTGTTTATTTAAGCCTCCAACCCCTGAAACTTTATTTTTACGGCATTAGGGATGGTCTATGCCATTCCCTATATAAGAGCATTCTTTAAGCTTTCAAACTGTTCACGGAACATTTTCTGCTTTTACGGAGCAGCCTTTCGCAGCGTATAGGCAGGGCGGGTACAGCTCAGATATATATCTATAGATAAAAATTCTCCTATTCCTAACATCGTCATTGACAGATTGTGTCTTTGAGTCAAAAGTTTATCGTTTTATATATAATTGTTCCCCATGTCGGGCACACTAAAAAAGCGTACAGACCCGGAAAATTCCGCAAGCCTGTACGCTTTATATTATTTTAGGGTTTGCTCAGCGCTTCATCCTGAAGCTTGTCAAACGAAGCCATGCATTCATCCACCGTCGCGCCGCCCAGCAGGTCGCGCACAATCAGGCAGACATTCCCCCACTGTTCAACCTTCATACTGGCATTCGACGCCAGCACATAGATGTTTTCCTGAATCCGGTCGTTCAGCGGCTTGAGCGCGGGAATGCAGTCCACTTCGACATTTTTTGAGGGAGAAATCACCTTGTTGATTTCGCTGTAAATCTCAAGCGATTCATCGGAGGTAACCAGATCCAGCACCTTCATAGCGTCCTCAGCATGCTCGGCCTTTGCGCCAATGCCAAACCCGGTGATCGGCACCACCGGCATTTGCCCCCGGCTGCTCGGAAAGCCGATAATCTGCAAATCGAAATCCGGCGAACCATAGGCGGTATCAGTATTCGCCGCGCCCCAGTAAGCCATGACAATCGGCGTTTTCTGCGCCATGAAGTCAGCACCTTCCCCTTCGATCGCCTCGCTGACAAGCGCCTTTTCCGCATCCACATATCCGTTGTCAATCAGCGTCTGAAGGAATTCAAAGCCCGGGCGCATATAGTCGCTGTAGCGCGCTTCACCACTGTTGAGCGCGGCAATTTCCGCCTCGGTATTGCCGCCATTGTAGAGGTCGGCGTATACCTGCGCGAAAACAAAAGTTTCCAGCCACCAGCGGTTAGCGCCGATCGGGGTTTCATATCCGTTTTCCTGCAAAACCCGGCAGCACTCCAAAAACTCCTCCGGGGTGTCCGGCAACGCAAGCCCGCACTTCTTGAAAATATCCATATTGATGAACAGACCGTAAGCAACGACCTCCTGCGGGATAGCAACCAGCTTTCCGTTGATGGTGTTGGCCGCTTTGACGACATCACGCAGGTTCTTTGCGCTTTCCAGGCCGGATAAATCCATCAGAAGCCCTTCTTCCCCTAACGTCTGAATGGTGTCGGGGTTTAACAAATAGATATCATCCATATTGCTGCGTGCACGGTCAAGGGTGACATCGTCATACGTTTTGTCCTGATAGTCCTCGGCGGTATAGGTTCGGTAAGCCACGGTCAGCCCAAGCGCTTCCTCCGCTGTCCGGATGGTTGCGTCAAACGCGCTCCGCGCGATATTCTCAGCATTCGGTTTGGTTTTTTCCATCGGGCTGAACAGGCTGACCGACTGAGTCTCATTATCTTCTGAAACAATGATATGAGTAACGGATTTCTTTTCGCAAGCCGTCAGGAACAGTATCAGCGAGACCGCCAGGCAGGCCCATGCTTTCCTATTACGCTTCATCAGTTTCAATCCTTTCTATCTGCATAGATTCATTCTGTTCAGAAACCTTCCGATCATCATTGGGGCGCGACTGGCGTCGTATCACCTTTTTGAGCATTCCGATATCGAGCGGTTTGGCGATATGGGCATTCATCCCGGCGTCCAACGCCGCCTTTTCATCCTCCGCAAAAGCATTGGCCGTCATGGCGACGATCGGGATTACAGCGGCATCGGGACGCCCCATGGCACGGATCGCCTGTGCAGCGTCGTGACCGTTCATCACCGGCATCTGGACATCCATCAGGATGGCGTCAAACTCACCCGGCGCGGACTGCGCAAAGCGCTCCACCGCCATCCGGCCGTTGCCGACCAGCTCGCAGCTGGCCCCCTCGATATCCAGCAGCTCGGACAGGATCTCGGCGTTGATCTCGTTGTCCTCGGCGGCAAGAAAATGCAGCCCTTTCAAAGCAGAATCCTCGTCGGATTCATCACAGGCAGGCTCCTGCCGCTCCGGATGCATTTCCATCAGCTTCTGCTGGCACGCCGATACGAAAAACGGCTTCACCAGCACGCCGGTATTTTCCAGCCGCAGATCCTCCACCGCACCCGCCATATCATAATCGGCCAGGAACAGCAGCGGTACCGCCGCCGGAAGCCCTTCCCGCAGACAGTGCGCGGCCCGCGACGGGTCGTCTCCAAGCGTATTCCAATCCGCGACGGGCAGCGTCCCCTCCCCTGCCATTTGCAGGGCAGTGCCCACATCCGGCACGATATCGACTGTGATATCCAGATTTCCCATCAGGGTGCGGACATTTTCGCAGGTTTCCTGGCCGCTGGATACCAGCAGCAGGCGGACAATCCCGCTCTTTTCCCAGAACGCGCGGTCGGCCTGCCCCTCCGGAATGCGGCATTCCAGCTCCACCCGGAACAGGCTGCCTTCGCCGACCTTACTGGAAACCTCAATGGTACCGCCCATCAGCTCGACAACATTCTTGGTGATTGCCATGCCCAGCCCAGTGCCCTGCACCTTGTTGGTGGTGCTGTTCTCCGCACGGGTAAAGGCGTCAAAAATCTTTTCCAGGTATTCCGGCGTCATGCCATAGCCGTTATCCTCGACCTCAATGCGGACATGCTCATACTGGCCGGAGCGCTGCTTCAAGCCTAGGATACGCAGCCAGATTTTTCCGCCCTCCTGGGTATATTTGACCGCGTTGGAGAGCAGGTTGATCAGGATTTGGTTAATCCGGGTTTCATCCCCCATGAAATACTCGTGGCGGATGCCGGATACCTCAATTTGGAAACTCTGCCTCTTCTCCTGCGCCATCGGATGGATAATCGCGTCAACCGACGAAACCACATCGTTCAGCGAAAATTTCTCATAGGTCAGCACAACCTTGCCGCTTTCGATTTTAGAAACATCCAAAATATCGTTGATCAGGCTGAGCAGATGCTGGCCAGACGACATAATCTTTTTCGCATATTCCCGCACTTTAGCCGGGTTATCCGCATCCACCGCAAGCAGCGTCGTGAATCCAAGCACCGCGTTCATCGGTGTACGGATATCGTGTGACATGTTTGACAGAAACATCGTCTTGGACTGGTTGGCAATCTGCGCGGCCTTGAGCGCCTCGGTCAGCTGCTGGCTGTGCAGCCTGCGTTCTGCCTCCTGTTCCTTCCGGCTGCGCTCCTGCTGCAAATAGCTGATATAGTACAGCAGGCAGCAAACCAGAAAAGCAACCAGCATCACCACAACTACAATAATAATACTCTGGTTGACCGTCCGCGCTTCCTGCTGGATCGCCCGGATTGGGACATAACCGGTCAGGTAGATGGTTCCGTCATTGACCGCCCACATATAGTTCAGGGAATTAACATCCTGGATATTGTGATAAAAAAGGATATTTTTCCCGCTTCCCACATAGTTCTCGACCTGCTCGCGGAGCGCCGGGTCCTCAATACTGTTCGCGCGGTAGAAGTCGGACAGATTAATATGCCCCGCATCCCGCATCCCTATCCCTTCTGGCTTGAGGACAAAGCGCTGGCTTTCGGCGTCCATCACATAAAGCGTCGCCTTGCCGTCGTAAAGCCCTGCCGGAAGCGAACGATCGAGCGAATCATAAATATACTCAACATACAGCGACGCGATTTCCCGGCCGTTCCTGACAACCGGGCACTTGATGGTGTAAGCCCATGTCCCCATATAGTTAACGTAAGACTGGGAAACCGGGAATCCGTTAACCATCCCGCCCGCTGAAAAATCCAGATCCGCTTCGGAAAACGGCTCGCCGGTATTGGAAATGCCCTGTGTTTCCCCCTCCAGGATCAGCGACAGCTTAACCATCGTCTGGTTCTGGTCGCAGGACTGGATATACTCCATCGGGGAATCGGTCTGCGCGATTTCCTGCGCAAGCATGGCCTGAAACTCCGCCTCGTTATTCAGGACCGCCTCTATGGTGTTCCTGATCAGGTCAAGGCTTTTGCTGAGATTCTGTATGGCGGAATCGGACATTTCGCGAGATGTCTTTTGCGCAACGGAAAATACAACCGTGCCCAAGATGCAGAACGTCAGTACAATTGTAAGAAGCAAAGAAACCCCTTTGGTTCCCGGTTTCCCGTTTGGTCTCTTTTTCATCCTAAAATCTCCAATCCACTGATTTGGGTATAATCATGCCGCTTCCGCCCACTGTGAAATACGGCAGCGCAAGCGACAGCAATCTGTTCGGAAAGATATGTGTTTTGATAGTTTGCAGCCCATTGGGGATGCAGGCGGGAAAAGCCGCGCACCCCTCCGTGTCTCTGTATTCCGGCTGCATCGCATATAACTACATCCTTATTATATACAGAAGCTTTTATCGTGTCAATAGCGTTCCAGGCACGCAGCACGGTATTTGAGTGAGTTAACATTCTATGAACAAACCCTGGCTAAACTGTGAATGTGGAAATATAGCTCCAGCAAATCCGAATAAAAACACACGGCGAAGTGCGTAATGATGCAAGATCGGAACAATAATCAGTGATCCATAGCCAGTACAAGGCTAACGATGACTACTTTGTTCACAATTTGTTTACTCATTCAAATACCCTG
>CAJUJQ010000178.1 GCA_910586575.1 uncultured Clostridia bacterium | reverse complement strand
ATCCCTCCTTGCTCCATTTTAACATATTTCTATCTATTAGTAAATACTCCCAAAATATTTTCAAAGGAGTTCCATGCTTTCTTCAATGCAAGCTTTGTCTTTTCTTGACCCTTAAAAAATGAAATAACCAGCCAAGCAATGGCGGCTCCATACAAAATTTTGGTAAATATTTCTTCTCAATTCCCCCTTTGAAATTCTGTTTTTCTGAACTATTACAAATAAAGTGCACCATATTATCCAGAAAAAAACTCTTTTCGCCGCGCCGGTTAAGGACCTGCCGCAAATGGGCTGCGGACCAGAGGGGAAATATAGGCAGCCCCGTCGAATGGATTTTTAGAAAACACAGAATTTACACTTGACAATTTTCGACAGCCGCCTTATAATCGTTCTAAACAGAACAATTGTAAGGAGGTCCCCGCATTGCAGTTTTTTGAAAACCTCAATCTTCTAAAATCGGCTTATTCAGCGTGTGTCAAACCGGTCTGCCGCAAATTTGAGCTGACGCAGATGGAATTTGACGTGCTGATGTTTCTTGCCAATAACCCGGATTACGATACCGCCGCCGATATTGTCCGGCTGCGCAAGTTCACAAAATCCCATGTCTCGGCGGCACTGAAGGCGCTGGCGGACAGGGGGCTGCTGGAAACCTTCTATGCCGAGGGCAACCGCAAATCCATCCATCTGAACCTGCTGCCCGCTGCTGAGGGGATTATTTCGGAAGGCCGCACCGCGCAGGAGCGGTTCGGGGCAGCGCTGTTCGACGGCTTTTCGGAGTCGGAATTTGCGCTGACGCAGATTATTTTCCAGCGTATCTGCTCCCAGGCGCGCGGGCTGATTGAGGAGGAAAACGCAAATGGAACTTTTGCTTAAAGTGATTGTCTGCCTGTTTGCCGGCGCGGGCGCGGGAATCGGCACCGGCTTTGCGGGCATGAGCGCGGCGGCGGTCATCAGCCCGGTGCTGATAACCTTCCTGGATCTTCCCGCCTATTCGGCGGTCGGCGTCGGGCTGGCAAGCGATGTGCTGGCAAGCGCGGTCAGCGCCTACACCTATAAAAAGAACAAGAATATTGATATCCGGAACGGCATTGTTATGATGGCCTTTGTACTGCTGTTCACCATGGTTGGCAGCTATGCGGCAAGTTTCCTGCAGAACGCGACCATGGGCAGCTTTTCGGTCTGCATGACCATGCTGCTCGGCGTGAAATTCATTGTCCGCCCGGTCATGACGACCAAGGAAAGCATGGAGGCGGTCTCCCCCAGGGAACGGCTGATAAAATCGGCCGGGTGCGGCATCATGATCGGTTTAATCTGCGGCTTTGTCGGCGCGGGCGGCGGCATGATGATGCTGCTGGTTCTGACGAGCGTGCTCGGCTATGAATTAAAGTGCGCGGTCGGCACGAGCGTCTTTATTATGGCGTTCACCGCGTTTACCGGCGCGGCCAGCCACTTTGCAATCGGCGGTGTGCCCGACCTGACGACGCTGGTGCTTTGTGTGCTGTTCACCTTGATTTGGGCGCGAATCGCAGCGGTTATTGCCAACCGCGCACAGACCAGGACGCTCAACCGTGTGACCGGCGTAGTGCTGCTGATGATCGGCGCGGCTGTCCTGCTCGTCGGATAATGTCCCCATAAAAATCTGTCCCGGAAGGTTTCTTCAAAGAAGCCCTCCGGGACGTTTTTTATGCCCTTCCCCGCGCGGGCAATCCGGGGCAAACGAAAAATCAAGTCATACCCGGCAAAGCCAAGGCATAGAGTAGAGCAGGTGATGAAAATGAATGACGTGAAAAAACTGCCGCTCCACGAGGCGGCGTACTGCCTGACCCCTGCCCTGCGGCTTGCCATAGACCAGCTGCCCGAACAGGCCGCGCGCAGTGCCGAAGAACTGCGCCTGCGTGTCGGACAGCCCCCCTCCCTTTCCTGCAACGGGCGCGAGACCGCGCTTTCCTGCAATGCCGTGACCGCCGCCGACCTGCGTGAGATTGTCGCACGCGCCGCACGGGAATCCGTGCACAGCTACGCCGACAGCCTGCGGCAGGGCTTCCTGACCTTGGCGGGCGGGCACCGTATCGGTATCTGCGGCACCGCCAAGGCAGAAAACGGCGTTTTTGAGGGCGTGCGCCAATTTGGCTCCCTGAATATCCGCATTGCAAAGCCCGTGTTCGGCTGCGCCCGCGAGGCATATGAACAATGCTGCCGGGAAGCCCCCGCCAGCCTGGTGATCCTGTCCCCGCCCGGGCACGGCAAAACCACCCTGCTGCGCGACCTCATCCGCTGCGCGTCCGCCGCCGGGGAGCGGGTCGCCGTTGCCGACGAGCGCGGCGAGCTTGCCGCCCTCCGGGACGGCGCGCCGCAGTTTGATTTGGGCGGCGCCGCCGACGTGCTCGAGCTGTGCGCAAAAAAGGACGCGGTGATGCACCTGATAAAAACCATGTCGCCCCGGATTGTGGCGCTCGATGAAATTACCTCGGCGCAGGATGCCGCCGCCGTCTGCTACGCTGCCAACTGCGGCGTCGAAATCTTTGCGACCGCGCACGCGTTTGGCTTGGAGGATTTCCGCCGCCGGGCGGTTTACAAGCCGCTGCTGCCGGTGTTTTCCTACGCGGTCGAAATCACCCTGTCCGACGGGGAACGCGCCTGCCGCGTGCACCCGCTGAAAGAAGGTGCGCCATGCTGAAGCTTTTGGGTGCTATCCTGATTATCGGCTCAAGCGGGGCGCTGGGGCTGGCCGCACAGCAGGGGCTGCGCGCCCGTATTGCGGCGATTGACGGCTTTTTGAAAGCGCTTGAGCGCATCGAGAGCGAAATCGTTTACCGGCTGACGCCCTGCGGCGAGCTGATTGCCCTTCTGGCACGGGAGGGAGGACCGCACGCCGCGCCGGTGTTCCAGGACATCACGGAGCGCCTTGCCCGGAACGACGGCCTGTCCCTCGCCTACAAATGGGGGCGCGCGTTCCGCGAGACCGGCCCCGCCTGCGGCCTGCAAAGCGAGGAAATCAGCATTTTGTGTGATGCCGCGTCCTTCCTGGGGCGCTACGACAGCGAACAGCAGCAGCGCTCCCTCCGGCTGACGGCGGCGCGCCTGTCCAGCGTGCGGGACGAAGCCGCCGAGGATTTGAAGAACAAGGGCAGCCTATACCGCACCTGCGGGCTGACGCTGGGCGTGCTTGCCGTGATTGTGCTGCTTTAAGGGGGACCGTAAATCGTGAATGTAGACCTGATATTCAAAATTGCGGCGGTCGGGATTCTGGTCGCGGTGTTCAACCAGCTGCTCATCCGCTCGGGGCGCGAGGAGCAGGCGCTCATGACCACCATTGCCGGGCTGGTCGTGGTCATGATGATTCTAGTGCAGGAAATCGGCGAGCTGTTTTCGATGATGAAGGCGGTGTTTGGGTTTTGAGCACGGTATTTCAGGCGGCGGGTATCGCGGCGGTCTGCGCGGTGCTGGCGCTCACCATCCAGAAGGACAGCGCCCCGCTCAGCTGGTGCCTGGCGCTGGCGGGCGGTCTGGCAATCCTCTGGCTGGGGGCGGGCGTGCTGCGGGAGGCGCTTGCAGAAGCGGGCAATTTGCTCGCCGCCAGCGGGCTGGACAGCGGCATTTATTTGCCGGTCGTGCGGGTTGTGGCCATCGGCGTGCTGGTGCGGCTGACGGGGGCGCTGTGCAAGGACGCGGGGCAGAACGCGCTTGCAGCCAAGCTCGAGCTTGCGGGCACGGCGGCAGCGGTCGCAGCCTGTATGCCGCTGTTCCGGCAGGTGCTGCAATACGCGAACACCTTGTCTGCCCGCTGAACCGTCCGATGCCGGAAAAGACGGGAGGGGCAAGCCCTTCCCCTACAAATCTTTACTCTTTGTGCGGCAATATTGGCTGAGGGCGCGCATATTCCAGAAGCAGCGCGGGCACCTCATACAAATTTTTGCCATCACGCGGCAATGCATTTCTGTGTGCGGCAATCGTTTCGACCGCACATATTAAAAAAAGGATGTTGAAATGAAAAATTTGATTTGTGCGCTGCTGCTTTTGGCGGTGATGCTTGTCCCGGCAGATGCCTATGACGCGGAGCTGTTCGACCGGCAGCTGGACGCGATCGGCGGCGGCACGCTGACCGACAGCCTGACCCCGGAGCAGCGCGGTTATCTTGCGGGCGCGTCCGCCGCGCCGGACGCCAATTTGCTGGACTCCTTCGCCAACGTACTGCACGGCGCGTGGCAGGACGCGTCCGGGGCGCTGACCGACACCCTGCGAAGCCTGCTGAAAATCTTCATCGTCGCCGTGCTCTGCGGCTGCGCAAACGGTTTTGCGCACGAAAACAAGCAGGTCGTCACCATGGGCGGCGCGCTCGCGATGGCGGTGGTACTGTTCGGCGACTTCCGCTCGGTGCTGCACGCGGTACTGGCGGCGATTGAGCAAATCGGCGTACTGGCGGCGGGCATGTTCCCGGTGATGGCGGCGGCGCTGACCCTGACCGGCGCGGGCGGCACAGCGGCAGTCACCCAATCCGCCGGGATGCTGGCTTTCGACCTGGTCATCCGGCTGATTGAAAACCTGCTTGTCCCGGCGGCCTGCGCCTACCTTGCCGTACTGACCGTCAACGCGGCGGTCGGCGGGGATTTGCTCGAAAACCTGGGCGCACTCATCCGCTGGGCGGTCACCGGGACGCTCAAGCTGGTGCTGACACTGTTCATCACCTTTTTGACGCTGGGCGGCTCGGTTTCCGGCTCGGTGGACCAGCTGTCGCTCAAGGCGGCGCGGTTCGCGGTTTCGGGCAGCGTGCCGGTCGTGGGCGGCATCATCTCGGACGCGGCGGAAACCATGCTTTCCGGGGCGGTTCTGGTTAAGAACGCGGTCGGCGTGCTGGGTATGCTGTGCGTGGCCGCCGTCTGCCTGGTGCCCTTCCTGAAGGCGGGCGCGGCTTACCTGATGTTCAAGGCGGGCGCGGCGGTGCTGTCCCCGGTCTGCGGCAAGGAGCTTGGCTCCATGCTGGGCGGCATCGGCGAGGGCATCGGCCTGCTGCTGGGGATGCTGGGCACCTGCTGTGCCATCCTGTTTTTTGAAATGGTGCTTGCCATCACACTGGTCAAAGCGGTCTAAGGAACTGTGAATCAATAAAATTGTAACAAACGCGCCGCAGATTCTTTCGCCTGTCAAGGAAACTGGGCGCAGTATGGCGAAAGAAGATGCAGGCGATTGCCGCAAGTTATTTTTGAACAGTCCCTAACGCCCCGCGGCGGGAAAGGAGGTTCCCATGATTGAGGTATTCCGGCAAATGCTGGTAGGCGTGACCGCCGCCGCCATCCTGGCCGGGGTCAGCTTGCAGTTTGTGAAGGAGGGGCCGCTGCACGAAGCCGTCCGCGTCGCCGCCGGGCTGATGCTGACGCTGGCGCTGCTGCTGCCGTTCTCCCGCCTGCCGGGCGCAAGGATGGCGTTTTCCGAGGCTGTCAGCGGGTTGCAGGGGGCCGCCGCGCGCGCCGCCGCCGAGAACCAGCGGATTGCGGCCAGCTCGGTCGGGAACGCGGTTGCCATCTACATTGAGGACCGCGCAGCTGAAATGGGCGTGAAGTGCACCGCCGCCGTCTGCATGGGCGGCGACGAGAACGGGCAGCTGGAAACCAAGAGCGTCACGCTTTATATCGAGGGCGCGACCGAGGAGGAGCGCAGCGCCGTCTGCCAAATGGTAGCGCAGGAATGCGGCATCCCCATTTACTAGATCGGAAGAGCACACGTCTGAACTCCAGTCACCTCCAATCATC
>CAJUJQ010000177.1 GCA_910586575.1 uncultured Clostridia bacterium | reverse complement strand
CCAAGGGCACTTGGGCGGGAAAGAAATTTGAACTGATCGACTGGCAGGAGCAGATTATCCGCGACCTTTTCGGCATTTTGAAGCCAAATGGCTATCGACAATTCAATACCGCCTATGTTGAGATACCGAAAAAGCAGGGCAAACAGCTGTCGCTCGACACGCTGATTCCAACCCCTGCCGGATTCACGACTATGGGTGAAATCCAGGTCGGCGATACGGTATTTGATGAGCACGGAACCCCCTGCCATGTGATTGCAAAGAGCGAGGTTGATTTTGACGAGCAGGCATACAGAATCACCTTCAAGGACGGTGCGGTAATCGAAGCGGGAGAACACCACCAATGGTGCGGCGAATACACTAACGGCAAGAAAAAGCCCTGCATTATGACCACAGGGGAACTTTTTCATATGCCTCGCAGAAACGGTTGTTTCAGATTTAGAATTGCGGTTGCGGATGCGATTGATACAGAAAACGCTGAACTTCCTGTCGCGCCGTATTTAATGGGGTATTGGCTCGGCAACGGCAATGCTGTAAAACCCGAAATTACCATTCAAACCTGTGATATCCCCGAAGTTCTGGATAGGGTATGGCCTGATCATGCAATCGGAAACAGATGGAGCAACATCGGTGATTCTATGGTTGTGCGGATACCAAGCCTAAAAAACGTTCTTTTGAAAAGCTTTCACGACAAGGTTATACCCAATGAATATTTAAGGGCATCTGTATGGCAGAGATTTGAGCTTTTACAGGGTCTGATGGATTCGGATGGGGCTATCAGCAACCGCAAAGGTCAGGCGATATACACATCCACAGAAAAAGCACTCGCCGAAAGCGCAAGTGAGCTTTTATGGAGTTTGGGAATCAAGAACGCGATTTCAACGGCTATCAGCACCCAAAGAACGGATTGGAATAAACCGAGCCGCGAATGCGGGAGAGCCGCAACGGGCGAAACGCTGTATTATGTAAAGTTCACCGCGTTTGACGATATGCCAATCGCTGGGCTGCGACGCAAGGCAAAGAACCGTGTGCCGAGAAATTCGAGGACACGCAGCCACTTCCGATATATTGACAAAATTGAACCGATAGAAAACCGGGGAATGCAATGCATTCAGGTTGACAGTCCGTCGCACCAGTATTTGGTGGGACGTTCTTTTTTGCCGACACATAACAGTGAGCTTGCGGCGGCTGTAGCCCTCCTGCTCTGCTGTGGTGACGGCGAGGAGCGTGCCGAGGTTTACGGTTGCGCCGCTGACCGACAGCAAGCCACCATCGTTTTTGACGTGGCTGCGGATATGGTTCGAATGTGTCCGGCGCTGAATAAAAGGGTGAAAATTCTCGCGTCCCAGAAGCGGATTATCTACACGCCGACCAATTCCTTTTATCAGGTACTTTCGGCAGAAGCATATTCCAAGCACGGCTTCAATATCCACGGTGTGGTGTTCGATGAGCTGCACACCCAGCCGAACCGCAAGCTGTTTGACGTCATGACCAAAGGCTCCGGCGATGCCCGGATGCAGCCGCTGTATTTTCTCATCACCACGGCAGGAACGGACACACACTCTATCTGCTTCGAGACACACCAGAAGGCGAAGGACATTCTGGAGGGCAGGAAAATCGACCCGACTTTCTACCCTGTCATTTACGGCGCGGACGAGGCGGACGATTGGACAGACCCAGCAGTCTGGAAAAAGGCGAATCCGTCTTTAAACATCACGGTTGGAATTGACAAGGTGAAAGCCGCCTGCGAGTCGGCAAAGCAAAACCCCGGCGAGGAGAACAGTTTCCGGCAGCTGCGTTTGAATCAATGGGTGAAACAGGCTGTCCGTTGGATGCCGATGGAAAAACGGGACGCCTGCGCTTTCCCTATGGACGAGGAGGAACTGGAAGGGCGCGTTTGCTACGGTGGTCTTGACCTTTCGAGCACTACCGATATCACCGCTTTTGTGCTGGTGTTCCCGCCACTGGACGAGGAAGGAAAATACAGCGTCCTCCCCTACTTCTGGATTCCCGAGGAGGCAATCGACCTCCGTGTCCGGCGTGACCATGTTCCTTATGATGTGTGGGAGCGACAAGGTTTTCTGCAAACCACCGAGGGCAACGTGGTCCACTACGGCTACATTGAGAAATTCATTGAGCGGCTGGGTGAGCGGTTCAACATCCGGGAAATCGCCTTTGACCGCTGGGGTGCTGTCCAAATGGTGCAAAACCTTGAGGGCATGGGCTTTACCGTAGTTCCCTTCGGGCAGGGCTTCAAGGATATGTCCCCGCCGACAAAAGAACTGATGAAGCTGACGCTGGAACGGAAAATCGCGCACGGCGGGCATCCCGTCCTTCGGTGGATGATGGACAATATCTACATTCGTACCGATCCGGCGGGCAACATCAAAGCAGACAAGGAGAAATCCACGGAGAAAATCGACGGCGCGATTGCTACGATTATGGCGCTTGACCGTGCGATTCGCTGTGGAAATGAGGCATCTGAGAGTGTCTATGATTCTCGCGGATTGCTGGTGTTTTAGCAGAAAGGAGTATGGTTTTTATGGGAATCTTCAGCGGGCTGTTCCGGAGCAGAGACAAGCCTGAGAACCGAACGGTGGGCAGTAGCTACGCTTTTTACCTTGGCAGTAGCTCTGCCGGGAAAGCGGTGACGGAACGCTCTGCAATGCAAATGACGGCGGTATATGCCTGCGTGCGCATTCTGTCAGAAGCCATCGCAGGCTTACCGCTGCACCTGTATCATCATAATGCAGATGGCGGCAAGGAGAAAGCTGTAGACCACCCGCTGTATCGGCTTCTGCACGACGAACCAAACCCGGAGATGAGTTCCTTCGTGTTCAGAGAAACGCTCATGACGCACCTTCTGCTTTGGGGCAACGCTTATTCACAGATCATCCGAAACGGCAAGGGTGAAATCGTGGCGCTGTATCCGCTGATGCCCAATAAAATGAGTGTCAACCGGGACTCGAACGGGCGGCTCTATTACGAATACACGCGCTCTACCGAGGAAGCCCCTACCATGAAAGGTTCAACGGTGCGATTAAGTCCTGTGGACGTTCTCCATATTCCGGGACTTGGCTTTGACGGCTTGGTTGGTTATTCCCCCATTGCCATGGCGAAGAACGCCATCGGTCTTGCCATTGCCACGGAGGAATACGGCTCTAAATTCTTCGCCAACGGTGCACAGCCGAGCGGCGTCCTGGAGCATCCGGGAACGCTGAAAGACCCAAGCCGCGTGAGGGATAGCTGGCAGTCTACTTTCGGCGGCAGCGGCAATGCTAATAAAGTGGCAGTTTTGGAAGAAGGAATGAAATATACGCCCATCTCCATCTCGCCGGAACAGGCACAGTTTCTTGAAACGCGAAAATTTCAGATCAACGAGATTGCTCGAATTTTCCGAGTGCCGCCGCACATGGTAGGCGATCTGGAAAAATCGAGCTTTTCAAATATAGAGCAGCAGTCTTTAGAGTTTGTGAAGTACACGCTCGATCCATGGGTCGTGCGCTGGGAACAGTCCATTCAGCGGACGCTTTTGCGACCAGAGGAAAAACGGGACTATTTCGTGAAGTTCAACGTGGAAGGGCTGCTCCGTGGCGATTACCAAAGCCGAATGAACGGCTACGCAACGGCAAGGCAAAACGGCTGGATGTCGGCGAACGATATCCGGGAACTGGAGAATCTCGACCGTATCCCAGCCGAGGACGGCGGCGATCTGTACCTCATTAACGGCAACATGACAAAGCTGTCCGATGCGGGAATTTTTGCGACGGATAACAGAAAGGAGAATTTGAGTGAAAAATAAGAAGTTTTGGAACTGGGAAAACCAAGCGGACGGCGAAAGGATTCTTGAGCTGAACGGCACAATTGCCGAGGAAAGCTGGTTTGACGATGACGTCACTCCGGCGATGTTCAAGGAGGAACTGTTCGCGGGCAGCGGCCCCATTACGGTGTGGATCAACTCTCCCGGCGGAGATTGTATCGCAGCAAGCCAGATTTACACGATGCTGATGGATTACAAGGGCGATGTGACTATCAAGATCGACGGCATCGCGGCAAGTGCGGCGTCGGTGGTGGCTATGGCGGGGACAACGGTGCTGATGGCTCCCACCGCTTTAATGATGATTCACAATCCCGCGACCATGGCGTTCGGCGACCATGTGGACATGGAAAAGGCGATTGATATGCTCTCCGAAGTGAAGGAGTCCATCATCAATGCCTATGAAATCAAGACAGGACTGCCGAGAAAGCAGCTTGCCCGCATGATGGACGACACCACTTGGATGAACGCCAAGAAAGCCGTGGAGCTTGGTTTCGCGGACGGCATTCTGACGGACGGTGAGCGCAAATCTGCGCCGAGCGATGAGGGCTACGAGTTCGCCGCTTCTGCGGTAGAACGCGCCTTGGTCAATAAAATTTCCGCAAAGGTGAGGACAAAACCCACTGGTCGCTCCGTAGATGAGCTGCGGGCGGCACTGTACAAGAAACTACTTTAAGGAGGATTTTTTACCATGACGATCACTGAAATGAGAAACAAGCGGGCGGCGCTCTGGAACACCATGGAGGGCTTTCTCAATACACACAGAAACGACATGGGCGTTTTGTCCGCTGAGGACGACGCCACCTATACCAAAATGGAGCGCGACCTGGACGCTATGACCAACGAAATCAAGCGCATGGAGCGCCGAGACGCCATCGAAGCGGAGTTGAACAAGCCCGTGAACACGCCGATCACCGAAACGCCGGACAAGGGCGCGGGGCTGAAGCCGGAAAAGGTCGGCAGGGCTTCTGATGCCTATAAAGAGGATTTCGACCGCCACCTTCGCGGCAGAGCACTCCTGCACAACGTCCTTTCCGAAGGCGTGGATGCGGACGGTGGTTTCCTCGTGCCGGAGGATTTCGAGCGCGATATCGTGAGCGCGCTGGATGAGGAGAACGTGATCCGTTCCCTTGCCAAAGTAATCACCACGCAGCACGAGCGCAAGATTCCCATCGCAACCGGACACTCCACCGCGCAGTGGACGGCGGAGAACGCAGCGTACACCGAGAGTAATCCGTCCTTCGGTCAGAAGCAGATCGACGCTTTCAAATTGACCGATTTGTGCCGCGTTAGCGTGGAGCTTTTACAGGATTCCGCTTTCGATATTGAGGACTACCTTATGAAGGAGTTTGCGAGAGCTTTTGGCATCGCCGAGGAGGAAGCGTTCTGTGTGGGCACCGGTACGAACCAGCCCACAGGTATCTTCACGGCGAAGGGCGGTACGGTTGGCGTTACGGCAGCAAGCGCGACCGGGATCACGGTAGATGAGGTGATCAACCTTGTGTACGCGCTCAAGTCCCCGTACCGTAGAAACGCAAAGTTTTTGATGCACGACGCGACCGTTTCCCTGCTTCGCAAGCTGAAGGACAGCAACGGCGTGTACCTGTGGCAGCCGTCTGTCCAGGCAGGCGAACCGGATCGGCTGCTGGGCTACGAGATTTACACCTCGCCCTATATCCCGACCGCTGCGGCGGGTGCGCTGACGGTTGCTTTTGGCGATTTCAAAAACTACTGGATTGGCGACCGCGCGGGCAGAACGGTGCAGCGTTTGAACGAGTTGTACGCCACCAACGGCCAGATCGGTTACGTGGCGACCGAGCGCGTGGACGGCAAGGTGATTCTGCCGGAGGGCATTCAGCTTCTGAAAATGAAGGCTGGCACGTAAGAAAGGAGGGTGGCGGTCAGGTGATATCATTGGATGAAATGAAGAACTATTTGCGAGTGGATTTCACGGA
>CAJUJQ010000176.1 GCA_910586575.1 uncultured Clostridia bacterium | reverse complement strand
AAATGCAAGTGATGGCTGACGGTATCGACACCGACGACCCCTATCTTACTGCTTTCCTAAAGCACAGGAACATTCAAACCCTCAATCGCGGTATCGTGGTTGAATTGGTTGATACAGTTTGGGTGCATGAGAACGGGGAGATAACGGTGGACTTCAATTTCGCCGATGAGTATCAGCGTATAGTTGATTACATCGAGAACAATCACAGCATACTTACGGTGATAGAGCGAAAGCCCGCGATGTAGCAGGCTTAACGCCCCATCACCAAGCAAAAGTTACTGTTGTGCATAAATAAGCGGCCCAGTTGGGCCGGTCGGTCCCGCAGGGCCTTGCGCGCCGATCGCGCCAATGGGACCGGTTGGACCGGTCGCGCCGATTGGGCCAGTTGGGCCGGTCGGCCCGCCGGCGGGTCCCGTTGGACCCATGGGGCCCATCGGCCCGCGTGCGCCGGTTGCGCCGGTTGCGCCGGTTGCGCCGGTCGGACCGGCTGGGCCGGTTGCACCCGTCGCACCGGTCGCGGCATGTGCCGAAACAAAACCCCCGGGCAGGGCGATACTGTGCATAGTGCCGGTTCAGTCAGTGTTCAAAATGGATCTGCAAAGCAAAGGCTAATTTCCAGCGCACCGTTCTCGTAAACATTGACTTGCTTCACAAGGGCGGTCAGCAGCCCGCGGGAAAGCTCCCGGATATCCTGATTTGACAGGAAAAAAGCAAGCTCCGATCCTTCCTCGAGTGGCGGAACCGCTGCAAGCCTGCCCCGGATTTCGTTGGCTTCTGCCCGCAGCTGCCGGAGCTGCTCCCGGTAACGGTCTTTCAGGCGCAGATATTCCGCGTGGGAGAGCTCACCGTTTTTCCAGTCTTCATAGAGACCGTCCGAGCGTGCTTCCGTTCGGGCATACTTCTGTTGATTCGTCTCCAAAAGGCACTGTAAATCGTTGTTTTGCGCAGTTGGAAGCTGTTTCAGCGTTTCCGCAATCTCCATAAGCCCAACCGCAAGGGCAAGCTGCGACCGCAGCACCGCCAGCACCGCGCGGCTTAACGCGGCTTCCCGGAGGGCGTGACGGGTGCACCGTTCCCGGGACTTTGCGCGGTAGGTGCGGCAATAGTAATAAACGGTGTTTTTACTCTTCTGCCGCGTCATCGCCCTGCCGCAGTCAGCACAGCGGAGCAGCCCGGCGAACAAGTGCAGCTTTCCATTTACCGCGCGCCCGCCGCCCTGCTGAAGCGCCTGCGCGCGTTCAAAATCGGCAGGGGCAATGATTGCCTCATGCGTTCCCGGCACGATATACCAATCGGCCCGCGGCACGGCGCGTTTTTCATGTACCTTGTAGCTGACAACCTCCTGGCGGCCCTGCACCATCGTGCCGGTATAGACGCGGTTTTGCAGGATGCAGGAGACCGAACGTGCGGTCCAAAGGCCGTCATTTTTTTCCGCCTGCGGGCTGGCGTACCGCAGCCCAATTTGGCGCTTATAAGCGGTCGGGTTCGGAATGCCTAACGTATTGAGCCGCCGCGCAATCCCGTTTTTGCTCATCCCCTCGGACAGGAACCATTGATAAATCATCCGCACAACCCGTGCCGCTTCGGGGTCGGGCAGCAGGCGGTTTTTATCCTCCGGCGCTTTCTGATACCCATAGGGTGCAAAGGCTCCGATAAATTCCCCTTTCCGGCGCTTTGCCGCGAAGGTCGTGCGCACATCCCGCGAGGTTTTTGCCGCGTAACGGTCATTCATCAGGCCGCTGATGGGCACCTCAAGGCCGTCCAGCGCTTCCGGATGCAAAAAAGTGTCAATGCGCGGTTCGCTGACGGTGATAAACCGGATACGGTACTTCGGAAAGACCTTCTCCAAAAAATATCCCTGGTCGGCATAATTGCGGAACATGCGCGACAGGTTTTTACAGACAATGCAGTCAATCCGCCGACCCTCTATGGCCTGCACCATCCGCCGGAAGGCGGGGCGGTCGAAGTCAGTGCCAGACTCGCCGTCGTCGATAAAAGAATCCTCTATCCGGAACCTTCCCTGAAACCCGCTTTCCAGATAATCCGCAATCACCTTCCGCTGATTCGCAACGCTCAGGCTTTCCTCTTTCCCGTCGTCCTTCGACAAGCGGATATAAACGGCAACCCGCCACACCCGCTGTGCCGCGCTGTCCTGTGCCCTGTTCAAAAGCACTCCCCCTTTCTATTTCCATGGTATGCGCCCGCTCGCGGCATGTATGCGGCAGGCAGGGCTGGGGTGATTTTCCCGGCTTTCCACAAAAAGATTTGCCAAAGCGCCCAAGATACGGTAATTCCATGCGCTTTTTGGCGATTCCTGGTCCATGCGGCGACAATTTCCATTGTTTTTGAGGGAACATCCATGTATGATTTGGATAGGCAGTGAATCCATGAGAAACTATGAAGCCGCTGCCTGTGCCGCCACGAACTGTGGCGCGCGCCAGAATTTTTCAAAGGAGTGTGTCATATCATGAACAAACGGACGATTGCACTGGGCCTTGCCACTTCCATGCTGCTGAGTATCAATGCGGGCGCGGCTAACTGTAACAGCGGTGCGCAGAACAGCCGGAGAGTACCCACGATTATTGTAAACGGTACGAATCTCAAGGACGTGTTGGACGGTTTGAACGACCGGCTCAATCAATTTGACTGGTCGCAGCTGCCGGGGATGCCGGGCAGGCCGACAACGCCGTCCAAGCCGACAACGCCAAGCGAACCGGACAAGCCCGCTGAACCCGACAAACCGGCTGAGCCCGATAAGCCGGAAACGCCCGACACGCCCTCAACCGGCGGCAGCTCGCTTTCCGCATACGCACAGGAGGTTGTGCGGCTGGTCAACGCAGAGCGCGCAAAGTACGGCCTTTCGGCGCTGACAGTCAACGCCAAGGCCAGCCAGGCGGCACAGGTGCGGGCAGCCGAGCAGGCGCGCGGCTTCTCCCACACCCGCCCGAACGGTACATCCTGCTTTACCGCCCTGCGTGAAGCCGGGGTCAGCTACCGCTCCGCTGGGGAGAACATTGCCTATGGGCAGCGCACCCCGCAGGAGGTTGTAACCGCGTGGATGAACTCCGCGACGCACCGAGCGAACATCCTGGGCAGGCAGTTCACACAGATTGGCGTTGGTTATACGGTGATAAACGGGACGCCCTATTGGGCACAGTTCTTTATTGGCTGAGGAGCTGTTCAAAAATAAGTTGCGGCAATTGTTTGCATTTTCTTCCTCCATATTGCGCCCAGTTCCCCTGACAGGCGACAGCCTGCCTGCGGAAACGCGCCTTGTCTGGCGAAAGAATCTGCGGCGCGCTTGTCACAATTTATTTCTTCACAGTTCCTGACGCGAAAAAAGCCCGGGCGACCGGGCTTTTCTTATGATAATTTGACAGGCGGGTCAAAGGGCTTGCCGCTGTGCGGGTTTCGCTGCTTCATCAGGTGCGCAAGGGCATTTTCATCGTTCGGCAGCGGGATATTGTGTGATTTGAGGTAGTCCTGTGTTTCGTCAATAAAGCGCAGGGAATCCGGGGTATAGGGCGTTTCACCGTCGCCGCAGTCATCTAAGATAATATCAGCCATTTGCGACAGGACAAACGCAAGCTGCTCCATGGCATTTTCATCAATGCTGTTGTACAGGCTGTGAAAATACTTCCATTCCGCCGCGTTGAAGGAATATTCCGGGTACGGGCTTTCGCGCCGCAGCTCGAGCAATTCCTCATAGGTCGGCGCAAAAGCGGTTTCTGCCGGCAGCAGGTCGCACACCCTTGCCGCCCATTCCTCCTCGGGGCGCCTGGTGACCGACCAAAGTTCATTGCGCATCCACTTCCAGCGCTCCAAATCCTGTCCGGCGGCTTTCAGCACCTCGTCAAAGCAAAGCACCAGATAGGCGGCGCGGGCGCGCTTGCAGACCGGGTAGAAGGGGTGCGATTTCCAGGGGCCTGCGGTTTCCGGTTCCGTCTCGTCCGGCTCCTCTGGGAAATCCCAGTGCTTCGCAATCTGCTTTGCCAGCAGGAAAAGCAGACCAAACAGCACCACCAGGAACAAAACAGCCAGCCCTGTCCCGCCGAAAAATACCGTAAACGCATTGGTCAAGTTTCCAAGCTCTGCCGCACAGCGGATCCCTGCGGCACCCCACAGCCCCCTCAACGCGCAACCTCCTTGGGGTAGTACGGCGTGCGAAGCGGCGCAAGCACATAGACACTCGAAGCGCCTGCTTCCTTCAAGGCGCGCACCGCGTCCGAAGCGCTTGCGCCGGTGGTAATGATATCATCCACCAAGACCACCCGTTTCCCCTGAACAGCTTGCCCCGGCAGCGCGAAAAACATATTCTGAGCGGCTTTCCAGCGCTCTTTTTCGGAGCGTCGCGACTGCTTGCCCAGTTTCGGGCGCTTGCCGAGCGCATGGCATACCGGCAGGTTCAGCGACTTGCCAATCTGTCGGGCGAACGCTTCGCTTTGGTTGAAGCCACGCGACCACCAGCGGGCAGCGCCGAGCGGGACATAGGCCAGGCAGTCGGGCTGCCACGCATCGAGATGCCCCGCCAGGCAGGCCGCTGCCTGCGCCGAGAACCACCGGCAAAGGGCGGTACTACGGTAGAATTTATAGCGCTTCATCGCGGTGGCGAGCGCGCCGGTATAAAGCAGCGGCGCGTCCGCACCGTCCGTACCGGGAACACGGACAGGCGCGGTATTCCGATAGGTATGGTACAGCTGCGGGGCGCATGTCCCGCAGAGCATAGCGGATGTTCCGGCAGGAAGCGGCTTCCGGCACAGGACGCAGGCGCGCGGATGAAGCAGCTGCCCAAGCCATCCGGCTGCGCGCTTTGCCGCATACAGCAATCGGTTCATAAAATCCTCTCTTTCAGGAACAGCTTTGCGATTATGGTGTCATCAGCGGTTCGTATTTCATATATAATAGTGGATAGGGGCCGCCCTGCCCGTCCAGGGGCGTCCGCTTGTAGGTACGGAACCCTATGCGCTGGTAAAACCCTACGGCAAGCGGGTTCTGTTCGCTGACAGTCACTTCGTCGATTTCATACCGCTCTATACCATATGCCACCAACTGCCGCCCCCAGCCCCTTCCCGCATTCCTCGGGAGCGAGGAACAGCATTTCCAGCCGCCGGTTGTCGATACCCATGAACGCCACCGGGAGCGCCTGCGTGTCCTCCGCGATGATGAGATGCGGCACCGCCTGCAAGGCTTGCGGAACGCCGTTCCCAATCATCTCAATTCCGGACGGGGATAAAAACAGATGGGTTTCTTTGACGGAGCTTTCCCAAATGTGGAACAGCTGCCTTATTTGCGGCGCGGGCCGCTCCCCTAATTCCCTGATTCGCATAGCAATATCTCCCAGTTCCCTTCGCAGCACAGGGGACTGTCCCTGAACCCGTTCGGAGGCAGTCCCCCGCCCTGCGGCGTAACGCAGCGTGCGCATTTTCCTCCTGAAAAGCCGGGGCTTCCCCCGGCTTTTCACTATTTATACTCACGAATGAAAAGATTTGCCGTATTCACCCACCCTGCCCGCCATCCGTTTGGCGGGCAGGGCAAGGTGCAGCAGCGATGATTGCCGTTCCAACTTCCCGCCGCAGCGGAGAAAGGGTGTCCAGGGGGACGAGTCCCTCTGGCGCTGTCCGCGCAGGACCGCCTGCCGCGCAGGCAAACCGAACGGCAAACTTTAACTCACACGAGTACAGAAGGTGCAGCAGCGATGATTGCCGTTCCAACTTCCCGCCGCAGCGGAGAAAGGGTGTCCAGGGGGACGAGTCCCTCTGGCGCTGTCCGCGCAGGACCGCCCGCCGCGCAGGCGAACC
>CAJUJQ010000175.1 GCA_910586575.1 uncultured Clostridia bacterium | reverse complement strand
GAGATCTACACTCTTTCCCTACACGACGCTCTTCCGATCTACCGATTCCGCCGCGGTCAAGGGGATATTCATCAGCACCTCATCGCCGCTTTTGACGGTGACCGTCCCCAGCTGCTGCCCCTTTTCCACCGGGGCCTCTACCGCGTCCGCAAGCCGGACCTCGGTGGTCAATGCCGACATATCCTCTTTGGCAAGAACAATGCCGTTGACCTGCCCAGCCTCCGGCATGACGGAAAGCGCCTTGCCCAGCCGGACCGGTACCGGGTGCAGCTGCCCGGCGATATCAGGCGTATAGGGCGCAAAATTCGCGAAACCATAGTTGAGTAACGCGGATACGTCCGCGCTGCGGGCTTCCTTGGTTGGCGCGGCCATAATGGTCGCAATCAGCGTCATGCCGTCACGCTCAGCCACCGCCGAAATGCAAAAGCCTGCCTGGGAAATATAGCCGGTTTTCAGGCCGATCATCCCCTCGTAGCTCTTGAGCATCTTATTGGTGTTCGCAAGCGAAAACTGCCCGTTGCGGATGGTATCCATCCAAATGGTCGTATAATCCAAAATTTTAGGGTGCTTCAGCAGCTCGACCGAGATGAGCGCCAGGTCACGCGCGGATGTCAGCGTTTTCCCGCCGTCCGCATCCAGCCCGTTGGCGTTGATAAAGGTTGTACTGGTGCAGCCCAGCTCCTGCGCGCGGGCGTTCATGCGCTCAACGAAAGCGGCTTCGGTCCCGGCAAGATGCTCGGCAACGGCTACCGCACAGTCATTCGCGGAACCGACCGCGATTGCTTTCAGCATTTCGTCGAAAGAGAGCTGCTCCCCCTCTTTCAGCCAGATCTGCGTTCCGCCCATGGACGACGCGTAGGCAGAGCCAGTCACCATATCGGTCAGCTTCACCTCTCCTCGGTCAAGCGCTTCCATCGCCAGCAGCAGGGTCATAATTTTGGTTACGCTGGCAGGTTGGAGCGGTTCGTCTGCGTTCATCTCAAAAAGCACCTGTCCGGAGGAATCGTACAGCGCTGCTGATTTTGCGTTCAGTGGCCCCATTGCCGGAAGCGCCGCCGCCTGGACCAGCAGCATACACGCGCAAAAGGCCGCGCAGATCATTTTTTTCATCTTCTGACCACCTTTCATTGCTTTCCTCTATTCTATGCAAAAGATGGCAGCTGCATTCATTTTCCAGGGCAATCACAGAAATATTCCATGATTTCAAATGAAAACGCCCGTCTCCTGATATCGCAGGAAAACAGGCGTCAACAATCCAATTGAACAAAATATAGATGACAGCTTTCCCATCAAACCTCCTCGGACACGTCTACCAGAATCCGCTGAATGCGGCTGTTTCGGAATACCTCACGGTTCCGGTCATAAATCATCCGCAGGCCCTCCAGCGTCAGGTTCGCGTCCACCTCGTCAATCAGCGAGCAGTGCTGCGCCATCATGCGCCCCATGCCGCCGGTCGCAACCACGTGCACCTCCCCTTCCATCTCCTCTTTCATGTCAAGGATAATGCCTTTCAGCGCGCCGACATAGCCGCGTACCGCGCCGGACTGCATGCTTTCGACCGTAGTTTTGCCGATGGCGTGCGCGCTGGGCGCAATATCAATGCGCGGCAGCTTTGCCGCCTTCTGGAACAGCGCTTCCATTGCAATTTTAATACCGGGCAGAATTGCACCACCCAGATAAGCCCCGTCCTGGTCAATCGCGTCAAAGGTGATGGCAGTGCCCATATCCACAATAATCAGCGGTGAACCATACTTTTCCACGGCAGAAACCGCGTTGACCAGCCGGTCAACGCCGACCTCACGCGGGTTGTTGTAGCGGTTGAGAATCCCCGCGTCCACGTCCTTGCCGACACATTTCGGCTGGAGGCAAAGATATTTCCGGATAGCGTTAATTAAGGTGTACATGACCGGCGGCACAACCGAAGCAATAATGACCGCGCCGGTATCTTCTGCCCTGCGCCCCAAAAAGGTGTAATACTGAAGAATCATCATCCCCAGTTCATCGGAGGTACGCTCTCCGTTGGTGGAAATCCGGAAGGAGCCGATAAACTCCTCCCCCTCGTACAGGCCGAACACCATATTGGTGTTGCCAACATCGATTGCCAAAAGCATATGTTTTTCCTTCTCTTTTCCATAATTTCCGCCTGTAAAATGAATCACTTTACAGGATAACCGGTTCAATTGTAAACCCGTCCGGCTCGATGTACAGCCTGCCGTAGCTTTTTCGCCCGCCGCGCGGAAGGCTGATGCTGCCGGGGTTGAAGACCATGATGCCGTCCATCTTCTCGAGGAAAAGCCGGTGCGTATGTCCAAACATCGCAAGGATACAGCCGTTTTCCTTTGCGCGGTACGGCACCTGACCGGCAGACATGCCATAAACGCGCTCGAGGTGGCCGTGCGTCAGGTACATTTCCACACCACCGAGCGACATGACGATAAAGCGCGGGAAATCAGAATCGAAATCATTATTGCCGCGCACGCCGTAAATCGGTATATCATATTCATAGGCATGGCGCAGCTCACGCACATCCTCCGTATAATCTCCGAGATGAATCACACTGTCTGGCACTTCCCGTTCAATCGCATCATACATATCAACGGTACGCCCGTGCGAATCGGAAAAAACCAATACCTTCATGCTTGTCCTTCCCTCCTGCCCCATATTTAGGCACATAGGCTACTATACACGAAAAACGCCTGCTTGTAAAGGGGCTCTGTACGTTTTTTCCAAACCAATCTGCTGCCCACGGGGGTGGACATACACAAATCCTCGCCCCAACGCATAGAGTGTAACAGATGGAACAGACCCGTCCGGAGGGCGACCCCGGACCCGTCTGCCGGAAATTGGAGGGACAAAACCATGATTGATATGAATGCTTTGATTGCGCAGCTGCAAGCTGCGGGCGGCAGCCCGGAGACAGTAGATCAGCTGATGGCAGCCCTGAACAGCAGCGGTACGCTTTCCGGCGGGCAGCTCAGCCGGGAAACGCGCGCCAGGATTGAGCGTGCAGCTGCGGCCATGCAGGCCGGGGATTACAACAGCGCAAAGGCGGCGGCAGCGCAGCTCATGAACACACCGGACGGCGCACAGCTGGCCAGCACCGTCCTTCACATGCTTGGACAGTAAGAGGAGGACCCGCAATGGAGCAAAACGCCAATAACATGCTCAGTGAGCTGTTAAACGACCCCGCTAAGCTGCAAAGCGCGCTCAGCGCCGCTTCCGGCCTGCTTGGCGGGAGTCAGTCCCCTGCGCCCCCGCAGCGTCCCGCAACGCCGCAGGGGGCCGCTCCTGCGGCGGCGCCGGTACCGCCTCCGATGATGTCCGGCGGCGCCGGGAGCCGTCCCGCAGCTGCTTACGACCCCTCTGCCGAGCTGATGCGCAAGGTCATGCCGGTAATCAACACAATTGCCAGGAGCGGGCAGCAGGCGATCAACCGCGACCGCGCCAACCTGCTGCAATCCTTCAAGCCTTTTGTAACGGAGGGCGTCGGCAATCAGTTTGACCATGCCATCCGTCTGGTCAGCATGGCAAGGATGGCAAAGAACGCAATGCTACAGCTGGGCGGCACCCAGGGCGGACCTCCGGATGGAACAAAATCCCTGTAAAGAAGGTGGCTTTACACGTGTATAATCAATATATTCAAACTCCGCGTGAGGAGGTACATAACACGCGCCGTGAGGAAGCGGCGGAAACCATGGCGCAGCACCAACCGCAGCATCAGCCGCAGGCGGTCAGTGCGTTCGGGAATCTGTCACAAGCTTTAGGCGCACGGCTCGGATCAATTAAATTTGATGCGGATACCCTGATTGCGCTTGCGGTCATATGGTTCCTGATCAACGACGGCGAGGAAATCGACACGGAATTGCTGATGATGATTGGAATCATGCTGATACTGGGGATTTAATCACGCATTTCCTGAGAAACAGCAGCAGTTTCGCATTTTTCCGCCAGAAGAACCGCCGCTGCATCAGAAAGCGCGGCAAAATCGGAGAGCGTCAGCCGTTCCCCACGGACGCGCTCGTCAAGCCCGACGGAGCGGATGAGGCTGAAGATTTCGGCCTTGTTCAACCGTCCGCCGAACGCTGCCAAAACAGCATTCGCAAGTGTTTTCCGCCGCTGGTTGAACGCCGCACGGATGATTGCAAAAAACAGGGCTTCATCCTGCGGCGAAACAGCCGGCATCTTCCGGGGAACCAGACGCAGCACCGCAGAATCAACCTTCGGCTGTGGGACGAAGCAGTCCCGCGGCACCTCAAACAAAATCTCCGGTTCGGTATGGTATTGTACATAAATCGAGAATGCGCTGTATTCGGACGTGCCCGCCGCAGCGCAAATCCGTTCCGCGACCTCTTTCTGTACCATAACGGTAATGCTTTCAAATGCACGGCAGTCAATCAGCGCCGAAATAACAGGGCTTGTGATGTAGTACGGAAGATTTGCGCAGGCATGTACCGCCATTCCGTCAAATTTTTCTGCACACAGGGCAGAAATGTCCGTTTTCAGGATGTCTCCCTGAACGACTTCGACATTCTCAATGCCTGTTAAGGTTTCTGCCATTACAGGCAAAAGTGCACGGTCAAGCTCGACTGCTACAACCCTTGCCGCCCGTTTGGACAGCTCAAGCGTAAGGCATCCCATACCAGGACCGATCTCCATCACCGCATTTGAACGGTCCGCGCCGCATTCGGCCGCAATCCGGTCGGGTACCCACTGTGCCGTTAAAAAATTCTGCCCAAGCGACTTGGAAAAATGAAATCCATGCCGTCCAAGAACATCTCGGATGGTATTCAAATCGCAAAGCCCCATAGAAACCTCCTCTGTTTCAACTTGTCCGCAAAAAATAATCCTTAATAGCACTCCCCTGCCCCTAAACCGGGGGAATTCCACAAAAAAGCCCGGCAACGCCGGGCTTTTTCCTTTTTCGAAGATATTTTTCTTACTTTAATACGTAAACCAGCGCGTCAGAAACGCCAAAGTTTATACATTCCTCCTGCGTATCAAAGAACAAATCAATCCGTTTTCCCTGAATCAGGCTTCCGGTATCCTCTGCGACCGCCAGACCATAAACCCATTCTTTTCCGTCAAGCGAAGTAATATACAGCTCCGAACCCAACGGAATAACAGAGGGATCAACCGCAACCGTTCCCACCTTGGCCAAAGTCTGTGTAAAGGTGTGCTTATTTTTCCAGCCCTCGGTTGAATATGCGGTTGCAAGTACGTTCACAATCTGCTTGTAGGGACGAACCTCCCCCGCTTCTGTCACAATGGCCCCCGCAGTACCAATTTCAATCACCTGAGGGGTTCCCACTTCGGTAATCTCTTCGCTGATCAAGGTACGCGCGGTTTCAACGCCGCTGTGGTAGGTAACATCGTATGTACGGGTCAGGACACCGGTAGAACCGGCTTTCAAGATCCGCGTCTTGCCGTAAGAAACCTGGTCGTTATACCGTTTCTCAACCTCCAGCGGAATCATATTTTCCTCGGTAACTGTCGCATTATTGACACGTGTGATATGGATTTCCATTCCCTCGCTCACAAGGTTGGTAACTGAAGGCGACACAATGTCGAATGCACTGATTGTAATCCGCTGCTGCAAAAACAGCTGGCCAATCGTTTTGGTTGCGGTATCCAAGATATATTTTTCACCGCCGTCATAGACCGTGACCGGGAATTTCCTCCCGATGCGCAGCCCTGTCAGCTGATTGCCGAGCAGATCCTCGGATAAAATTTCATATTTGTCAGGATCATATCCTGCATCCGACAGGATATCGGCAGGTTCGGTGCTAAAGGTACGGACTTCAACCGTCTCAGAAGATCGGAAGAGCGT